>CANRDK010000040.1 GCA_947629345.1 uncultured Clostridia bacterium
ATCAAAAAAGACCGCCGCGACCAAGCGGCGGATCGCCAAGCGGTTCAGCGGCGGCCGCCGCTTCGCGCGGCTTTGATGACTTTCTTTTTTGGTTTTGCGGTTCGGCAGGGCGTGTGCTTGTCTGCGGCGGCGTTAGCCGCCGCACTTGTTCAAGACAAGCACACGCCCTGTTGCCACAAGGGATAATCAAGGGATAAAGTAGGGATAATTGAGGGATAAACGAAAGATATTCGTCCACAAGCATAAAACCTTTCGACTGTTTGCCTGATTATTGTTGAAAATCTCCGAGGATTTTGCTATAATGATTTTACACGTTGAGGATTTGGATAAATACTATGAGCGTTTTTTCGAAATGGTTCAGCAAAAAACAGAAAACGCATCTGCCGAGCGAATACAACAAAGCCGTTGCCTGCAATCAAGAGTTTGAAGCATTGCTCTCTGCAGATAAATTCATTGCGCGGAGCGATTATAAGGATATCCTTGAAAAATACGGGGATATTTATACTTTTTTTCAGAGTGCACAAAAGGCGGACACCCTGTCTTATTACTGCAAACACAACAAATTGCAGGAATCTGAGATCAAAAAATTTCTTTCATTTTATGAAGATATCATTGATTTGAAAAAGGGATCTTCGTTGATCCAAGAGCATAACAATGCCTTTATCCGCGATCATTTATTGTCGGAAAAGGCGTATTTGGATAAGATCCTCTATGAAGTAGACCCGAATATTCTACTCGACGCCGAACAGCGTGAAGTCGTGCTCTCCGATGAAGATCACACCTTGATCATCGCCGGCGCGGGGGCAGGGAAAACAACGACTGTTGCGGCAAAAGTCAGATATTTGGTTGAAAAGAAGCATATCGATCCGAAACAGATCCTTGTGATATCCTACACGAATAAGGCGGTCGGCGAATTGAAAGAACGCATCAACTCAGGTCTTTTGATCCCATGCCCCATCACAACATTTCATAGCGCCGGCTATGCGATCCTTCGGAAACAGGACGATGAAAAGAAGAAAATCGTCGATAGCGGATTTCTCTTTCACTGCGTAAATAATTATCTCAAAGGGAAAGTCCTTACTCAACCCGAACTTGTCGATAAACTGATACTGTTTTTCGGCTCGTATTTTGACGCCCCTTATGAGGGTGACGATATCAATCTTTTCTTTAACTATATTGCAAAAGCTGATTTCAGTTCACTGAAAAGCAACCTCAACGAATACAATACACAAATTATTGATAGGCGTACACATAAAATCACCACGATCACAAATGAAGTTTTGCGCTCCGTGCAAGAGGTAAAAATCGCAAACTTCTTATACTTAAATCAAATTGATTATACTTACGAAGAGATTTATCCCTATCACATTCTGAAAGCGAAAAAGCCCTATACCCCCGACTTCTGTATCAGACAGGGAGAAAAAGTTGCATATATCGAGCATTTTGGCATCACCGAAAGCGGCAGGCACAATTTTTATTCTGCGGAGGAACTCAATCGCTACAAGCAAGAGATCCAAGATAAAATTGCCCTGCACAAGAAACACGGTAGTAAACTGATATATACATTTTCACAGTACAACGACGGACGGGATCTTCTCGTCCATTTGCGCGAACAGTTAGAGCAAAACGGGTTCGTTCTGAATCGCCGCCCGTCGGAAGAAGTGTTCACAAAACTTGTCAATACCGAGGAAAATAAGTATATTGTCAAACTTGTGAAACTTCTTTGCACATTTATTGTCAATTTCAAAACGAACGGATATACGCTCGATGATTTCTATCGGTTTGAGCGAATGAACTCCAACGTCCGCACCAAATTGTTCTTTGATATTTGCAAAGCGTGTTACTTGGAATACCAAAAGAGGCTGTCGGAAGAAAATGCGATCGACTTCGAGGACATGATAAACGATTCGGCAAGGATCCTGCGCGAAAAGCAAATTTCAGGCGAACAACTTGATTTCAAGTATATTATCGTTGATGAGTATCAAGATATTTCTCGGCAACGCTTTGATTTAACGAGGGAATTGTCGAAAATCTGCAAGGCAAAAATCATTGCAGTCGGCGACGATTGGCAGTCGATCTATGCGTTCAGCGGCTCGGATATTACTCTGTTCACACACTTCTGCTCTATCATGGGATATGGGCAAGAACTGAAAATTACAAGAACATACCGCAACGCGCAGGAAGTCATCGATATTGCGGGAAATTTCGTTCAGAGGAACGGATCTCAAATCAAAAAGTCCTTGATTTCGCCGAAACATATTCAAAAACCTGTTGTCATTCAAACTTACAGCGAAGAATATGACAAAAAGGAAGTGCAAGGAAAAGGCGGCAAATATTATCATCTCGGCAAACAGGTCGAGGGACTTATCGGAAAAATTTTGGAGCAAAATCGTCGCGAGGGCAAAAGCGTAAACTCCTCGATTCTATTGATCGGTCGGTTTAATTTTGACGCCCGCAACCTCTGCTTCTCAAAGGACTTCGTTTACGATGAAAACAACGGGAAGATTTTCAGCAAAAAATATCCGAAAGCGAAGTTAGAGTTTTTGACTGCACACAGCTCAAAGGGCTTGGGGTATGATAATGTCATCATCGTAAATGCAAGAAATGAAATCTACGGATTCCCCTCCAAGATAGATGACGATCCTGTGATGAAGTATGTCGTCAAGGACGACACTTCGATTGAGTATGCGGAAGAACGGCGGCTCTTTTATGTGGCGATGACGCGCACAAAAAACAGGGTCTTTATCGTTACCCCCGAAAATCATCCGTCCGAATTTATTTTGGAACTCATAAAGGATTATCCCAATATTACGGTAAATGGAACTCTGAATCAAGAAGTTGAAACAAATGTCGGCATGATGAAAAAATGCCCGATTTGCGGGTATCCTTTACAGTTGCGATATAAGAAAAACTATGGGTTGCGGTTATGGATGTGTTCGAATGAGCCTGAAATTTGTAGTTTCATGACAAATGAGATCGCAGGCGGGGACTTTGCGATTCAAAAATGTGATAGATGTCAAGATGGATATCTTATCGTGAAAAAAGCAAAGACGGGAGATAATTACATTTTAGGCTGTACGAACTACAAAGCTGATGACACAGGATGTAACAGGCGCATGAGCCGCGAATATTATAAACGCTGGCTTAGTACAGGATTTGAAGATGATTTATCTGCCGATAAACCGTCTTATCAAAAAGATGTTCCCCTCCAAATGCCGCAGATAAAAACAGCTCCCGAAAAATCTGTTGCTGTGGAGCGTAAAAAGGCTGAAATACATAAAACAACCTTCATCGGCAAAGATGATTTTAATGTTGTCGCAGACGATGAGGGGAATATTATTACAGACATGGAACTTTTGACGGCTCTGCGCGCTCTGCGTTTTGATATCGCCAAAGAAAAAGGAATTGCGCCCTATAAAGTCATCAGCAATCAGGGCTTGGTGAGTCTTGCAACCTATCGCCCCGAAACACGAGAGGAATTTTTAGCCCTTCACGGTTTGAATGAAACAAAATACGATTCTTTCGGCACACGTTTTATCGAGGCGATAAAAAACTACTACGCCAAGAAATAATTGTTCTACTTGTTCAAGACAAGCACACGCCACGATCTCAATAGGGATAGTCAAGGGACACTATAAGGGCAGTCAAGGGATAGTCAAGGGACAATTCGTGTCAAGCAAAAACAGCGGGAAAGTTCTTCTCGCTGTCTTATAAAAAGTTCTATTTAGGTTGACCTCTCTCAGCCACATTGGGATAATTCGAACTTTTTTGTAATTCGCAAAACGTTCGGATTATCTTTTTCTATGAAGGAGTTCAAAAACTTCAAGCTATAAAGACAGGCGGGAGCGAATCGCCCCCGCCGATTTTCATTTTATCTGCACAAGATAGATTGCATAAAAAAACGAATTTCACGTTGAAAATGCTTCGAGCGTTTTTGCTGTTAAGACGGTTCCGCCGTCCTGTAAAATTTGTCGGTTGAGACCGAATTGCGGGTCGTCGATATCTTCCTCGCGGTACATGACGTATCGTTCCCGCCCGTACTCCCTCGCCTTTTCCATGGCATGGCGGGAACCGCTGTCGCCCCCGCCCTTCAGATAGCTTGCAATCAGAATAATACGGCTTGCAAACATCGCCTGCAATCTGTCACGGGCAATGAACCGACCGATCGTTTCTTGCCGCGTGTTGGGCTCGAGGATATATTCCGTGACGACGAGTCCGCCGCCCTCCACGATTTTTTCCGCAAGCACCGCATTTTCCTTGGGATAAATATCGGAAAGCGTCGTCGGGAGAAAAGCGACAGTCTTCCCGCCGCAAGCGAGGCATTCCCGATGAGCGATTGTATCACACCCCCGCGCGAGCCCGCTGACGATCGTAAAACCTTTTTCAACGAGTTCCGCCACAACTCTTTTCTCGCGGGAAATGACCTCTTCCGAGGGGTTCAAAACTCCCACAACGGCAACATTGCGATCAAGGTTTTTCAAAAGGGAAATATCTCCCCGATAGGCGAAGAGATATGGCTTTTCGCTCACACGAAGAAGAAGAGCGATGCGCGGGAAATCTTCATCGAATGCACAGAGAAGATTTATTCCGTTTCCTTCCAATTCACGGGCATAGGGACGCAAATCAAAGTCGGCTGTTTGCAAAATCTTCTCATGGTCTCGCCAAAATGCGGCATTCGATCTTACGATCCCCTCTTTTTTCAAAGCATACAGTTTTAGGGCGCTTTCGGAATACATTGTCACTCTCTCGTTTTTGCAATTACATATATTATAACACGTTTTGAGCCGAAATCATATGCAACAACAAAATCGTGCACCAATTCCAACTCGTTTCTTACTTTTGTCATGTTTTTCAAATGATTGATAAGATCCGGATCGTTCGGTTGCTGATAACCGACGTAACCTTTGCAGTAATATCCCTGCGTACATTGGCTTAGGTTGCTCACGGTCATCGCAACACGATGAATTCCAAGGGCCATAATTCACGGCAAGGGCTCCATTTTTACGTCGGATGCTCCTTTATATCGCATTTTGTTGTGGAGCTCCTAATCCGAACCAAATCGGGTCAGGTTCCTTGTTTGAAATTCCCACATCGGTTTTTATCTCTTTCCTGTACATTGTTGAGCAGTAAGAAACAGGGCTTTCCGAAGAAAGCCCTGTCATAAGGAGGAAAAAGGTCAGATGTCACGCTTTGTTGCGGGAAGCGCCGCGGCTTGGGCGGGCGAAGCGGGTTTTTCGGTCAAAGTGACCGAGGCCGTCTCGTCGCCGAGGTTGCCGAGGACCAGCATATCGAAGTTGAGGGCCTGCGCACCCGTTGATGTAAATTCGATGACATTCACGCCCGCCTTGAGCGAGATGTTTGCAACGAATTCATAGGCATAGTCGAAGTATCTGTTCGCCGCCGAAGAGGTGGTCTTGTCGTAGATGTGATGAATGGTCTCGCTCGAGATCTCCGTCCCGTTCACGGTCACCGTCCAAGAATCGGTGTAATTGACCGAACCGCTCGCGATGGCACTGACGTTCGTCCAGAGGTCGGCCGTCGTCGCCTTGTCGCTTTGGATGTAGAAAGTGAGTCTTGCGATGTTCTTGACATCCCCTTTCGCATTCGAGAAACCGACATGTCCCTCGTTCTTGGCGTCTTTCACAGCCCCTTCGGACGAAAATTCGCCCGTCGTATCATTCTTTTTCTCGAAGACGACTTTGTCATCGAGCGGGTCAAAGGTCCCCTTCACTTTGTGTGCGGTACACTTTTCCGTGCAGGCTTCTTCCGTGCAGCCGACGTTCGTACACTTGCCGCAGATGATGCACTTGCTCTCGCATTCATGCGCGGGCGTGGGGTCGGGCGGGGGCGTTGGCGTGCCTTCCGCGAGGGTGAACGTCGCATCCGAACCCATGAGTCCGAGGTCGCGGAAGTTACAGGATTCAGCCCCCGTGGAGACGAATTCGATCTTGTTGACGCCCGCGAGAAGTCCGATCTTGGCGACGAATTCGAACTTGAAGTTGCGCCATTTGTCCGTTCCACCGCCGCCGTCTGTATTGTGGTGAATGGTCTTGCTCGTGTACTCCGTGCCATTCACATACACCACCCACGTCTTGCCGTACTCGACAAGATAGTGCGTAGCGATCGCAGAGTTGTTCGTCCAGAGATACGCCTCCGTCGCCTTGCTCGCACTGATGAAGAAGGTGATGCGGCGGACTGTCTTATTCACATTGGGAAGATATCCCTTTCCGTCAGTCGTCTGGTCGTCGGACATAGTCTTCTCAGCAGGTTCGTAGGTATCGCCCTTCAATTCCTCAAAGAGGACCTTCTCATCGAGACCGCTGAAGATATTCGTCATCTCGGTTTCGCAGACCGTGCAGACGACTTTGTCCTCGAAAATGTCGAAAACATGCTTGGTCTCGTCGGCGGGAATGACGAGCGCTGCTGCGTCTGCCTCTTCGACGCCGAACTCGTCGAGGAAGAGCTTGCCGCAGTCCTCATCGGTGCAGACCCAGTGCGCCTTTGTGCCCTCCGTCTTGCAGGTGGCCTCAACTTCGGGCACTGCCTGAAGGGTATGCTCGCTCTCGCTCCAATCGATGTCGAGGTCGGTGAAGAAAATGAGAGACTGGAAATTGTAGGCCGTCTTCCACTCTTCCCTCGTCTTGCCGACAAGATCCTGATCGATGCGGATGACATTGATGCCCTTTTGCAGCGTCATTTCACCCACGATGACGAGGTGATATTCATTGAAGAGCCGTTCGGGGCCGACCGGCATGGCGCCTGTCCCCGCGGGAACTTTTTCTCCGTTCACGGTGACGGTGAACTGGTCGGTGAAGAGGCGTTCGCTCGTATCCACGGAGACGACGGCGCCGTATTTCACTGTCTTTGTCTCGGGGGAGGTGAGCGTATAGACCATCGTCGTGCACTTGCCCCACGAGCAGCCGATGCCATCGAGTTCCTTGTTCACATCGCGGTTGGCCTTCACGCGCTCGTCGCACACCCAGAAGATGTGGGCGGGTGCACCGCTCTCGCATTCGCATTTCTCGGCACAGCCTGAGTTGTAGCAGCTGAAATTCGTGCATTTTCCGCACACTTCACATTTGGAAGTGCAGTCATGCCAGAGCCCCTGCGCCTGCTCGAGCTCGATGCTGTCGAGGTCGCCGTAGAGTTCGATCTTCTGGAACTTATGCGCCTTGACGCCGTCTCCCTGTGCCACGAAGGAGATCTCGTTGGAGCCCTTCTGAAGGTCGATACAGCCGAGGTTGACTTGCGCCCATGCGCCGTCCTCTCCCGCAGGGATCTTTGCGGCACGGCTGAGCTTTTCGCCGTTGTTGACTTTGACTTCGATGCTGTCAGTAAAGACGTCCTCTTCCGCCGTCTCGGAGACGTACGCCGTCAGGGTGACGGTCGCCGCATCCGATGCCTTGAGTTTGTAGACGATGGAAGCGTCCTGTGTCTTTGTGAAGTCCTCGACGCAGCCGCCGCCGGGATTCACGGTGCCGTTCGTCTTGGCGACCCGAAGGGAAGTCACGTCGAAGATGTAGTTATAGTTGAGCGCGTCGCCGCACTTCTCACGGCAGGCAGTTTTGTTGCAGGTGAGATCGAGGCAGAGCCCGCATTCGGGACACTTGGACGTACAGACATGGTCATTCGAACCGGAGCCTGAACCCGAGCCCGAGCCGCCGGGGCCGTCGGGGCCATCGGGGGTGCCGCCGCAGGCCGCGAGGCCGACCGTAAACAAAACAGATGCTACGAGGGAAAGACCCGTTAAAAGTACTTTTCTGAATTTCATGATTTTCCTCCTTTCTTTTTCCTGAGCGGAAGCACAAACGAAGCTACCGCCATTGCGATCCCGATGCCGGAGAGCACACCCGTTACGATTTGCCCGGCTGTGATCACACTGTAATACCAAGGCGTCTCATAGACCCACTTTGTGTTGTTGCCCACACCGTCCATGGCGGCGGAATTGAGCACGGTATAGAGGATCCTGTGTGCCGATTCACGCAGGGCACAGGCGACGGTCGCATTGTTTTCATACCCCGTCCAGAGCTCGCCGTTGGAATTTCCTCTCAGCCACAGGTCGTTGCCTGCGACGATCGCCTCGGCGCGTGCGTCGACGAGACGCATGTAGAGCCCCGACGCGGAGTCCGTCTCCACGAGACCGATAAAGCCCCATTCATCGCGGAGAACATTGGTCAGAAGACCCTTGTGTTTCCCCGCCCAGACGCAGCCGATACGGTTGAGGGAACTCATGACGCCGTTGGCGTTTCCCTCGGTGACGGCGGGCTCGAAAGCCTTCAGATAGATCTCTCGGATGGCCTGTTCGTTTGCCCATGTCGTCGTGCCGCAGCGGTAGATCTCCTGATCGTTGAGGGCAAAGTGCTTGATATTGACGATCGCGCCCTTGCCCTGAAGCCCCTTGACTTCGGCGGTGAGCGTACGCCCCGAGATGAAGGGATCTTCGGAGAAGTACTCCCAGTTTCTGCCGCCGTAGACGGAGCGGTGGATGCCCGCGCCCGTGCCGTAGAGCTCGCCGACGCCCGCATGGATGAGCTCGTTTCCAAACGCTTTGCAGACCTCTTCGACGGCTTCCTCGTTCCACGTGCTCGCAAGCAGCACGCCGCCCGGGAAAGCCATGGAAGTTCCGACATCCTTCGGAACTTTTTCACGCACGCCCGCGGGTCCGTCATAGGCGAGAACGGGGGGCGAGGCGACGCTCGGGCAGGCGCTGATGACGTGGTTCCCCACGCCGCAGATGGTGATCGTCTCTTCCCACGTGAGCTGGTCGAGAAGATTTTCCCAGTGCTCGTCCGAGTAGGAGAGTCCCTTCATATTGACGAGGTTGAGTCTGCCCGCGGGATTGGTGACTTCACCGTATTTGGGCATGACCGCATCGGGATCCGTCTCCACTGTCGCGCTGTATTGCATGTCGGTGACGAAGGTGCGGTTGCGCGCCTCGAGGGAGACGGGCGCTTCGGGATAGGTCCCCGCCCAATCCTTTCTCGAGAGATAGGTGACGGCGTCGCGCTGGTCCGCCGTGCCGGGATAGAGAAGAATGTCGGCGTTGTCGAATTGATTGGTCACCTTGACGCGGCTGTCGGCGGGAGCGACGGAATATTTTGTGAAGTCGTCCTGCTTGACGTTGGCAGCGTAGGCAAAGGAAGCGTCGCCCGCTGCGGAAGCGCCGAGCGAATCCACCATGCCGTCCTCCGCATCATAGCCGCGAAGGGCAAGAATGTTGTTGAGGGCGTCATGGGCGTCGAAGCCCGTCGCGAGATAGTAGTCCCCCTTCTCGAGGATATATGTCTTCTCGCCGTAGGAGTCATATGTCTTGAATTCGTACTCGGGAACAGTGACCGTGACGGTCTGTTTCTTCCCCGGTTCGAGGAGCCCCGTCTTGGTGTAGCCGACAAGTTCGATGGCGGACTTTTCGATCCCCTTCTCCCTATCGTAGTCGGTATACGGCTTCTGAAGATAGATCTGCACAGGCGTCTTGGCCGCGACGTTTCCCTTATTCTCAACGGTGACGGAAACATTGTAATCGCTTCCGCTCTTCGTCACTTTGAAATCGGAATAGCCGAAATTTGTGTAGGAGATGCCGTAGCCGAAGGGAAACTTGACTTCGTCCTGATATTTCCAGTTTCCGCTGCCCGCGACAACGCCCGCCGATGAAGAGGCATTCCCGCTCCCCATCACTGCATCCGCATACCGCGTCTCATAGTAGCGATAGCCGACGTAGATGCCCTCTTCATAGACGATATAGGCGTGGTTATAGCTGTTGCCGCCGCGGTTTTCCGCGGGAAGAGAGCCGTATTTGGTAAATTCAAACGCACCCGTGTTGACGGAAGAGGGAGCGGAGTTGCCGTCGTAGGCGTAGGTATCCACGAGCCTGCCGGAAGGGCTCACCTTTCCGCTCATGACGTCATAGAGCGCCGCAAAGGATGCATTCCCGCCCATGCCCGCAAAGAGACAGGCGTCGATGTCGTACTTGACGATGTTCTTCATCTGCATCGGCGTGCCCGTGTTGAGCACGAGGATGACGGAAGAAAACGTCCCGTTCTTTTTGAGCTCGCAGAGCGCCTCGAGCGTATCCGCCTCGTTCTTTGTCAGATCGAGATAGTTGTCCTCGATGTGCCGGTCGGGCGTGTTTTTGCTCGTATCGAACCATGTGTCGCCGTCCTCGGCGCCCGTCCTCGAGATAATGTAGATGGCGGCGTCGCCGTAATCCTTGAAGGAAGCGCTGACGCTGCTCGTCGCGACGGTGTTCCAAGCCCTTTCGTTGACGGTGAACTCGCGATAGTGGTTGTCGTCCCCGTTGGGGTTGGAGAGGATCGCATACGCCTGCGTGTCGGGATAGGAGTTCAAGAGCGTTGGATTGACGGTGAACTTCTGCTCCGACTCGAATTGCGCCTTGAGGTCGGGGAAGTCCGTCGTCGTGACCGTAACATGTCCCGAGCCGTGCCCAATGTAAAGATAGTTCTTCGGCTTGCTCGAGACCCCGAAGAAGCTGATCTTGGCATGTTCTTTGAGGGGAAGCGCCCCGTTCTCATTCCAGAGGAGCACCGCACCCTCGGCGGCCGCCGCTTCGCTCACCGCCATTGAATTTTTGCGCATAGCGACGTCGTCAAGCGTTCCGTCCGCCTTTAAAAAGTCGGAGGGATAGTCGTTGACGACCTCTTCATCCTCCCCCGTCACCTGCTTGTAGGGATCGATCCCGAAACCATAGTTGATGTTTGTCTCGTTCTCGCGGATGACAGATTCCCCGACGATGAAGATGATGAACGCGATGACGAAGAAGATGGAGAAGAGCGTCCAAAGATACTTGTTAAACAGCTTTTTCATCCGCGACCTCCATGACATCCCCGCCGTTCACCTTCGCCATCCGTTTTCTTGAGAGAACGGAGAGGACGATAAACGCCGCCATCCCCAGCACACAGAGAAGATCGAGAACAAAGATCGCGACCTGCCACCATGTGCCGAAGAGATTGGCCTGCCCGTTCGTCTCCGCCTCGATCCTTCCGAGGATGAGCCCCAGCGCCACAAACGCGACGGTGAGATAGAACGCAAAGACGCCGCACAGGCCTGCAAAGAAACCCCAGTGTTTCTTTTTTTTCATTCTGCACTCCTTTTTTTGAGATTTGAACATTTTCTGTTCGGTTTTATCATAATCTCAACGAAAAGAACTGTCAATGTATCTTTCATATTCTTAGGTTTGAGATGAACGAATTCATTATTTTTTGTTCGGAATGGGCAAAAGCACAGTGACGCGGAAGATGCCGCCCTCCGCCTGCACAGTGAGGTCCCCCGCATAGTTCTTGACGATCATCTCCACACTGCGGAGCCCGAATCCGTGATAATTTTCATCTCCCTTGGTCGTCATGGGAAGGGCTCCGCTGAATTTGAGCTCGCCGCTAAAATAATTTTCGATGACGATGCTCACGATCTCCCCCACCGTGTAGATGTTGATGCCGATGCACCGCTTTTCGAGGTCCTCAACCCCCTCCGCCGCCTCGATGGCGTTATCTACGAGGTTGCCGAAGATCGCATAGAGCTCCCCCTCGTGCATGAAAGTGAAGCGGGAACAGTCCGCCATGCAGGTGAGTTCGATCCCCTTCTCGCGGCACAGAAGACTCTTTTCGGTGAGGATCACGTCGAGCACATCGTTGCCCGTCTTTACCGTATTGTCATAGATGGCGATGGCTTCCTCGATCTTGTGAAATTCCTCACGATCGACGGCATCGCCCGCCGCAAAGCGCGCCATCTGATAGCGAAGATCATGGCACTTTCGGTTAATGAGGTCGATGCTTTCCTTGCGGAGCATGTACTGTTGATGCATCTGGCTGATCGTGGCCGCCATGCCCTCCATTTCCTTTTCGATGTCACGCCTGCGCACCACGTTCACCTGAATGTAGAAGACGAGCAGACAGCAGAGCACATTGAAGACGCAGATGATGAGCTCATACGACTTGACCGTATCGGGAATGTAGACCACAAAGGCGTTGAGGACGACATCGATGAGCAAAATGCCGGCGCTGTATAAAAGCAACATACCATTGATACGCAAACGGGTATCCTGACGCATGTATTTGCGCAATATAAAGTAAGAGCCCCCGCAGATGAGGACAAAGAGATCGAAATAGATGAGAAGCGCAACAAGCACACCCGTGTTGAAGGTGGAAAGATCCACGACGCCGTTGCCGTACATATCCTGCCGCGACATGAGCGGAAAGAGCAGCGAGAAGATGGAATAGAGTTCATAGGAGAGATGCTGGATCGTGTACGCCGTGATGGCGCAAAAGAGCCCGCTCGCAAAGGAGACGCGGAAGACGAAGAGGATGACGCCGAGCGAAACTGCGAATAGGACGAGACACATCACGGAGAGATACCATCCCGAATAGGCAAATTTTGCGGGAAGCGGAAAAAAGACGGCGACGAGATACGCCGCCACCACCGAAAATAAAAGACGAAGCCACCAGAGCCTGCGCCGCTCGAAGCGGAAGGTCATAAAACCTTCTGATATAAAAAGTTCCGTGACAAAGACAAGTTTATACCACCACAACGCACTCATGGATTCACCCCCTTTGCCGCCAAAAATTTGTTGAGAGCGCGCAAAAAATCCCTTTTCTTGGGAATGGAGATCTGCAAATATTCTCCCCCCACACAGACAGTATTGCCGTCGATCTGCGTCACATAGTGCAGATTGACAAGATAACAGCGGTTGCAAAGTTCAAACGGAAGCCCCGCAAGCGCCGTTTGCACGCTCTTCAGCGTGCCCGCCCCGCTCGCCTTGCCGTCCGTCATATGAAAGACGAGCGTATGCTGCATGATCTCCACATATTGGAGCTTGTCCGCATCGATCATCCGCTTGCCCTGCCGCGTGGAGATCCAGATCTTGCGCTTGCAAAGGTTGTCGAGACATTCAAAGGCCCGCCGCAGCTTCATGGCGAAGTTGTAGTATTTGATGGGCTTCACAATGAAATCAAACGCCTGCACATCATAGCCGTTGACGGCATATTGCGCAAGATTGGTCACAAAAATGATGAGCACGGACTTGTCGCGGGCACGAAGATCCGCCGCAACGTGCATGCCGTCAAGGTCGGGCAGTTCAATGTCGAGAAAGACGAGATCGTACCCCTCTCCGTACCCTTCGAGAAAAGCAAGACCGCTCTCGAAGAAGTCGATCTTCACCGCACGGGCGCACTCTTCGGCATACCGTCTGTAAAAGTCAGAAATCACCGCGGCATAAGCGGGATCATCCTCTACGATGGCTGTTCTGATCATAATACACTCTCCCCTTTTCTTATTTTACCGCAACTTTGAAATTTGTCAACATCCACAACGGCAAAGACGCATATTCTTCGGTTTCAGATTCGTAAATTTTATGGCATGCCCCCACTCCGCCCCGAAGCAACTCTGATTCAAGGCAAACGTACGACGATTATTATGAGATCCGAAATCATTATCTCAAACATTACAATTCTTTTAAGATAAACTGATGCTTTTTTTGCGACACTTGTGATATAATCAAGGCATGAGTGTCATCTATCGACCCACGGGCATGGCGAGAGAATACAGCCCGTATGCCTTAAATCTCTATATCGGGTGCAGTCATTGCTGCAAATACTGCTACGCCCCGCACACGCTGCAACGGGCGGAGGAGAACTATTTCGGCAAGCCTGCGCCCCGCAAAGACGTTTTGAAGTATCTCGAAAAGGACCTTCAGAAGAATGTCTATCATGAGCAGATCTTGCTCTCCTTCATCGGCGACGTCTACTGCGACAACACGGACGACAGCGCCACGACACGGGCGGCGCTCGAACTTTTGAGTGCCTACCATGCCCCCGTTGCGGTGCTCTCCAAGGGTGGGGAAAAGATGCTCCGCGACATGGATGTATTCAAGACATTTAAGGGAAGAATTGCCGTCGGAACGACGCTGACCTTTCTCGATGAAGCAAAGAGCAGAGCATGGGAACCGTTTGCGAGTTCCCCCAAGGAACGGCTCGAGACGCTGAAAATTCTGCATGAAAACGGCATCAAGACATTCGCCAGTTTTGAGCCGACCATCGAGCCCAAGGAGAGTTTAAAACTCATCGAGCGGACGCTCGAGGAGAACAGCGTCGACCACTATAAGATCGGCAAGATCAATCACTATAAGGATGCGGATAAGTGGCAGAATTGGCGGCAATATCTCATGGATTGCATTGCGCTCCTGCGCCCCGCGGGGAAGGAAGTCTATTACAAGTACTGTCTCCGCCGTCTTGCGCCCGACATCCCCCTCACGAAGGAAGAGAAAAACCCCAACGAGTACATCGTCAGGGCATAAATATTCTCCACGCTTTGATAAATAACGTCCCCACGGGTGAAACTTTGGGTAAAATTTTTGTCCATGTTACTCTTAGCTTCTTGACTTTTCGCGTAAAATTGGCTATAATTTATGCGATAAGGAGAAGGTTATGCGCAAGTTCGATTATCGGAAACTCAAAGATGCCCTGTGGAGTTCGGAGATCGTGGGATATATCTCCCAAATTCGCCTGATGCAAGGCAGGCAGGAGAGCTATTTACGGCAGAAGCCCGAGGAGCTCAAAAAGCTCGTGGAGATCGCCAAGATACAGAGTACGGAAGCATCCAACGCCATTGAGGGCATCCGCACGACGAACACACGACTCAAACAGCTTGTCGAGGCGAAAACAACGCCCAAAAACCGCGATGAGGAAGAGATCGCGGGATATCGTGACGTTTTGAATCTGATTCACGAGAGCTATGAGTATATTCCGCTCACGCCGAACTATATCCTTCAACTCCATCAAATTCTTTACTCGCACAACACCAAGAACGTGGGGATCGGCGGGAAATTCAAGAGTGTGCAGAACTATATCTCGGCGACGGACGCAGACGGTCATGCCGTCACGCTCTTCACACCACTTCCTCCCTATGAAACCCCGGGGGCAATCGAAGAAATCTGCACGTCGTTCAACGAGGCAATCGCCTACGGTGAAGTCGATCCGCTTATCCTCATCCCGATATTCGTTCACGATTTTCTGTGCATCCACCCTTTCCTCGACGGGAACGGAAGAATGTCTCGGCTGCTCACCACCCTGCTTTTATATCGTTGCGGATTTTATGTGGGGAAATATATCTCTTTGGAAGCGAAGATCGCCAAATACAAAGATTTGTATTACGACGCGCTCGCGGCGAGCGGGAAGGGCTGGCACGAGGGAAACGAGGACGCGACGCCCTTCGTCAAGTA
>CANRDK010000041.1 GCA_947629345.1 uncultured Clostridia bacterium
CTCGCTACGCTCGGGATGAGGGTGGACCCCGTGCCTCCACGCTCATCCTGACCCCGCCTCTTGCCTGCCCCCTGCGTAAGGGGGCGGGGTAGGGGTGGGGGTACGCCCTCAAACGAAGTCCGTGTGGCGGCGTCATGCTGAGAACGGGAGTTCGCGAGCCTTCCCCCTGTGGGGGGAAGGTGGCTGCCGTAAGGCAGACGGATGAGGGGCATTCCAAATCATAGCTCCCCTCATCAGTCGCGCAAGGACAGCGCGACAGCTTCCCCCGCAGGGGGAAGCCTTGGGCCGTTCTTTCGTCCTTCTCTCGTTCTCAGAATGACGCGGGGACGGTCGGTGGGAAGCCATGCTTTGACAAATTGCCGCACTCGTGCTATAATCATTCCATGGTCATTTACTACACGGCGGAAGGGGGAGAGGGGTTCCTCCAACAAGTCCTCCAAAAAGTCCTCAAAAGACACGGCGGGGGATCGCAGGTCCTCCGTACCGAAAACGGCAAGCCGTATCTCGAAAAGGGCGAGTGCGAATTCAGCCTCACCGATACGGACGGGCTCGTCGCCGTCGCGGTCGGGGAGCAAACCGTGGGGCTGGACGCCGAACGCCGTAAGCCCCGCAAGCTCGACGCCATCCTCTCCCGCCTCACCCCCGCAGAGAGGGCAGAGGACTTCTTCGAGCTCTGGACGGCCAAGGAGGCGTATGTCAAGTTCCTCGGCGGCACGCTTGCAGGCATTCTTCCGCATTTGGAGTACAAAAAAGGCGTCCTCTATTTCAAGGACGCGCCTGTCGGTGTTCAGCTGAAACATTTTGAGCTCGAGGGTTGCACCGTCTGCCTCTGCACGGCGCAAGAGGAGCCCTTCACCCTCGTCAAACTCTAAACTTCGTACCACTCTCCCTCCTGCGGAACGATCGCCTCCGCATCGGGGAGAATTTTTTTGACTGTGGGAGCGAATTTCTCCATGTTCTCCCTGTGGGTGAGCGGGGGAAAGGCGTCGTCAAAGTGGTCGGCCATGACATTTTTGGGCCTGAACGCCTCCAAAAACTTCACCATATACTTGTGCATGCGGCTCCTGCCCTGATAGGGAAACACGAGAAGGTCCGCCCCCTGCGGATAGGAGACATTCTCCTCCATGCCCGCAGAACCGAGCACAAAGACGGACTTCTCCCCGTCCGAAATGTGGAGCGCATAGCAGTCGCCCTGCAATTTATACTGAAGGGCATGGTGGCAGAGCTTCAGACAGCCGATCGCATGCAGCCATGTCCGCGGGGCAAAGGTGACGCGGAGCACCGTGGGGAGGTCGAACACGCAGTGGCGGCTCTGATAGGTGTGAATGACGAAGGAGCCGATCTTGATCTCCTCGTTTGCGGCATAGGAGATCATGCCGTCGGTGTTCTGCCCGAGCTTTTCCGCGTGTAAAATGCCGTTTTCGGAGACGAACACGGGAATGACGGTATCTTCCGTAAACGCGCCGATATCCCCGAAATGGTCGAGGTGGGGGTGGGTGATGAAGATCGCATCCGCCGTTTTCGCCTCATCCATGGGGATCCTGTAGAGCGTCTGATTGAGTTGTTTGAGGTACGGGTCAATGAGCAGCCTCGTATTCCCGCTCTCGATGAGAAGCGAGGCCGTCCCATACCATTTGATACGCATAGGCCGTAAAATCTCCAAAAACAGACAATATTATATCATTTTCTTCCGCTTATGACAAACAAAATTCCCCCTGCGGAGAGAAGAAAATTCAAAATAGCATAAAACTTGCACAAAATGAGCAAGGTTTTTCTATGAAAAAGTTTTTCGGGACAATTGCAACCCTGCTCGCCGTCTGTTTCCTCTTCTGCCTCGCCGCCTGCGAAAGGGCGGAGGATATGAGCTCCCTCAAGGACATTTCCCACCCCTATGCGGGGATGTACAAATGCGAGAAGATCTCGATCGGCGGAAGGGATCTGACAGACAGGTTCCAAAAGCTCTCTTTGGAGCTCAAGGGAGACGGGAATTTTTTGATCTCCTACCTCACTGCGGAGGGCAGCGAGGGCGGCTACGGCGGGACCTATCAGATCGACGAGGAGAGGAAGGAGATCACCTTTTCGGGGAAAGAGGGAGCGCGGCAGAGGGCGTTCACCTTCCCCTATGAGAAGGGTGCGGTGCGCATCGATTACAACCTCTTCGGCAATCTTCTTCATGCGGAATTTCGCATGCCGTCTTGACAAAATTTCGCACATATGTTACAATTTTCATGAGGTGACATATGACCAAAGGTGAAATTGCAAAGCAGAATTTTTTGAACGGGTACAACTGTGCACAGGCCGTTGCGCTGGCCTTTCGCGAGGAGACGGGGGTGGACGAAAGCACCCTTGCGCGGGCGACGGTTGCGCTCGGCGGCGGGCTCGGCAGGCTCAGGGAAACCTGCGGCGCCGTGTCGGGCAGCGCGGTGGTGTTGGGACTCGTGTTTCCCGAAAATGGGAAGAGCGAGATCTATGCCCTCGTGCAGACGCTGGCAAAACGCTTCAAGGAGGAAAACGGCAGCTACAACTGCGGGGAGCTCCTTACGGGTGCAGGTGTGCATACGGACACCTCTCCCGCCGCCGAGACACGGAACGCGGCCTACTACAAAAAGCGTCCCTGCGCCGACCTTGTCGCCTCCGCCGCCGACATTTTGGCAGACCTCATCGCCGACCAGCGTTCCTAATTTCCCGCTCCTGCCCTCATCCCGAGGTGTAGCCGCCCCGCGCTCATCCTGACCCCGCCTCTTGCCTGCCCCCTGCGTAAGGGGGCGGGGTAGGGGTGGGGGTACGCCCTCAAACGAAGTCCGTGTAGCGGCGTCATGCTGAGAACGAGAGCCTGAACGCAGTCAATGCCCCCTCCCGAGGAGGGGGGTAGGGGGGTGGGCAACGACCGCAAAGTGTCCGCCCCGCGAGATTCTAACTTCGCGCCAAGGGTCTCGTGCCGCGCTTAGACACGAATAGAATGCGCGCGGGGCGGGTCGATTCCCGTCCTCTCGTCCTTCTCTCGTTCTCAGAATGACGCGGGGCTGCGCTCGGGATGAGGATGGACCCCGTGCCCCGCGCTCATCCTGACCCTGAGCGTAGTCGAAGGGGAAGGATCCCATTAAACGCACGGACTCTTTGAATTAAAAATTCAAAATTCAAAATTAAAAATTGTGGTGGGGCATAATCAGAATGACACCCCCTCAGTCACGGCAAGGGCAGCCGTGACAGCTCCCCCTCGAAGGGGGAGCCGAGGGCGGGCGTCGTCAGGTCCCGTGCGCAATTTGGGGGTTCTTGGTTAAAATTGTCAAAAAAAATTTCAAATGGTCGAAAAACTCCCCTCTGTACAGTTGACACAGAGGGGAGTTAAGTTGTATTATATAGTTAGTAATTATAATCATGGGTTGCCCCCATGGGGGCAGTTTGTCATTTCATGACAAACTAAAAAAACACTAACAGTAATTTTTCTGAAATTTTGCCGCGTTGGCGGGACCTTTCTTTGAGCAAGTCGATCGTATCAAGCAACTTGCGTTTTTTCAAAAATAGGGATTTTTGTTTTCCATTTTGCATGATCCGAAAGACGATCCCCCTTTGAGACCTGTGTGTCAAAAGGGGAGACGAGGAGCATCCGATGACGGAAGAATTTTATTTCAACAACATGACAGCCGAACAGCGCGCAGCTTACGGAAAGATCGCATCTGCCGTAGAGGAATTCCGTGAGAGCGTCCGCTTTGACTCGGTGACGGAAAGGGATATCCGCACGGCCGTGCAGGGCTATCTCTTCGATCACCCGGGATCCTACCGTTGTGCGCTCAAATTTTGTGAATTGCAGGGCTCTGCCGAATCGCCCAAACTCAGGTTGCGCTATCATGAAACGGATGACGGGCTCTTTGAAACGGAAGCCGAAAAAATTTTAGAAACGATAGCGCAGCGGCTTCCTGAGAACGCGGACGACTTCGAAAAGTGCAAGGCGGCCTACGATTGCCTCATCGAGAGCGTCTCCGAACTGAAGGATATCCCCGCTCCGGGAGAACACGCGACCGATGAATTTATCGGGCAGTATGGGCTTGCATTCGGAGCCTACGGCCCGATCGTGCAGAAGCGGGGAACGGAGTCGGGCCTTGCGCTGGCCTATAAATATCTTTTAGACCGTTTGGACGTCCGCTCCTTCTGCGTTACGGCAACGGGCGACGATCTCTATCGCGGGCTTCTTCGCACGATGAATATTGCGGAAACGGATGGGCGGCGTGCGTATGTTGACCTCACGCGGGGATTTCCCGCTCCTCAACTGAGAATGATACGCTACGATTCTTTCCTCGTACCGCGCTCCGTCATCGAAGCGTATTGCGTATTGCAGGAGGATTGGGACTGCGGGGAGGACGTCAGCTATTTCGCAAGGCAAGGGGTTGTGTTTTACGATATTTTTGCGTTGCACAGCTATTTGGACGGGGTCTCCATCCCGTCCGTCCAAGGGGAGATACGGTTCCGCTATGCGGGAGATAGGGTCGGGGACGGTTACCTCATGAGATTGTTGGGGAATACCATCGGAGACCGCTGCGGAAACGAGTATGAGCTCGAAGGTTATGTGGTTCAAAACGGCGTCGGAAACTGCCGCGTCGTTCGGATATAATAAAAACAAAAGCGGAGCAGATCTATGTGTAGAGAAACAGAAAGAAGAAGGATGAAGTGGCAGATCGATTTCGACAATTTTTTCGAAGTTTTCGGAACGTTTATCATCGACGGCTATGTTGACGACATTCAGCCGATCATCAATGAAAACGGCGGCGTCAGCTACGGACCGCTGTCCGAATATCTTGTGAACAGATACTACGAACAGCGAACAGACGACAAAAAGTGCGTCATCATTTACGATCCCTCGGAGGCGGAATGCAAGCGGTTCAACATCTGCGTGCCCTTCGAGCCGAGCGATAACGAAGCGGAGTACGGCCGTAGGTATCCCGACAAACTTTCCAATCACTTCTGGCAGATCCTGCATCAAAGCGCCCTCGAGGAGCGGATGATCTTCCACAACGCAAGCGGCGCAACGCTCGACATGGCCCGCATCCACTATGCCGTGACGGAGCAATCGAGAATGGCCGAAGCCGACCTTCCGGACGCGTTCAAGAACTTCTGGAGAGAATTCAACAACCCGCAGCAGACAGTGAAGGGATATCTCTTTGTCATCAAGATGACCTCCCGTCTTTTGCGGACGGGATCCAACGGGATGGACGCCAACGAGCTGCTCCTGTTCCGCGAATTGCTCGCGCTCTCGCAGAATATTGAAAAAATGCCCTCCTCCAAGCTCGTCATTTTGGCAAACAAGATGACAGATCTGCCCATGTGGCTTACGGACGAGAGCACAAACCCCTTCATCAAGAAGCTTTCGGTCGGCCGTCCCTCCGAGGAAAACAAAAAGGCCTTTTTCGACAGCATGATCGACGAGGGGGTCTTTGGAGATACGTTCAACGAAAGGTACAGCGCCGCCATTGCCCGCCGTCCCGATGAAGATCCCAACACGGAAGAGACCGTGATGGAGAAGAAGATCAAAAAGAAGTTCTTGGCGTATACCAACGACTTCACCATGAAGATGCTCAAATATTATCAGAACTATCTGGAGCGCGGCAACACGATCGACAGCCCCGATAAGCTCGGATTTTCCGTTTCCACGTTCAAGGCTGGAACGCTGCAGAACCCTTGGGAAGATGAGAACAAGGTGAGGGAGATCCTCAGGGTCACCGATACCGTCAAGCGGAAGATCAAGGGGCAGGACCAAGCGTTGGACACCGTGCAGGGCATCCTGACGAGAGCGGCGCTTGGGCTCGACCGTGTCGATAATCCCAACGCGCCCCGCGTGGTCCTGTTTTTGGTGGGGCCCACCGGTACGGGGAAAACGGAAGTCTGCAAACAGCTTGCCGAGGCTATTTTCGGGAGCGAGGACCGCATGGTGCGCTTCGATATGTCCGAATACGGGCAGGAACATGCGGACCAGAAGCTGTTCGGCGCGCCTCCCGGATATGTCGGATACGAGGAGGGCGGCAAGCTCACGAATGCCATGAAGAGCGAACCCTTCTCTCTCGTACTCTTCGACGAGATCGAAAAGGCGCACAGGTCCATTCTCGATAAGTTCCTGCAGATCCTTGGGGACGGCCGTCTCACCGACGGCAAGGGCGAAACGGTCAGTTTCACCGACGCCATCATCGCGATCACTTCCAATGCGGGGGTCAATTCTTCCGCGTCCCAAAATAGCCGCGAAGCAAATCAGGAAAACGACGATCCGAATGCAGTCGACATGAAGGCTGTGATCAGGATGGAGAACGATCAAGTCCCGCCCGACGAGATCTATGAGCAGGTCAAGGCGTATCTCCGCACGAACATCAAGAATTATTTCTGTGTGACCCTGAACCGTCCGGAACTGTACGGCAGGATCGAGGATTCCCTTGTCTATTACAATTACATCGGCAGAGACGCGGTACGGCTCATCAGCGACGCCAAGATCGAAGCTATCAGCGCAGTCGCGCAGGACGATTTCAAGATGAGAGTGGAGTGCCCCGAGGAGGTCCGTGCGGCGGTCGCCGCGCATTGCCAGAGCGAACATGTACGTTCCATGGGTGCACGCGGGATCGGAAAAGCGGTCAATACGCTCTACAACGGAAGCCTTTCACGGTTTTTGACCGATTACATTTTGGGCGCCAACGGGCATGAAAGGTCAGAACTGGAGGGGAAAACGATCGTGTGTTCCCTCAGGACCTCCGAGTTGCTCAGTGCCTCCGATATTGAATGGAGAGAGGCCGTATGAGCAGTCTGAGCGACTACAAAAAACTGTTCTATGACGGGGCCTATCTGGAAGAGATCGGGCAGGGGGAAACCGCCCGCTCTCTCTATCGGAAAATCGTGGAGCGATGTGCCTTTCCCGCCACTTCGGAATGCGATGCACTCGAAAAATTTTACGGGCAAAGCGCATATGCCAACATCGGTACCTGCGCGGATGCGATCGAAAGTGCAACGGTCGCATTGCTCTGCGTGCGGCTTCTCGAAGTCATTGAACGAAAATTCCCCGCAAGGGACCGCATCGTGTATGCGTCGGGGACAGATACCGCGGATATACGTCAATTTCTCGAATGGCTGGGGACGGAGCGGACGCCCCGCGCTGCCGATTACGGCACATTGAAAAGCACGACGAAATTGCTGTTGCAGAAGGAAAAGGTACAGATCCCCTCGCGTATGGCTTCGAACGAGAACCTGAGCGATCTGATCAGCGATATCGTCAACGGAATATGGTCTTTATGAGGTCGGTATATGGCGCTGATCAAGGCAAGATGCTTTAGAGACAAAATCGTCGAGTTCGAAGACAAGGGGAACGGGACAGGGACATGTCCGCCGTACTGCCCCATCAAACGGAGAGGGGAATGCTACTGCAGCGAATTCTCCTACACGCGAAAATTGGGCAAGAACGCCATCCCCGATATACCGTATCAGTCGGATACGGATGAGGCGGAACAGAGACCTGCGGAGGCCGTACAGAGTACCGCTCCTTCCGATCCCTTGGCGGAAGAAGGGCAGGAAAGACCCGCCGACTTTTTTTGGGCAGAGCCGTCCCCGCAGCCTTCCGATCCGTCGGTTCCCGTACAGGAAGAGGCTTTCCCGAGGAGAGGAACGGGCGCGTCCCGCTATAACGCAGGGGTGTCCCGCACGGACGGCATCTTTGCCGCAGCCGTGGAGCGCGGGACGGAGGAGCCCTGTTTTGTTGACGGGGCCCAAAGTTTTTATATCGTTCGGAGAGGGGCAGGCAACGCTTTCGATGCCATTTGCCATATCTTTTATCACTGGTATACATCCAAAGTGTTCCGTCCGAACGGGAAAGAGTATACGGGAGAGTTTCTGTATCTTTTGATCCTATGCAATTATCGGAAAAACGAAAAGGAATTGACCGATCTGATCAACGACGTATCGTTGGATATCAACCGTAAATTTTTTCATCTCTTCTATGAGATCATCTTCAAGGAAAACAGACCGAACGGGTTTTACTGGAGCAAGGTGGAGAATCCGTACTTCAGATTATCCCCGAAATTTACGGACCAAAGAAATTACATCGATAGATTGCTCCAATATCCCAACAATGTTTTGTCGGATATGTCGGAGTATTCTCAAGAACTTTTGGCGTGGATGCAATCATTCCGCCCGGATGCCGACGTCACACTCAACCGATATTTGGAGCAGATCCCCTTCCTCATCGCCGAATATAGAAATCAGGCCGCCTATGTCCAAAACGGCGACGGCCTTTCACTGGTAAGATTTGGCACGTTAAGAGAGTTTATCCGCAATTTTCCGAAGCTCGAAAGCTATGAAACGATGCGGAAAAAATATCAATTTCTGACGCATGTCAAGATCTTGCCCTCCGCAAATGCAGTGAAACGCGGCCCCGAGGATCCGTTGGAAGTTGCGGGCTTTCATGAGGACGATTCTGTTTACAGGCTGATCGGGATCAGGGGAGCGTCGTCTTACTGTGCATCTTATTATAATTTTTATACTGCGATCCTGAGAGAGTATGTCAATACATTTCATCCCGACACTGTCACGATCGGCGGGGTCGTATTTTCCCGTCTGGATTTCTATGCAAACATTCAGGGCATCGTCGAGGAAGCGTATGCCTGCATGCTTCACGGGGAAGACGTCCGCAATTGCCGTGCCAAGTTCTTCCTCGTCAAAAGTCTGTTTGAACGCGGCGTGTTCCTTTATTACGAAGAAATGTGCGAAAATGAGAGATTGCAGGAACTGAAAGATCTTCTCAGAGAGCAGATCGACCCCAAAAACTATTTCTCATCATCGGCAGTGACACACAAGATCTACAAGGGGGAGCGTCTCCTCAGGATCCCCCAATATATCGGGGAATATCTCGAGGAAAAAACGGCAAGAACATTGCCGAAAAATGCGTCGGTCTTTTCGGGAGATGAAGCGATACAGGCATATCTTCAGGTAAAGATCGAAGATGCCCGTGCAGAGGGGATCCGCCGACGGATCGACGAAGCAGTCAACAGGGCGGAAAAGATCATCGACGATCAATAGTTTGACGGATTCGGAAGGAGGTACATATGAGTTCGATCGATAAGGGCGTGACCAGCACGGTCCAGAGTATGGGCCGCAACGTCACCGTCTCACATATGGGCAATTATATCGTAGGTCAGATCAACGGAGAAGAAGTATTCAGAATTGCCGATCGGTACGGATATATCAACGATAGCGAGCGGGCGCAGATACGGAGCGGCATCGCCGCTTACGACCGAAGGCAAAGTGATCTTGAAAGGGCCCGCAGAGAACGCGAGGAAGCCCGCAGAGAACGCGAGGAGGCGCTCAGGCTCGCAAGAGAGCAGGAGGAGCGTCTGAGACGGGAGCGTGAAGAGGCGGAGCGGCGGCAGGAGTATACCAATTTCAAGAGTGCGGTCGAAGAAAAGCGCGGGGAACTCAAAAAGGATGCGCTTCAAAAACAGGAGGCGTATAACTCCGCAAAGGGCGCCTTTCAGAGGGTGCGGGACAGGATCGACCGCATTCAGGCCGACTACGGGGTGGATTGCACCTCTCTGCATCGGGAATTGGACGACGCGTTCACTGCTTTCGATGGAAAATACAGGGAATATCTGGATTCCAACAGGCGTGCCTGCGACGAAGCCGACGCCCTTTTGAAAAATTCAAACGAGAGGCAATCTGCTGCGGACTCGAGGGGGATGTCGGCCTCCGTGGCACGCGTGAAGGGTGCATTTGCGGTCGATCTTTCGCCGTATGAAGCGGATACAATGGACAAGCAACTCGTCAAGACCGAGGAGAGCCTGCAGGCGATGTCAAAAGTGAAAGCTGCCCTCTCCGCATTCTGCGGGCGGAGAGACGAAACAGGTCTCATCGCACAGGAAGCGTTGAGCCGCTTCAAGGGCGCAAAGATCTCCGACATAGGGTCCCTTACGGAATACTGCAGGAGCGCACTCGAGCGGATCAAAGATGCGCAGGAACGTGCCGAGCTCGCAGCGGATACGGAGGAGCTCGAGACGGCATTGAATGCTCTCGACAGGTGCAACCGCATCGTCCTCGCAACAGAGGAGAGCTCATACTCAGTCAGGGACCACAGGGAAAAGATCGTACAGACTGCGCTCGAGGTATCGCAGCGGGCTCTCGCTCTGCGGGAAAAGGGGTACTCAACATGTTCCCAAAGCCGCATTTTGCAGATCGTTGAGCGCTGCAACGGCATCCTGACGGGCAACGGATCCGATGAAAGCGTCCTCACGGAAGTGCGGAATATGGCAAACGAAGTGGCGGCATGCGAGCAAAGGGACCAACTGCATGCACAGGAGTATCAGGATTACCTCGAACTCGTCGAAAAGCTCGTCTCTTTCGGCGTCGCCCGCCGTGATATTCCCGCATTCGACGTCAACAACTATGCGCGGCAGAGGGGAGAACTCGAGCGGCGGCGCATGCAGCTGAAGCGCAGCGCAGAGATCTCCAACATGACCCTCACCGATCTCAACGTGCAGAACGTTATGGAGAGCATGGGATATGAAGTTTTCTGTTCCAGAGGGGACGCGGACGGGTATGTGATCGAAAAACTCTATACGCGCAGGGGCTACGACGGCGTTCTTTGGCAGGTCATAACGATGTCCGACGGCTCCTTCCACCGCCGTTTGATCGGCGTCAAGAAGGAGGGGACCCAAACCGACCCCGAATCGATCAAGGAATTGGCGAGAAAGCTGGAGGAACAGGGCGAGCCCCGTTCATTCATCGAGGAATACAGAAAAGTAACGAACAGCCCTGTCCCCGTTGACTATGCGGTCGATCACGACAGCCCCGAGGCAAGTGCGGCCATACGGCGCGACGGTTATCATTATCTTGAGGGGGAGGCGCTGCAATTGTACGAATCCCGCGTGGCGGAGGCGCCGGCGCAGAGCTCCGCCGGCGCCGCCCCGCATCCCGTCATCCAGCAGATCCGCACCACGGCAGAAAACGCGATCCAGAGCTCCGACTATGCGGTCCGCGCAGCCGCCGCGCAGAGCCGCATGATAAGCAACGATGCGAATTGAACGTGCAGTCAATTATATCGGGACGCTCGGCCCCGGGAAGAGGCTGTGCGTCTGGGTGAACGGTTGCAGCCGAAGATGCACGGGCTGCGTTTCCGCCCGTCTGCAGGAGATCGACCCCACAACGGAAGTCGGGATCGAAGAGTTTTTCGGCCGCTTTTCTGTGGATAAGTGCGACGGCGTCACAATCTCGGGCGGTGAACCTTTTGACCAGCCCGCCGAGCTCTCCCGCCTCATCCGCTATTTTCGGGAACGCGGCGTCAGAGATATCCTCGTGTATACGGGATACACCATCGAGGAGTTACGGCAGAAGAGAGACGCAAGCATCGACGAGGCCCTCTCGGGGATCGCCGTCCTCATCGACGGTCCGTATGTGCGCGAACTCGACGATCAGAAGAACAACCTCAAGGGAAGCAGCAACCAAAGGATCCTCTTCCTGCAGCAGGAATTTTCCGATCTGTATGAAGCATGGATGCATGATGAGCGGGAAATGCAGGAGATGGTATTGGGGAACACCCTCCTTGCGGTGGGGATCCCCGACGAGAAATTTCTAAAAAAATTCAGAAACGAATGATAAGGAGAATCAAGAAATCATGGCAGAGTATTACTTTGACAAAATGGTCAAATTCATAAGAAACGATCTTGAATTGACCGAAACCGAACTTCCCATTTTCAATGTGGAGCGGGATTATTCCGACGATGAATTGAAATATGTCCTGTATTTCGTGCTTCCGCAGCTCAATGCGCACGGCAAAGATGAAATCTCGTCCCGTCCTCCCTTCGATTCCATAGAGATCCGTTTCGACAAGAACGGCATCATCATGGAAAAACTCGAGGCGGAGACCGTTACCAATGAGGGCGGGCTCGGCAACGGAGGGAAGATCGAGGTCGAATTCAGGCATGAAAATTTCCTCCCCTACTATGCAAGGAACCGTCGGGATAAGGATGTCCAAAACGAAATATCAAACGCGGAGCCCACGATGATGAGGATGGGCGGATACCGCATCGATCTTGCAACGAGCAATGGGTTCCGCTACAGGACGAGGAACAGCAAGGAGGACGACCTCTCGGGATTGGGAAGGATCATTCTCTACCGGAAAGTCGAGCCGCAGAAGCAGACTGTCATCTATTTTGCCATCAATTTTGCATTCAAGAGAAAGATCCGCTATTCGATCAAGAAGGGCAAACTTGTATTTTACGGAAGAAATATTTGCGATAAGGTCCCCGTCAAGCTCCTCTTCAATAAAGACCATTATCCCTGCTTGAAAGACGACCATGCGAAGGAGTCCGAGTCCTTTCTTGTGGAATTCAACGGGAAGTCGCGCGTCACGATCGACGACAAGGACGTGAAGGCCGCGATGCAACGTTTTAACGGTTACAAAATGTATGTGACGTTCGATCTCGGGTACCGTCCCAAAAAGGCTGCAGACGGGACCGTGCCCGACAAGAATGTTCCGTATTCCAAGATCAATGAATTTTACATGCTCGAGTGCATCGAAAACGATACCTTGGGCATGACAAAGCGGGAGTATAAGCGCCCCTCAAAGAAGCAATTCTGTCCGTTTTGCCACAGAGAGATCAATACGAAATACAAAAAGGGCGGTTCGGACTGCCAGATGCTGGCATCGGGCAACAAAGCCGCGGCCCTTGATATCGAAGAACGGGAAGGGGGACCCGCAAAGGGGGTGGTCTGTTGCAGTGAGGATATGACCCAGTGGAGGATGTCCACATCTGCGTTCGATCGGGTCCTGCCCAAGGACTATCTGAACCGACAAAATTTCAAGCTCGCCATCCTTGGCTCAGGCCGATCCGGTAAAACGACCTTTATCTCCCGCATGTTCAACGTGACGCCGGATGGCTCCGGCGGGATCATGATGGGAACAGAAGCGGTCGAGAATGCGCTTCATCAACGCACAAATAAGCGTGGGTTCTGTACGATCTCAAATTACGAGATCAAGCGGATCCTACGCTTGAGCGGGACGAAGCGGATGAGCAATGATGCATGGTTTACGCAGGATGGAGCTCCGCATGACTTCTATGAAAAATACGTATGCGATCCTGCCCAAGGGATATTCCCCCGCGCCACCGATTCCGCTTCAAACGTGACCGCTCTCGTGAACGATCCCTTCAAGTACCCGTTTATCCTCGACGTTAACAACCGTCATTACATTTCGATGTATGATATCGCAGGCGAGGATGTGGAGCGGAATACCGACAGGACGATCAAGCTGTTCGACAACGCACCCATCGGCGTGTTCTATATCATCAACGGCGACATAGACCCGGCTGGCGCCGAGAGAGCAAAACGTACGATCAAGCGTATCTTACAATCCTTAGCAGATAAGAAAGTAGATATCTCCTCTTGCCCGTTCGCCGTTATTCTTTCAAAGTTTGACACACGTGAAAGCGATTTTGATGAAAACTGCTTCTGTCTTCGCTCCGATACTCAGGATATGATGGAAAATTCCTATGAGGGGAGCCGTTTGGAGCAATGTATCGACTTTGCGAGCGAAGAAGTCAAGGCGTTTCTCGGCAGGCTGGATCCCTTCAGAGATATAGCGGATCTGAATATCAAATATTTCTCCGCTTCCTCGTTCTCCGCCCCCGATTCCATTTTCCATAAGGACGATGTGGAGGGGACCGGCGAAAAGAACTATTTGAAGTATCTCAGTTCTCCCAAGAGAATTGAACTTCCCGTCATTTGGATGCTGAAACAATTCGGCTGCATTACCTGAGGAGGATATCATGATACAGTTTTATCATTTTCATAACAGCTTGAGACGCTATGTCGACCTGATCGGAGAGAGGGAGCCCACGCGCAAGGAGGAATATCTCAATGTCATGCGTGCGCTTTCCAACTTCAAGCGCAGCAATGGCAGGTGCTTTACCTATCTGCCGTTGAAGGGGCAAGCGTACTTTCTCCAGACGAACTCCGAAGGGGATGAATTTGTTCACGGGCTCATCGGCAACATTGCCGATCTGAGGTATGAACCTTCGAGATATATCGGAACGCTGAAATCGAGCTATACCGAACCGAGCGAGACCGAAGTGGGGGATTGGGAGCTCCCCACGCCCCCCGAGTTCCGCCTTTCGGCGACACGCGCGCTCCATCCCTATGTTGCAGACATTGTGGAAGCGTTGCTCTACACAAAGAAACTTGTGATCGTGAGAGGGCAGAACGTTTCCGAACTTATCGACTGCGTGAAGACGGTCTTTAAGGCCCTTCCGCTCAATTGTGCCGTAAACCTCGGCTTTTCCGTCGCTCCGAGCCAGATCCCCAATATCTTCGATGAGAGCATGGAGAGCGTCAGGGGAACGCTCCGCCTGATCGCCACGACAGCGGAGTGCGGCGAAACGGAGGATATCCGCGTCATTTCTCTCGGCGGACCGACCGAAAAGACCGCCGACGGGGCTCACCTGCACCCCTATTCCAAGGTGGTGAGGGCACATGAAAGAGATCTCTCTGACATCCATTTTACGAATTTCGTCCAGAGTACACAAAACTGTTTTGACAGGAACGGCACGATCGACGAAAAGAATTTGACGAAGATCGTGCTTGTGAGGCTCTTTCAGAAGGAGCACAACTATGATTCCGCAATGGCGCTCCTCGCATCCGCAAAGGAAACGGGGATCGAGGCGGATGACGTGATAGAGGCTATTGAATTCCTGCTCGGCGACACCGTTACGGAGGGATCCCTGCGGGCGATCGATGCGGCACGTTCGGAAGAGGAAATAAGGCGGCGGACAACAAAAGTTTACGGCAGATTCCTCTTGGGCAGCGCACTGGAGGGACATGCCCTTTCCGAGCCCCAAAGGCAGTGTGTGTTTGAATATCTCTCCGCATATTCGGAGGACAACGATGCCGAGAAGATCGGCGAAAGGGTATCTGCCGTGGGGAGGTCAAAGGAGCTCTTCTCCCTCCTTGCGGGAGCATATGCGTATGCAAAGACCGACCAGCTCCTTCGTCTCATCATCGGATACACCGATATCGGACAAACGTACAATGTCAACGCGGACGGGAATAGGGATCAGTTCTCCGCGGGACTCTTTACGGAGATCGATTGGAACACATCGGACCGCGAGACCGCCGCTGCGCTCTTTGCGGCCGTTCTCTGCAGCTGCTGCGG
>CANRDK010000042.1 GCA_947629345.1 uncultured Clostridia bacterium
CTTGTTCTGTCCCTTGGACTCATGAGCGCATGCGGAAACACGGACAACAATACGACCTCAAGCAATCAATGGTACTATGGCGCAGAAGTTCCCGCCGACACACTCGGGCACGAGGGTGATTACTATCTCAACACTCAAACGCTCGCCAGCTACGTCAAGTCCGATGATGGCACATGGACGGAGACGGCCGCAAACTGGTACTACGGCACAGAGGCTCCCGTCGAAAATCTCGGCGCAACGAATGACTTCTACCTCAACACCGAGTCGGGTGCCCTCTATCAAAAGAAAGCAGACGGTTGGGGTTCTCCCATCCTGACTCTCAAAGGTGAGCAAGGAGAAAAGGGCCGCGACGGCGTCCTCTGGTTCTCAGGCGATGAAGATCCCACAGAAGTGCAGGGAGTACTTGTCGGCGACTTCTATCTCAACACTACCGAATTCTCCGTCTGGCAATATAACGGGACGGGTTGGACCAACCTCGGCTCCCTCAAACCCGAAGACGGCCAAAATGGCACCCGTTGGTTTGAGGGCATGGAAGCTCCCACCGAAGACAATACAAACGGCGCGGCTGAGGGAGACTTCTATTTCCGCAGTGCGTACATTGACGACGAAGCCAAGGCAGAAAGATATCAAATCTATCGCTATAAAAGTGGGAAATGGATTGTCAAGGCAACGGTTACGATCAGAGACCTTTCCGCGTTTTACAACGAGGACGGAACATCGTACTTTCGGGACAACGGCAGAACCGTTACGGTCACGGGCGCTGCAGAGGATACGACCGAGCTTACTGTCCCGGGTGAACTCAACGGCAAGCCCGTTGCAATCGAGGATAATGCATTCGCAAATCGTTCGCTTAAATCTGTTACGATCGAGGATGGCGTGACTTCCGTCGGAAAAAATGCGTTTCAGAACTGTACCGATCTTACGGACGTGACTTGGAATGTGAAAAACGGCGGAAACAAGGCGACAAAACCGGGCGAAGCGATTTTCTCTGGTTGTATCTCGTTGGAGAATGTCACATTCGGCGACACCGTGGAGATGATTCCTAAGTATGCATTCTATGGATGCACGGGCCTTCAGAACGTGGCTTTCGGCAACAACCTGACGACAATCGGCTATGGAACGTTTCGGGGTTGCACAAATCTCTCGGATGTGACCCTTCCCGAAAGTCTGGCCGTATTGGAGGATTATGCATTTTATGGCTGTAAGGCCTTTACAACGGTCACGATTCCTGCGAATGTCCATCGGTTGGGTAGTTACGCATTCGAAGCCTGTGACCATGTCACAAGCGTGACGATTGATGCAGGTAGTCAATTGCAGGAGTTGACGGATATAGGCGTATATTCGTTCACCAATTGTACTATGCTTCAGAACGTTTCGATTGGCGAAGGTGTGGGGGCGGTCGGTAAGCGCATGTTCACAGGTTGCACTGCGCTTCAAACCATCACGATCCCCGATAGCGTGAAAGAGATTGGGGAGCTTGCATTCAACCAATGCGGACTAACGGAATTTGCGACCGGAAACGGCGTTCAAAAGATAGGCATAAATACATTTGAGGGTTGTGTAAGTCTTGTAAGTGTTGCTTTCGGGAAGAGCGTTGATTCGATTGGGGATTCGGCATTCAAAGGCTGTTCCTCACTTACCGAAATGACCGTAGATGCCGAAAACGGGACGTTCAAGGCAGGCGGGAACTGTGTGATCGAGAAGAATACAAATCGATTGGTCTTGGGTTGCAAGGACAGCGTGATTCCCGCGGGCGTCGTATCAATTGGAGAAAAGGCATTTTCTGGTGTCGGGATCGAGAGCGTCGAGATCCCCGCAAGCTTGACGGAGATTGGAAAAGAGGCGTTCAGCGGCTGCAATTTGCTGACATCATTGAGCTTTGCCTCGGAGAATAGTCAGCTAAAGACGATAGGGGACAACGCATTCGATCAGTGCACGGCTCTCGGCGGAACGATTGACATTCCCGACAGTGTAAATACCATCGGCAGCAAGGCGTTCAATGGATGCACGAGTCTTGCAGGCGTGACGATCGGCAATGGCGTGGAGACCATCGAATTCAGCGCATTCAACGGATGCACGAGCCTTACCAGTATGACGCTCGGCGAAAATCTGAAAGAGATCGAGCAATATGCGTTCAGCGGATGCGCCTTTGAGAGTATCACGATCCCGGCAAGCGTGACAAGCATTGCCCGTGGCATATTCAGCGATTGCTCTTCGCTTAAAACTATAACGTTCGGCGGAACGGTGGAGCAGTGGAAAGCCTTGGAGACGACTACGGGAATTGTGACGAATTATTTTAAAGCGAGCACGGTCATGGTCACCTGCACAGCGGCAGAAGGTGGCGGCACATTGACGTACGAGAATGGTACCTTGAAAGAATAAGCTCACAGAGGGTAAATCTCCTTTTACCCAAAACATATCCACACAGCAAAAAAGAGAGGGCGACCTCTCTTTTTTGTATGGTTTTCCTCTTGCCCGCCCCCTGCGTCAGGGAGGTAGGGGTGGGGGTCCGCCCTCAAACGAAGTCCGTAAGTCTACGAGATCCGCTCGCGTTGCTCGGGATGAGGACGGGCCCCGTGCGCCCCGCGCTCATCCTGAGCGTTAGCGAAGGATCTCATTAGACCAACGGGAACAACTGCTCATCCTGAGCGTAGCGAAGGATCCCATTAGACGCACGGAAGCACATTTGGAACGACACCCCCTCAGTCGCGCAAGGGCGGCGCGCCAGCTCCCCCTCGGAGGGGGAGCCAAGGGTCGGTGCGGCGTCAAGCCCCCTCCTTGGGGAGGGGGTAGGGGGCGGGGACATTCTGAATTGTGCCACACCACAATTTTTAATTTTTAATTTTAAATTTTTAATTACTCCCGTGCGTTTAATGGGATGCTTCGCTGCGCTCAGCATGAGCGGGCTCACGTTCTCAGAATGACGCGGGGCTGGGTCCGTCGGTCTGCGGGATCCGCTCGGCTACGCCTCGGGATGAGGACGGGAGCCGAGGAAAATATTTGGCAAATGATTCAGAAAAGTGTATAATTTGCAAGATGGTTTTCATGGATGAAAAACTTGCTCCTTCTTTGGGTTTAGGGGACTCTTTCAAACATATCATATAGAGTGTTTGGTCCGTTATCCTTTTTTTCCCACTGCTTCACGTCGAATGCAACCAAAATTTTTTGCGGCGTCTGTTATAAATCCTTGACAGTATCACGCGCTTTTGATAAAATATATAGGAGTCTCATGATCCGATCATGGGGCCAAAACAAATCAAGGAGAATTTTATGGGTAAATTCAGGAGATTTCTTTGCATTTTTGGCAGTATTATCATGATTTCCCTATTATCCTGTCTTTTCGCCGCGTGCGATACGGAAAATAGCGATCAGCGAGCAGGCGACTTCTATTATTCGCTCAGAAAAGACAACACGATCACGGTATATGTCGAAAAATATGATATGAAGGAGCTTGTGATCCCCGAATCGATCAACGGATTCCGTGTCTCGGCGATCGGTGCACCCAAGAATACCGAGGTCAACTCCACACTCTCCAGCATCGTCTTCCCTGAGACCATCCAGACCATCGAAAAATCGGCATTTATCAACTGCATCGGGCTTACGGAAGTCAACTTCCCCAAGGGACTCGTATATATCAATGAAAGAGCCTTTAAGGGGTGCTCTTCCATAAAGGAATTGCATCTCCCTGAGGGGATATCGGAGATCGGCGAAGAGGCCTTTATGAATTGCTCTGCACTTGTCTACGCCTATCTTCCCAACTCTGTCTCGGCGATCGGGAGCTCTGCCTTTGAGGGCTGCCCTTCGCTCGAGATCTATGCGGCGCGTGAATCGGCTCCCGGCTGGTTCTCCTCTTGGGCCATCGACTGGAGCGGTTCAGCCAAAGTGTTTTACGGTGCACAACCGTCGTCGGGAGAAGAGGAATGAAGAGAAAAACCATACTTTGGATGCTCGTCTGTGCGCTTGCGTTGCTTTGCGGGATCCTCTGCGTCGGCTGTGATGAAGGCAGCTTTATCCCCGACGATCAGGACGACACCTCCAATGAATTCATCGGCGTCAACTTCTATGTGAAGGACGAACGCGTCAGTTACAAGATCGTCTCACCGGGGGAGAATATCAAGTTTCCCACCGTGGAGACGGAGGGCTATGATCAGGGAGGATGGTATTTCGATAAAGGCGTCTGGGAGGAGGAATATTCCCCGGAAGCTCTGCTTGACTACATGCAAAGAGGGATGTCCTCTGTCGATCTTCACATCAAACTTACCCCTACGCTCTACACGATCACCTACGAAGGCATCGATGAAGCAGATACCGAAGGTTTCCCGAAAAACTTTCACATCGAAAGCGGGGTCGTCGCATTGCCGCAAACGGTGTCAAAGGTCTGCCATACCTTTCTTGGTTGGAGGATGGACGGCCTCCCCGTGACGGAGATCGATCCGAAACTCATGCACAATGTCACCGTGACGGCAGTTTTTGAAACCCACCATGAAGACATTGTCATCGAGCCCGGATACGAGGCGACCTGCACGAAGGATGGCCTTTCGGACGGAAGCCACTGTTCTGTCTGCGGCACTGTTCTCTCCACGCAAGCTAAAATCCCTGCATTGGGGCACAACTATAAGGCGACATGGGATTGGCAGGGAACGTCGAGCGCATCCGTTCATCTGGTCTGCCTCAACGATTCTACCCATGCAAGCGAGCTGCAGGCAGTCATTTCCGTTGTGACCGAGGAAGAAGCCACCTGCATCACCGAAGAGAAGACCCTCTATACCGCCAGTGTCTCCTTTGAGGGACAGACCTACAAGGATTCCAAAGAGGTGATCGGGGAAAAGATCCCGCATGAGTTTGTATCGGACGGAAGGGATAAGACCAATCACACCTGCAGCATGTGCAAGCAGCAATTCCCTCACACCGATGACGATATCGACGGCGTCTGCAATGAATGCGGGATGACGTTTGAAACCATCATCAGGATCACAGATAAGATCCAGCTTTATGAGATCAACAACAATCTGACGGCGACCTATCTCTTGATGGAAAATATCACGCTCGACGGGAATTGGAATGGGATCGGCGGCACGGTTCCCTTCACGGGGAAGTTTTACGGCAACGGGAAAACGATCTCCTCGCTTCAGTTCTCGGCGGGTGCGGATTGCGGCCTGTTCGTGAACAATGCAGGGCTGATCGACGGGTTGACGCTATCCAATATCAATTTGACCGCCGGCAATGCGAATGCAACCATTGGCGGCATTGCGGCACATAATTTCGGCACGATCCAAAACTGTACCGTAGAGGGCACCAACACCGTCAACTTCTACGCAAAATGGTCTTTGACTGACTCCAATTCACGGAGCTGTACCATCACCGGCGGTGCGATCTGCGGGGACAATCAAGGCGAGATCAAAGGGTGTTGGGTGGAAGGAACGATGTCAAACACGTTTGAAGTGGAGTGTTACGCATACCATCAGGGCTTCATTCCCGGGATCAGTCCCATGGCAAGAGTTACCGCCAACTTCTATTACGGCAATGTAGCTGGGCAAAACAGCGGAACGGTCTCCGATACCAGCGTGACATGCGGAAACAGCATCTCTTTGACTTCCAAGGCATCGGGGGCCAACCCTGTGGATGGCGCTACCACAACAATGAATTGCAGTGCAGGCAGCTTTATCGGGAAAAACAGCTCCCTTCTCAAAAATTGCAGTGCGCGTGCCGCGATCATCAAACAGCAGACAACAGGCGACAGCGATCATTTTGCCTATATCAATCTCTCGAGCGCCTCCATGTACGAAGGCATTCTTGGGGAACATACGGGCAGCACGGAGGGGTTCAAGATCATTTGAGCTCAGGCTCGGACTTTTACAGAGACTTTTCAATTCAATCAAAACTCGCCCACTTCAAATCGGATGGGCGAGTTTTTGTATGAAAGGCAGACCTGTTTTTCGTATTTTTATGAGTTCTTATAGAGACTCTTATACTTTTTCAGAGCGAAGTAATAATAATTTCGCATGAAGATGCCGAGTTTTTTCGGCGAGAGGATCAGAGCGCTGTCGCCGAACCGTTCAAAGTAATACAGAAGTTGATTTGCAGAGCAGTCAAACGTGTAGATATCTCCCTCGATGCTGACGGGCGTAGGGCGATAGAGATAGATTTTCTGAAAAAGTTTCTTTCCTTTCTCATTGAGCTGTACCCGAATCGGTTCATCGTCTGTATTGTACATCGGATATTGTGCACCGCAGGCGATCTGATGGTCGAACAGGGCAGCGTTCTCCATAGGGATCTCCGCCTTATCGGAAAGAAGCGATACAGAGTGCACAGAGGCAAGCCGTACGGTGAAGTTTTTCTTTTCACGCACAAACAGAACATAGTTAAACAGCTCATCCTTGGCGGGACTCACGGAGTACAGACTTGCGCCTTTCATCACTTCTCCCGATTTGAGGACGAGACACACCTGCACGTTCTTTCCGATCGCTTTCTGCAGAAGCGCAAAATTCTCCGCATAAATGATCTTTTCCCGTTCGTTTTTGGTCTTTTGGGAGTATGCCAAAAACATTCTCCGATAGAAAGAGGAGAGGGATTCGCTCTTTAAAATGATATTTTCTATGTAGAAAACAGCTTTTTCGGATACCTTCGTCGGCTTGAAGGAGAAGGTGGCGGTATCCTTTTTTCCATCGGTCTGTGCGGAACGCTTCGCAAATACCTTCACAACATCCTGAAAGACCTTTTCCCTGTAGTAATCGGGAATGATGGAGATGGCGTCTTTGATCTCATCGTACAAATTTTCCTCGTTCGCAGAGAACGATTCGTAATAGTTTGCGATCAGCGTATTGATAAAGGCATTGAAGTTTAGCGCGCCGCCTTCCTTCACCACCCTGAAATCCAGACAGTCCTTTTTCAAAAGTTCCAGAGTCGCTTTCGGTAAACTGATTTTGATTTTTTCATCCATTGCAGACCTCACATGAATATTGTACCCAAAAAGGGGGCAAAAATCAAGCAATTTTTATGAAACGTTACCCCAAAAAAGGGGGCAATTTTTTCTCCGATATTGCGGTCATATCATTTCACTGCGGTTGGTTTATAATGGAAGAAAATCAAGGAGGTGACAAAGTATGAACTACACATTTGAGAGCATTGCAGGGTATGAGCAGGAGAAAGAGGAGCTGATGCGGCTATGCGAAATTTTCAATCATCGCGAAAAGTATGAGGCGAAGGGAGCCAAGCTGCCGAAGGGGATCGTGTTCTATGGAGGCACAGGCACGGGTAAGACGCTGTTCGCCAAAGTCATGGCAAGCGTATGCGGATTGGAGATATTCAAGATCGACCTCGGCGACGTGGAGAACGAAGTTGCAATTTGCAGACGCATCCGAAGGGAATTTGCAAAGGCGTCAAGGCGCAAGGAGCCCGCGATGGTCTTTTTCGATGAGGTCGATAAGGTGCTCCCCAATCGGAATGAGGAGTACATAACCGATCGGTCCAAAACCATTCTTGCACAGTTGCTGACACTGATCGACGGCATGGTTAGCGCGGGAAACATTGTGTTTATTGCGACATGCAATCAATATGACGCATTGCCCGAGACCCTCACGCGGCCGGGAAGGATCGATAAGAAAATTCAGATCGGGAATCCGACGCTCTCTTCACGGGAGGCAATTTTAAAGATGTATGCAGATCGATCCTCTTGCCGATTTGCATTGGGAATGGATGAGATCGCAAAACTCACAAACGGATTTTCATGTGCGGGACTCGAAACGCTTGTCAATGAATGTATTCTGCAATCGGACGAGAACGGTTTCGTGAGCGAAAAACTCATCCATGATCGCATTTCGGAGATCAAAGCCGAGGACATTCCGCGCACGCGGTCTGCCATGGACGATGCGGTCCGCGCATGCAGGAATATCGGGGCGTTCGTCGTGGCCAAGACGATGAATGACGGGGGATATGTCTTGAATCTGGATCGCGATACGGTAGGAAACGACTTCTTCAACGGGTTATTGTCCGATTTTGATTCGGACTATAAAAGAGGGGATGACGACGGTGACTACGGCTACGATGAAGAGGACGCGGAAGAGGATATACCTGCGAGATTGTATTCCAAGAATGATTACATGAACGCGATCGTCGTCTGTCTCGGAGGCTATGCGGCGGAGGAGATCGTTTTGCACAAGCTCTACGAGAATGTGAAGTATGACATGAATTTGGCGGACGATATTCTCTTTGCCATGTCTGAGTCGGGCATGTTGGGACTTGCACATCGCTATTCGGAGAGACGGGAGGAATATATGTGCTACTCGGATGCGTGGACGGACCGTGTTTATACAATGTTTGACGAAATCATCGAAGCCGGTTACGAAAAGGCAAAAGCTATCATTGAAAAAAATGAAACTTTGATCCGTCGGCTCATTCCCATTCTCGTTGAAAGACAAGTCCTTGAGAGGAAGGATTGCGAACCGATCTTGGCGCAGCTCGGCGGCATTCTCAAGTAAATGAGAGAAGCTGCTTGCCGAAATAATCCCTATCCTTCATATCACCAAACCCGAAAACAATTTTATTTAATTTAGGGTTGACAACTCATTAATAATGGTGTATAATATGACTAATCTGGAAAATAATTCGAGATTAGTCATAATTTTATTGGAGTTATCATGCGATATATCCGTCGAAGCATTGAAGAAATCGTACAAAAGAGCGAAAGCGCTTTCAAATGTATCTTGGTGACGGGGGCGCGGCAGACGGGAAAATCGACCATGCTTAAAAAGCTGTTCCCCGACAAAAAGTACGTCTCCTTCGACGACCCCTTCATCGAGGAGCAGGCACGGGAAAATCCCGAAACCTTTCTCATGCTCAACGAGCCGCCCGTTATCTACGATGAAGTACAGCGGGTGACAAATCTCTTCCGCTATATCAAAATCAAATGCGACGAAGCGGACGAGCGCGGACTGTTCTGCCTTTCGGGTTCTCAGCCGTTTGAACTCATGAAGAACGTCTCCGAGTCGCTTTCGGGCAGGGTCGGCATGATTGAACTTTGCGGACTCTCTCTGCGTGAGATCATGGGTGATTCCTTCAATCGCCCCTTCCTTCCTACAATGGAATATGTGAAGGAACGCGGCAAGTCGGCAAAATCCCCCAAAAACATCTGGAAAATCATTCACCGCGGGAGCTATCCCGAATTGCAGAATAAAGATGTCGATTGGGGAACGTTCTACGCAAGCTATGTAAAGACCTATTTGGAGCGGGACGTGAGAAGCCTCTCCGCCGTGCAGAATTTGAACGATTTCCGCAAGTTTATGGTCGCCGTCGCCGCGCGCACGGGGCAGATGCTCAACTATTCCAACATTGCCGACGAGATCGGCAAGGATCAAGGAACGGTCAAGCATTGGATCTCCATTTTGGAAGCGTCGGGCATCATCTATTTGCTTGAACCGTACACTTCGTCGGTGTTGAAACGGGCGATCAAGACGCCGAAACTCTATTTCAGAGATACGGGACTTGCCGCCTATCTCACCCGCTGGCTCACGCCCGAAACGCTGGCAGTCGGCGCGATGAGCAGAGCGTTCTTTGAAACGTTCGTCGTCTCCGAAATTCTGAAATCGTACTCGAACAGCGGAATTGACTACCGCTATTGCGTTTCCTATTATCGCGGAAAAGACAAGAAGAAAATACTGAAAGACGGCAAGGAAGTGGACGCGGAGAGTGAGATCGACCTTATCATCGAGGAAAACGGCGTACTCTATCCGATCGAAATCAAGCAAGGCGCAAAGGTGACCGCCGACGAAACGGCGGCGTTCACCGTACTCGACAAAATAGAGAACAAGAAGCGCGGCGCGGGAGCAATCGTGTGTCTATGCCCGCAGCCCGCTGCTTTGCGCGAGAATATTTTAGCAATCCCCATGTGGTATGTATAGAGAAACATAGAGAGGGATTAAAGCGGATCGATAGAGTCGATCAAATTCGGGAATTGGTTTTCCATCGCCAAAGAGTTTGTCCCGAAGTCTGCGATCTGTGAATTGACCTATGTGCACCGCAGCAGCAATCTGCACCTGAAGTCGCTTTGGAATTCGGTAAGATCGCTGGATGATAAAATGCAATCGTTGCTCGAAAGCCATAATTACTGTTCTCCGCTGAATGAAAGCATATTTGAAAAAGATATCAATACCGATGAAGTCGTGCTGTGTTTGAATTACGATGGGCTATACGGGATCAACAATGTGAACCGCTTTCTGCAGGGAGGGCAGGAAGGGAAATGCATTGAATACAATTTGGAACGCTATAAGGTCGGAGACCCGATCATCTTCTTCGAAAACAGTCGTTTCCGAGACCTGCTGTATAACAACTTAAAGGGGAATATTTTGGATATTGAGGAGGGGGACGACCAAATCAAGTTTACGATCGAAGTTGAAAGAACTCTGAACGGCTTTGATGTCGAAGGATATTCACTTACACTCGAACCCCCTATACACGATAAAAAATCCGTTGTGAGTTTTTATGTCGGGAAGACGGTCACCAAAGACGATGAGGATCGGCGCGCAGAATTCATTGTTCCGTTTAAGGTCGCATATGCAGTTTCGATCCACAAGGCGCAAGGGCTGGAGTTTGACTCCGTGAAGGTCATAATCACAGACGAAGTGGGGGAGAGGATCTCACATAATATCTTTTATACAGCGATCACGAGGGCAAAGGCGAAGCTGAAAATTTATTGGTCATCCGAAACCGAAAAGAAGATCCTTGAAGGGATGCATTTTATGTTCAATAAAGAGGACGCGGCGATTTTACATAAAAAAATCAAGAGCGGCAAATAAGAAATTATCCTTTAGACCCAATTGAACGGATATCTCAGACTATCTCAACGACGGCGTACTGCACTGATTTTTTCAACCTCGTCTCAAATGTTTGATAAACAAAACATACAGTAAAGAAGATAATATTTATACTTGACGAGACGAATGTCATGTGCTATAATGTATTCCAGTGAAAATGAAGATGTAACGGAATGAAAATTAAAAAGCATTGTTTTACATGTCAGTCTTCTGCGGCGCCGGTTTCATCTCGGCGCCGCAGTTTGTAAATTTCTGTACATGGAAAATGCCCCAAAGAAATCGTGGCGCATCGGTAAAATGAGCAATAAGATAAAAATTTTTACGGAGGAAACATATGAGCAAGGAAAAGAAAGGGATCGTGGAATCATCGGTGGATGCCGCGAAGTCGTTGGTCCCGCAAACAGTAGAGCAGACGGATGGGGTCTTGTCAACGGTTGTCGGTTTCTTTAACAATGTGGTGCTATATCCTTTAAAAAAGGCCAATTTAACGTTCAAATATAAACTTGAAGCATTTGAACAAGACTTAAAGAAGAAAATAGAAACTATTCCGACAGAAAATTTGCAAGAGCCTCCGCTTATGATCGCAGGTCCCGTGTTGGAAGCTCTGAAATATACCTATGATGAGGAAAGTCTCCGTGATATGTATGAAAATTTATTGGCTTCGGCAATGGATAGCAGAAATATCAATCACGCACACCCGTCATTTGTAGACGCTATTAAACAAATGAGCCCTTTGGACGCAAGAGTCCTGTCGATCATCGTACAGAATGGTCAGTTGAGGTGCGGGGAAATAGCTTTCTTCTTTCCGGAATCAGGAAAGATCATATCGCATGGTATGCCGAAATATTTCGTTGTGGAATTGGCCGATTTATGCGATCCATTTGTGGTTTCTGCTTCCATTTCAAATCTAAAAAGGTTAGAATTGATAACAATTATTGATTATAAATTTTTGAATAAGGACTATGAAGAACTGAAATCACATTCCTATGTAAAAGAGAGAATAAAATATTTTGAGGAAATGGATCAGCATTTTTCAGTTCAAATGAGAGAGAAGGGCATAGAGATTAACGATTACGGACTGAGTTTTGCCAGAGCCTGTATTGGGAAGAAAATTTAATAATGGCATTTAAATGCATACCGTTTCTCAGAACCAATAGAGGGGCATCTTCGCTCGAGTGTCATATAAAATTTATTAAACTATGGTTGTGGTTTGATATTCCATGCTGCTTTCATACAACCGATTTTCGGCAATCGATTGAAGGAGTTTCCCCAAACTTTCTTTCGTTTCGCTTCGGCGTAATCAGAAAAACTCACAAAGGATTTGTAATCTTTCTAAGGATAATTGACAATGTTCCGAAAATAGTATAAGATAGAATGGAAAATCAATTCAGTTTGCACAGAGGAGAAAACTATGGCGACCAATATCGCACCGAAATCATTAGATACGGATTTGAGCGAGCTAATGCATGATGTGGCATCCGGGAAAGCGCAACTTCCCGAATTCCAACGCAGTTGGACCTGGGACGATAACCGTATTATAGGTATCATCGCGAGTCTTTCACAGGGGTATCCAATGGGAGCGATTATGAGGCTTGCCTATGGAAATGAAAATATTAAGTTTAAGTATCGGACAATAGAAGGCGTTAAGGTGAACGATGATGTTATACCTGAGTATCTGATTTTGGATGGACAGCAGCGGCTGACCTCCATGTATCGTGCCACATGTTGCAAAGAACCCGTGACTACGACTACGGAAAAAGGAAAAGATATCAAGCGATTTTACTATTTGGACATTAGAAAGTGTCTCGACCCTATGGTTGATCGCGAGGACGCTGTGATTTCTATTCCGGAAGATAGAAAAATTAAGACGAATTTCGATCGGGATATTGTGTTAGATCTATCATCTTCGGAGTTGGAATTTGAGCATGAAATGTTTCCGCTCAATATCGTTTTCGACGGTAGTTTGCGTGAAGATTGGGCAGACGGTTACAAAGAATTCCATAATTACGATAACCAATTCAAAGAAAGATATAAACAGTTCAAAACAGAAGTGCTTGATACGATTACGGGATACAAACTTCCCGTGATAACACTTGGGAAGGAAACACCGAGGGAGGCCGTATGTAAGGTGTTTGAAAATGTCAACACCGGCGGTGTCCCGTTAACGGTTTTTGAATTGGTTACGGCGACCTTTGCCACTTATGAATTTGATTTAAGGAAGGACTGGGAAAAATGCCGCGATATCATTCGTGGAACCAATGAGCCCTTGAATACGGATGTAATGTATGGTGTGGATGAAACCGCATTTCTTACGGCAGTAACTTTGTATACAACGTATCATGCTAGGACGATGACAACCTGCAAAAAGAAAGACGTGTTGTCACTTGACTTTCAAGATTATCAAAAGAACAAGGGAGCGCTTCTTGAAGGTTATAAAATGGCTCGGAAATTTTTGTTTAGCCAATATGTGTTCAGGATGCGCGATCTTCCGTATACAACGCAGCTCATTCCGTTGGCTGCGATCTGTGCTGAAATAGGGAGAACGGCTTTTAACCAACCAAAGGTACAAAACATTCTCAGTAAGTGGTATTGGTGCGGTATCATGGGCGAGATGTATGGGGGAGCAAATGAAACGCGTTATGCCAATGATATGGAAGATATAGTTGCTGCTATACGAGGGAAAGAAAGCCAAAACCGAACTATTAGTGCCGCATATTTTTCTGCTGCGCGACTCATTTCTCTGCAAACGCGCAACAGTGCCGCCTATAAGGGTATCATGGCATTAGTGTATAGAAGTAGTTGTCACGATTTTGTAAAAGGGACTACGATAGATATCGTGAAAAGTATGGATGAAGCGCCCGATATTCACCACATTTTTCCGGCGGCGTATTGCGAAAAGAAACGGTATAAGAAGGAAAAGTGGAATTCAATCATCAATAAAACTCCGCTTCTGCCTGAGTCGAACCGCCAGATCGGCGGGGATGCGCCAAGCATTTACAGTAAGAATATTATGAAAAAAGCGGAAATAGATGAAATTGAATTTCGCTCCCGCGTGGAATCTCATTTGGTGGATTATGCGTGTTTTAAGGCGGACGATTTTGATGGGTATTTTATTGCGCGCGCGAAGGCAATCATGAAAGTGATAGAGACGGCGATGGGGAAGACCATAGCCGATAAGGGATCTGAAGAGACCGTAAAACTATACGGCGTTAGTTTAGAGGACAATAGCGCAACGGCGTGATTTTGAGATAGTGCTTGATACAAAAAGCATAAAACGAATGCATGAATATTATTGGCGAGCTGATTGAACTTTTCTCCCCCAAATTTCCTTTCGTTTCGCTTCGGCGTCATCGGAAAAACACAAAAGGCACACCTGCGGGTGTGCCTTTATTGTTTCAAAGAATATTTTGATCTGTTTCATCATCTTTGTCGCCACTTTTTATCGTCGTTTTTCGTGCGAGGCGGCTCTATGTGCGGGTATAAAATGTCGTCCTGCCCGTGCCGTGCATGGCGATCTCGCCTCTCTCCGTCAGCAGTTTCAAGGACTTCTCAACGGAGCTTTTGCTCAAAGAGGGGCACAGTTCGATTATATCGGACTTCTTGAATTTTCCGATCTTTTGCGCGACGGCGCGGCGTACTATGTCCAAAGCAGAGGTGTTTTCGGATACGATCTTGACGCGCGCCTCGAAGTCCTGATATGCGGAAAGGATCGTCATCAGAAGGTACTTGACGAAGGGCGTCGCGTCCTCGTTTCCCTCGTGCCAGCCCTTCCCGCTCGCCGCGAGCGCGTCGTAATACAA
>CANRDK010000043.1 GCA_947629345.1 uncultured Clostridia bacterium
CTTGTTCTGTCCCTTGGACTCATGAGCGCATGCGGAAACACGGACAACAATACGACCTCAAGCAATCAATGGTACTACGGCGCGGAAGTTCCCGCCGACACGTTCGGAAACGAGGGGGACCATTACCTCAACACCCAAACGCTTGCAAGCTATGTCAAGTCCGGCGACGGCACTTGGACGGAAACAGCCGCGAATTGGTACTACGGCACGGAGGAGCCCGTCGAAAATCTCGGCGCAACGAACGACTTCTATCTCAACACCAACACAGGAGCTCTCTATCAAAAGAAAGCGGACGGCTGGGGCTCACCGATTCTGACCCTCAAGGGCGAACAGGGCAAACCCGGCCGCGACGGCGTCCTTTGGTTCTCAGGAGAAAAGGATCCCGACGAGTACACGCAGGACGCTACTCCCGTCAAAGGTGCAATGAAAGGTGATTTCTACCTCAACACCACCGATTTCACCGTCTGGCAGCTCATTGAGAAGTCAGATGCCACCACGGAATGGGTCAAACTCGGTTCCATCAAGGGTCAGGCAGGCTCGACATGGTTCCACGGAAGCGGAGCCCCCGAGGACAACGAAGCCGTTGCAACGGCCAATGTCGGCGATTATTACATTCGCCAATATCCCACTGTAAACGACTACATGGGCTATCAGGTCTATGCAAAGGGAGCGGAAGGCTGGAATATGATCGTCAACAACGCCGTTTGCTATGTCAAAAATGTGTCTCATGATTTCGGCAGCGGGGATGTCTGCAAGAATTGCGGGTTCATCAATATCTTTACAGATAGCGCAGACCACGAAGAGACCGTGGACGAATACATTATCAAAGACGTGCCCAAGGATGTAGAAGATGTCGTCATTCCCGGTCATGTGAACGGGAAAAAGGTCTCAATCGACGGTAACAGTCTTATGCAAAAAAATACGACGGTAAAGAGCGTTACGATAGAATCGGGTGTCACACAGTTGCACCAGAATGCATTTGACGGTTGCACAAACCTTGAGGAGGTCACGCTTCCCGACACATTGGAGACGTTGGAGGCATACACATTCCGCGACTGCGCCTCATTAAAAAAGGTTACGATCCCCGCGAGCGTTATCAGTATTGCAAACGATGTTTTCGAGGGAAGTGCGGTAGAGGAGATCGATTTCGCGGATGGTTCTAATCTCGAGCGTATTGGTTGGCGGGCATTTTCCGGTTGCAAACAGTTGAAGACGTTGAATCTTCCCGATCACGCCATCAGGTTTGATGGCACTACCAGTCAGGGAACTCAAACAACATGGATGCTTCGTGACACGCCGATCTATAGCAACGAAGAAAATTGGGCGACCGACCAATACAACAATCAATTGCTCTATCTCGGGAATCACTTGATCGCCGTCAAGCCTGCGGATTTGACGCAAACGACAATGCAACTGGAGATCAGGGAGGGGACACTCGACATTGCCTCCGTGCTTTACATTGGAAGCGGAATTAAGAACTCCGGATGTACTCTCGGAACGCTGAAGATCCCCGATTCCGTTGAGGTGATATCCCCATATGCATTCCTCTATAAATATAACGGCAGTAGGAGTCAAAATAATATGGGCGTGACGCCCGAGTTCGGCGATAATTCAAAGCTGAAATATATCGGTTCGCAAGCGCTCTATCGAAGTGTTCCCGTTAGAACCGAAGCTACGATTACGCTTCCCGCTTCTATTGAATACATCGGCAGTCAAGCGTTTGCGAGCTGTACGGGTGCTCTCACTGTTAAATTGGCGGGGAGTGACAATTTGCAATATATTTCGGGCGACACATTCCTTGATTGTAGCAATTTGAAGGGAAATGAATCCGAGAATGGCATCTATATCGGAACGGATTCCAATCCCTGCCTCATTCTCGCAAAAGAGATCGACACAATGCGAGCCTCCTTCACGGTGCATGAAAATACAAGGTTCATTTTGGGGGCATTCCAAAAGACCAACACTAAATTGGAGCAAGTCACTTTGGGTAATAAAGTTGAATTCATCGGCACAGGGGCATTCAGCGGCTGTACTTCTCTGAAGAATATTGCGATCCCCGCAAGCGTCAGGCGTATTGAGGCTAAAGCGTTCAGGGGTAGTGCAACCAAAGGGTTCCTACCGGCAACGATCGAAGGCGAGGGGAAATGGTATTCTGTAACGACAGCGGCATATACCGGGGAAGAGATTCTGCATGAGTTGCCCGCATATGTGTTTGACGAAGATAGTGTTGGAGACTATCTTACAGGTTACTACAACGGAAACTCTTTCAACAATCAAAATTGCGATTGGGTACGCGTATAATCAAGGACTTATCATAAGCTCACAGAGGGTAAATCTCCTTTTACCCAAAACATATCCACACAGCAAAAAAGAGAGGGCGACCTCTCTTTTTTGTATGGCCTGCGACGGGCGCGCGTTTATCTTGCCTTTCCTCTTGCCCGCCCCCTGCGTCAGGGGGCGGGGTAGGGGTGGGGGTCCGCCCTCAAACGAAGTCCGTCGGTTTGCGGGATCCGCTCGTTTCGCTCGGGATGAGGACGGGAGCCCGTGCGCCGCGCCGCTCATCCTGACCCTGAGCGTAGTCGAAGGGGAAGGATCCCATTAAACCAACGGAGTACATTTGGAACGACACCCCCTCAGTCGCGCAAGGACGGCGCGACAGCTCCCCCTCGAAGGGGGAGCCGAGGGTTGGTGCGGCGTCATGCTGAGAACGGGAGTCCATGCCCCCTCCTTGGAGAGGGGGTAGGGGGCGGGGACATTCCAATCACGTCCCACCACAATTTTTAATTTTTAATTTTAAATTTTTAATTACTCCCGTGCGTTTAACGGGATGCTTCGCTGACGCTCAGCATGAGCGCGGGGCGGGGTCGCTCGGGATGAGGGGATATGCTCCCGTGTGTTTAACGGGATGCTTCGCTGCGCTACTTCGCGCTACGCGCTCGTGCCGCGCTTAGACACAAATAGAATGCGCGCGGGGCAGCATGAGCGGGTTACCGTTCTCGGCAGAACCCCTCAGTCACCTGCGGTGACAGCTCCCCTGAGAGGGGAGCCAAGGGGTGGGGGAAAATTTCGCACATATGTTGCGAATTTTACACTGTTTCGAGGTTGATGAGGGAGGAGTTTCCGCTCTTGCCGTTGGGGGTGCCGCCCGTGATGACGATGACGTCGCCCTTTTTCACGAGGCCGCTGTCGAGCGCCGCGCGCTTCGCAAAGTGGAACAGAACGTCCACCGAGTTGTACTCCTCCGACAGGACGGGCAGGACGCCCCACGAGAGGGCGAGCTTGCGATAGCTCTTTTCGTCCGTCGTCATGCCGATGATGTCGATCATGGGGCGGAATCTCGACACCATCTTGGCCGTTCCGCCCGTCCGTGTACAGACGACGATAGCCTTTGCGTTGACGTCATGGGCGAGCAGGCATGCGGAATGGGAGAGGGCGTCGGAGAGGTTCTTGATGAGGTATCTTGCATCCTCCACGCGCTGAATGTAGTTGATCTTGGTCTCCGCCTGCATGGCGATCTTGGCCATGGCGGCAACGGCCTGTACGGGGTATTCGCCCGCGGCCGTCTCCCCCGACAGCATGATGGCAGACGACCCATCGTAGACGGCGTTTGCGACGTCTGAAATTTCTGCACGGGTGGGACGGGGATTGTGGATCATGCTCTCGAGCATCTCCGTCGCCGTGATCACCCGCTTGCCTGCGATACGGCAGGCAGTGATGATATATTTCTGAATGTCGGGCAGTTCCTCATAGGGGATCTCGACGCCCATGTCGCCGCGGCCGATCATGATGCCGTCGGAGACCTTGATGATCTCATCGAGATTGTTGACGCCTGCCCTGTTCTCGATCTTGGCGATGAGGTCGATGTCGTCGCAGCCGTTTTCGTGGAGGAAATTCCTGACGTCGAGAATGTCCTGTGCCTTGGAGACGAAGGAGCAGGCGACAAAGTCTACGCCGTGCTGAATGCCGAAGAGGAGGTCGGCCTTGTCCTGTTCGGAGAGATAGACGAGGTCGAGCTGCTTTTCGGGGAAGAACATGGACTTGCGGCTGGAAAGTTCCCCGCCGATGACGACCTTGCAGATGACGTCGGGAGATTGGACCTTTTCGACCTCAAACACCATGAGGCCGTTGTTGAGCAAGATCTTGTCGCCGGGGTTCATCTCGTTGCAGATGTTCTTATAGGAGACGGAGACACGGGTCTCGTCGCCCTCGATCTCGTCGGCGGTGAAGGTGAACGTGTCGCCCTCGTTCAAGAAAATTTTGCCGTTTTTGAAGGAGCGGATGCGGAATTCGGGCCCCTTGGTGTCGAGCAGAATGGGCAGGGGAATGTTCTTCTCCCGCCGTATCTCCTCGATGATCTGAACTTTTTTGGCATGTTCCTCATGGGTGCCGTGCGAGAAGTTGATGCGCGCGACGTTCATGCCTGCGTCCGCCATGGCGGCGATGACCTCTTTTGTCTCGGAAGCGGGTCCGAGCGTGCAGACGATCTTTGTCTTTTTCATAGTGACCCCCCAAATGAAAATATCGGCTTTATTGTATCATATTTGAAAAATTTTTCAAGGGTTTTTGAGAAAAAAGTGGAAAGGAATTGCGGTGGAGGGATTGGAATGACACCCCTTCCGCCCCTTCGGGGCACCCACCCCTCGGAGGGGGCGAGGGCCTCGGCTCCCCTTGGAGGGGAGCTGGCGCGCTGCCCTTGCGCGACTGAGGGGGTGTCGTTCTAAATATGCCCCCACCACAATTTTTAATTTTTAATTTTTAATTTTTAATTACTTCCGTGCGTTTAATGGGATCCTTCGCTACGCTCAGGATGAGCGCGGGGCAGGATGAGGGCGGGTCAGATCAGGGTTTCGTATTCGGCATAGAGGGCGTCTGATTCGGCGTGAATGGCGGAAAGACGGGCGGAGATCTCTATCACTTTTTTATAGTCGGCGGCGCATTGAACGAGCAGATCGTTGAGCTCCGCCTCCTCCTGTTCAAGGGCCTCGAGGCGGGTCTCGATCTCCTTCGTCCGCGTCCTTCTCTGCGTCTCCTTGGCCCGTTCCTCCCTGCTCCGATAGCTGCTGTCCGATTTTTGCGGGGAGGGGGTCGCGGACATGGTATGGGCATTTTCGCTCTTGCGATTCTGCAAAAATGCCTCGTAGCCGCCGTCGAAGAAGGTCAGCTTGCCCCCTTCGAGATTGCAGATGCAGTCCGCCACGTTCTCGATGAACCGTCTGTCGTGCGAGACAAAGAGCACGGTGCCGTCGAACTGCCGCAGGGCCTCCTCGAGGGATTCACGCGCGGGCAGGTCGAGATGGTTGGTCGGCTCGTCGAGGATGAGGAGATTCCCCCGCCTCGCCTCGAGAAGGGAGAGTTCCAGCTTTGCCTTAAGCCCGCCCGAGAGCTCCTTGACCTTCTTGGTCACGTCCTCTGCGCCGAGGCCCGCCTGTGCGAGGAGCTTGCGCGCGTCCGTCTGGGACATGAGCGCATACTTGCTCCAAAAGGCGTCGAGGACGCGGTCGTCGGGGTCGAGGTCGGCATTCTCCTGATCGTAGTAGGCCGCGCGGGTGAACTTGCCGAAGCGGACGCGGGGATCCTTGGAGAGCAAAAACTTCAAAAGAGTGGTCTTACCCGTGCCGTTGTCGCCGACGAGGGCGCATTTCCTGCCCCGCATGAGGGTGAATTTCACATCCCTGAGCAGGACCTTTCCGCCCACGGTGAGGTCGAAGGGGTCGGTATCGATGACCTTTTCGTACGGCCGTTCGTCGTAGGTAAACGAAAAGCGGGGCGGGGGAGGGGGAAGAAGGGGCTTTTCGACGAGCTCCATGCGCTCCAATTTGTTGACGCGGGAGAGGGCAGACTTGGCCGTCGTCGCGCGGACGATGTTTCTGTCCACATAGTCCTTGAGCTTCGCGATCTCCTCCTGCTGCCTTTCGTATTCCCGCTCAAGTTCCTTCACACGTTCAGCCTTCAATACCTTATAGCGGGAGTAGCTGCCCTTGTAGGAAGTGAGACGGCCGTGTTCGAGTTCCAGCGTGCGGGAGGTGAGACGGTCGAGAAAGTACCTGTCGTGGGAGACGACGAGGAGGGCTCCCTTGAAGGAAGTGAGGTATTCCTCCAGCCAGAAGAGGGTCTTGACGTCGAGATGGTTGGTGGGCTCGTCGAGAACGAGGAGCTCGGGCTCCTCCAAGAGGAGACGGCAGAGCTTGAGTTTTGTCTTTTCGCCACCGCTCATGGTGGGAATGGGACAGTCGTAGAAGTCGCGGAAGCGCATGCCGCCGAGGACGGTGTCGATCTTCACACGGAAATGATAGCTGTCGCGGGCGGCAATGCGTTTTTGCAAGCTCTCCGCCTTTGCAGAGAGAATGCGGAGGTCGGCATTCTGCTCGCTCATCTCCCTCTGCACCTTCTCAAGGCGGGAGAGGAGCTGTTTGTCCTCTTCAAAGACCTCCTCCATGGCGGCATAGACGGTGGCGGAACTTTCAAACCCGCCCGTCTGTTCCAGATAGCCGATGCAGAGACCGTTTTTCTTGAGGATAGTTCCTCTGTCGGGAAGGAGTTCCCCCATGAGGAGACGCAAAAGGGTCGTCTTGCCCTCGCCGTTGCCGCCCAAGAAGCCTACGCGCTCCCTTTCGTGGAGCTCGAAGGTGACGTTTTCGATGACGGGCTCGCCGATGTCGCCGTATGTGACGTTGTCGAAGGAAAAGAGCATAAGTGTTTCTCCGAGGGAAATACTGTGGATATGAGAACAAAATTGGAAGAACTGCGGCGTTTGGAGGCGGAACTCTCTGCCGCTCCGCCCGCCGACTGCGCAAAGCTGACCAAGAAAATCGTGCGTCTGAAATCGCAAATCATGGGAGAGTGAGGGGACGCTCATCCTGAGCGTAGCGAAGGATCCCGTTAAACGCATGGGAGTAATTAAAAATTGAGCGCTCCGCGCTCATCCTGAGCGTAGCGAAGGATCCCGTTAAACGCATGGGAGTAATTAAAAATTGTGGTGGGGACAATTAGAACGGCACCCCCTCAGTCTCGCTACGCTCGCCAGATCCCCTAAGAGGGGAGCCGAGGGTCCGTCCTCGCCCCAACGCAGTCCGTGCCCCTCCTTAACGGGAGCTTGAACGAAGTCCGTGCCCCCTCCTTGGGGAGGGGGTAGGGGGCGGGGACATTCCAAATGCGTCATGGTGAGCAACGTCGAACCATCACCTTATTATGCGGTGACCCTTCGACTACGCTCAGGGTGACGCGATTGGAATGGCAGGACGGGGCTACGCGGGTGGCCGCGCGGATATCATGTGTCAGACGAGGGAGAGCTGGCGGATCGTATAGCCGTCGGGCCTGACAGTGATGAGCGTTCCGCCGCGCTGGGAGGTTTGTTTCGCGATCCCCGGGTAGGCAATAAAGTCGATCGACTTTCCGTATACGAGATCGACGCCCCTGTAAGTTACCCCCAAATTGTTGAGGTGGTCGTGTCCGACAAAGACGGCCTGCGTGCTCCGCTTTTGCAGGATCGCTTCAAAGAATCCGCTCTCTTTGGCGGGATAGGACACATTTTCTCCGTTTTCGCCGAATAGATAGGCCGCATCGGCGTCTCCGTTTTTCAGTGCAGCTTCGGCGTCCGCAAACGCCTTGAATGGAATATGCTGAAAGACAAAGGAGGGCACGACGTTGCCGAGCGGCTCGCTCTCCCTGTCGATTGCATCGAGGTACCAATCTATCTGATCTTGGTGGACGGAATCGTAGTCGTTGACGGCAACGGAGCCTGCAACGTAGTCGTTGGAATCGATGAGAAAGATGAGGCGGTTTAAAGTCCCGTCCCGATTTTCGATGCGGAGATATTGATTATACCGTCCATAAATTTGGGGCTGTATTTTGGAATAGAGCAGCGCATTGCCGAGCATTTCCCCCTGCTTATGCGCAAAGGAGAAGGATTCAAAGATCCATTTGAGCTCGCCGCTCTGATGGGAGGCAAAGACTTCCGTATCGTGATTGCCGTAGACCATCGCCCACGGAATGCCAAACTGTTCCATAAAATAGACAAATGCGTAGAAGGGACGCATATTGTTGTTGCTGAAGGTGGCGAGGGGGACGGGATAGACGAGATCCCCCGTTACGAGAATGAGGTCGGGCTCTGCCCTTTGGATCAAGTCGTAGCAGGCTTTGAGGGCCTTGCGGTCGGTAAAGATCGTCGTGAGACTTTCGCAGAGATGAATGTCAGTGAGTTGCAGAATTTTGAGCTCGTCATCCGTCATTTTCAGAGTGTATACGCCGTCCTCTTCGCGATAGGAGATGTTTAGGGCGGGGGAATGTTCACCGTAGTCGAGGGAGTCGATATAGGAGATCGCAAAATTGCTCGAGATCTCCGTCACGGCAAAGACGGCAAAGCATACTGTGCCGGCAATGGAGGCAAGAATGGCGAAAAAATAGCACATAAGTCGGATATTTTTCTTTTTGATCAGGCGGAAGGGGAGATAGAGGAGAATTCTTGCCACAAAGTACAAGAAGGCCAAAACAAGAAGCATGGCGTAATAGAGAAACCCGCCGAAATAGACGCTGAGCGCAATATAGAGAATGATGATGGCGAGCCAGTAGGCCGTCCACCTGATAATTGCATTTTTCATTGTTTTTACCGTTTTTCGGCTTCCCTCGTAGTGGCTAAGGGACGGCCCGAACGAAGTCCGTGCCCCCTCCTTGGGGAGGGGGATAGGGGGCGGGGACATTCCAATCACGTCATGGTGAGCAACGTCGAACCATCACCGCATTATCCCCTCATCCGTCACGGCAAGGGCAGCCGTGCCACCTTCCCCCCAAGGGAAAGGCTTGGACCACTCGCTCATCCTGCCCGTCCTCTTGCCTGCCCCCTGCGTAAGGGGGCGGGGTAGGGGTGGGGGTTCGCCATAAAACGCAGTCCGTTGGTCTAATGGGATTCTTCGGTCGCCGGCGCTCCCTCAGAATGAGCGAGAGGCTCAATCCCAAGCGGGGATAAATTTCGGGTCGGCGCTGGACTTCTCCTGCGTGTAAATATTCAAAAATCCGAGACTTATCGCGTAGTTTACGACCCTTTCGTACTCCCTGTCCGTCACGCGGCGGTTGAGTTCGGGGAAGCCCTCGATGTCGCCCATCGGCGTGTATTGCCGCATGAGGGAGAGGGACGCGTCGGCGGGAATGATGCCCTTGAGCGTGTCGAGCACCCGTTTGCTGTCCTCCGTGTGCGAGGGGAGAACGAGGTGCCGCACCGCAAGGCCGCGCATGAGCTGTCCGTTTTGATAGACGGACGGCTTTTTCGCCATGAATTTAATGGCCGTTGCGGCGACCTCGGGGTAGTCCTTACGCCCCGTGAATTTCTGCGCGAGAAGGGGGTCAAAAAACTTAAAATCAGGCAGATATATGTCGATAAACGGGTCAATGAGGGCGAGCGCTTCCTCCGTCACATACCCGCCCGAATTCAGAATGACGGGAACGCGGGGACGGTAAATTTTGAGGGCTTCCACAACATAGGGAATGACATGGTCGGCGGTGACGAGATCGATGTTTTCCGCCCCCTGTTCCTCGAGGGAACGGAAGAGGTCGGAGAGCCTTTTTTCGCACATAACCTCGCCTTTTTCGGCACGGGAGACCTCATAATTCTGGCAGAAAACACAGCGGAGAGAGCACCCCGCAAAGAAGATCGTCCCGCTCCTCTTGTTGGGCGAGAGGAAGGGCTCCTCAAAGGGATGAAGATAGGCCTTGGCGACGGAGATTCCCTTCACGCCGCACGCGCCCGCCCGTACGCTTCTGTCCGCCCCGCACTTCACGGGACAAAGAAAACACTGCATGTGGGAAGTATAGCACAAGGTGCGGAAAATGTCAATGAGAAGCCGCGCCGCCGAACATTTTCGGCGGCGCGGACAAACAAACGCCCGCAAATGAAAAATGAAGAATGTCACAAATGAAACGTAAACTCTTGACGATCCTGTTGATCCTCATCGCCCCGTCGCGCACCTCGTTTGAGCAGTATTTAAAGTATGCGGCGATCTATGAAGAGGGGAGCGGGGCAAAGGAAAAGGAAATGCCCAACTACAACGTGTTCCCCGTTCACGCGGAGGAGGACGACACGAAAGGCTTTGAGGAGTGGGGCGGCAAGGACGCGAGCTACGACTACACGCCCTATCTCACCTATGAGATCGCGGTGAAGTTCCTGCAGTACGATACTTCGGGAGAAACGCTGCAGAGCACCGAGACCCGCACCTTCCTCTATGGCATGGACGCCCACTATGTAAAGGCGACGGCCACGACGGAATGGGCGAGGTTCGATGAGAAGTACGACAACAACGCACCCGTCTGGTTCGGCAGGATCAAAGACAACGGGGACAATAAGATCGTGCAGCAGATCAACACCCTCTCCACCGAGGTCGCATGGTCGGTCGCCGCAGACGGTTGGTATTACAACAAAAATGCTACGCTCCCCGCGGGGGATTGGTATTTCGGCGAGGTGCAGGCGGCGAGCTCGTCCGACGGGAGAATGGACGAATTCACCAAGTTCATCGGCGGGTGGAATGGCGGCCATGTCAGCGGCAATGACATCCAAAGTCTCATACAGGTACACTATAAAAATGTGATGGACAATACGGATACGGGCTATGTTTCAGCCATCACCAAAACGGGCCAAAAGGAGGACGAGGCGGACCAACTCCGCAAGCCTGTCGATGAATATTCGCAGGACGGAGATTATTACTATTCCACTGATGAGTTCGAAGCAAAGACCCGTTGGAGCCGCTGGTATTATGATGAAGAGTACAATGACTATGACGGCGCCATTGTGCAGAGGTTCTTCACCATGCCCTTCTCCATCACGCTGAAGAGCAAGGCAGAAGAGCGCGAGAGCAGGATCGATTTCGATGTGCCCACCTTCCAGAACATCGGCGAGATCACCTATGGCGAGGACACGATAAAAGCCGCACCCGAGGGCACAGGGGACGAATCGTGGGACGTTCCCATGCTCACTGTCACGTTCGACTACAACGGCTTCCCCGCGAGCCGCATCTTCGAGAATTTCAAGAGCAGCGCGATGCAAGTCGAATATACGGCATGGCGACGCCACTATGGCGATAAAGAGTGGAGATGGTATTACTACGACAAAGGCTCGGCGGAGTGGACGAAGGACGACTGGGATAAAATGAAATACAGTATCAACGATGAGTATGTGCCCTACGATGCGGGATACTACAAGATCACATTGTCGTTTGAGAGTGGCGAGTCGGGTGGATACGTCTACTACTGGTCGGGCATCTACAACGGCATGCGCGTAGATGCGAATGCGGATAGCAAGACGACATTCACCTTTATTCTCAACATCCAGCCCCGCAAGGTCCCGCTCTCCAACGTCTACTCCATGCAGTATTCGGGGCTCGGTTTCTCCCTCTTCGAGGATAATCCCTATATCGATGTCGTAAAATACAGCCAAGTCTTGCACAGCGGCGAAAAAGTATCGGGCACTTATGTAAACTATACGGCGGACGGGCTCCCCTATGGCGTGGGGAGGTATAGGATCAAGCTCCATGACCCGAAGTATCCGAACCCCACTGAAGATTATCTGGAGGACGATTGGCAGAAGAAGAATGAACATAGATACACGCCCAACCTTGAATGGGAAGGGGCGAAAGGCTATGAGGGGGATAACGCCTACACACAGTATTATGAGAATAATGAAATAGTCAACAGATTTATCCATGACGAAGGCGTTGAGCTCTTCATTCTCGACGGAGACACCGAGGTTGCATGGGGCATGTTATATGAAGGTAGTGAAAGGGATCAGTACCTCACGTTCACAGAATCCTTGGCGGCGTTCGGCTCCGAAGTCGTAACGTATACCTACACGGGTGCGCCCATCTCCCTTGAGGAAGTGTTCGGCGGGGTGTTCTCTTCGAGCTCCATCGAATACACCATCGAGCGGAACGGGAAGTCCGTCTCGGAGATCAAGGACGCGGGCGCCTATCAGGTTTCCATCACCCCCGCGGAGGGCTATGTCTGGTGGAGAGGCATTCCGTTCGTCGAAGAAAAGTCACAATTCCACATACTTAGTTGGTCGCTCGACGAATTCTGGGCAGAGCAGGGAGGCTACGAGGGCAACGAGCACGCGACGCTCACCTTTGAGGTCTTTGTCGATAAGCGCATCGTCACCATTCCCCGCGACTCCTATGTGCCCAAAGGGTCTGAACCGCCCTTTGAGTTCGAAGTTCCCATCGGCGGCGACTATGAGGTCATGGGCTACCATATGCACGACTTTGAAACCGGTGCGATCCCCAAGGCGGGCGAGAATTCGAAGTGGAGCAAGGTGATCTATGAAGAGGGCGTGTATGACGTTCTCATCCGTCTCACCGACCCCGCCAATACCACTTGGTCGTCGGGTGCGGGCGAGGCGCACGGCGATAACTTCTACATCGTTGCCCGTCTCTATGCTGGATTCGACCGCGAGAAGGAGTATCCCACATTCATAGAGGACCTCGGCAACACAGAGGGAGATCACACTTCCGACAAATGGGTGACGCTCACGCACACCTACGACGCCGCGGCGTACGGCATCGACGGTCTCTTCAACGAGGCAGACGCCCGCCCGACGGACCAAGAATCGACTTATACGATCTATCAACTGTCGCAGGAACCGAGTTCGGTCGATGAATTTTGGCTGCTCGGCGAGGAAGTGGATGCGATCGAGGATGCGGGATACTACGGCATCGCCGTCATTCTCAACGACCCGTTCCTCTATCGGGGCACGACGGAGACGGAAGCCTACTACCTCGTCCATGTCGAGAAAGCGGAACTTCAGGCAAAGTTTGCGCTCAATTCCGCGAGGAACGGCGGAGACGCGATCTACGATGGAAGCGATCGGCTGACGGCGTCCAACACCGTTAATAACATCCTTTCCTTTGCAACGGCAGCAGGGGACGCTGTTGCATTGGTGGGAGGCAGAGATTACAATGTGGTCGTTTCGACCCCCGTCGGCGCGGCGGAAATGATCGATGCGGGCACGTATACCTTACAAGTTGAATTGTCGGCCGAGATCGCAAAAAATTATGTGTTGACCGATGGGGAGACACAATATGTCATCGATCCGCGCCCGCTCAACCTCAGCCTCGGCACGATCACGGGGCACACCTATCTCGATACACCCAGTAAAAATTGGTACTCCGCAGAGACCCTTACCTATGAGGGCGCAACAGAGGGCGCCGTCGTCGAAGGGGATGAGCTGCAGCTTTCCTATCAGTTCGAACGCGGCGGAGAGACCTTCCCGTCGCTCGATGCGTTCTCCGAAGCGGGCGACTACACCGTGAAAGTCATCTGCGGCAACCGCAATTATGAGGTGACCCTCGCGGAGACGCACTACATAGTTTCCCCCTTAACGCTCACGCTGAACAACATTGCAGGTGTCACTTACGACGGGGAAGAGCACAAGCCGAATATTTCCTTTACAGGGGAAAAGATGGTGCTCGTCGAGGATACAGATTACGAGCTCACCTATGCGCCGGATGCGGTCTCGGGGGCACAGCTCGGCACGACAGGTTTGCCGCTCACGGCGGGCAGCTACTCCGTCACGGTCAAACTCCTTTCAAAGAACTACACCTTTGCGGGAAATAATGACAGCGCGACGGCGACGTTCACCATCGGAAAGGTCACCCTTTCCACGCCCTATCTCTCGACTGCGTTCTTCCAGTATACGGGGAATGATGTCAGCGAAGGAGTAAAGGAAGCCCTCGGGAATTACGATCCCAAGACGATGACGGTCGCTTTCTGCGAGAAGAACGACGGCACGGGCGATCTCTCCGAAGTCACGGAGGCGGGCACGTACTACGTGAAAGTTACCCTCAACGACGCCAACTACGAATGGAAAGACGGAACGGAGATCTATTTGGAATTCAGGGTCGTAAAGGGTTCAACGCCGACTGTCACGATCACGGCAACCGACGTTGAAGTGACATACGGTGAAGCGATGCAATATCCCACCGTCAGCGGCGATCCTGCAGGCTATGCGGTTTCTTATTTCTATACATATAAAGGAATCAACGACACGCAGTATCCTTCCTCGCCCGAAGCTCCCGTCAACGTAGGTACCTATGAGATCACGGTGACGGCCCTCTATGAGGACGGGCTGAACCAAGAGTCCTTTATGGCCACGGCCACGGCAAAGCTCACGATCAAGGCGCGGACGATCGGGATGGAGGATCTTGCAAGCGTCTCCTACAGCGGGACGGAGCGCAAGCCCAATATCTCGTTCACGGGTCTGCCCGAAAGCAGGGTACTCACCGAGGGCGCCGATTACAGGGTCTCCTACACGGCAAATGCTGGCGCTCAGCTCGGCACGGCGGAATTGCCGCTCACGGCGGGCAGCTACACTGTCACGGTCGAGCTCCTTTCAAAGAATTACACCTTTGAGGGCGGCCAAGACAGCAAAACTTTGACATTCACCATCGAAAAGGCCACGCTTCCCAAGCCGCATCTCTCGTCCGCTTCCTTCCAGTATACGGGCAAGGAAGCGGACGAGAGATG
>CANRDK010000044.1 GCA_947629345.1 uncultured Clostridia bacterium
GAGGGGTTCTCGGCTCCCCTCTCAGGGGAGCTGTCACGCCGCCCTTGGCGTGACTGAGGGGTTCTCGGCTCCCCTCTTAGGGGAGCCGTCACGCCGCCCTTGGCGTGACTGAGGGGTTGGAACCCTATCCCCCGCTTACGCAGGTACTTCCCCTAAGAGGGGAAGCGAGTGGGACTCCGTTCGGGCCGAGGACGGACCCATGCCCCCTCCTTGGGGAGAGCGGAAAGAAGTCCATGCCCCCTCCTTGGGGAGGGGAGCTCCCCCCCCACCATAATAAAAAAAGAACTCTGTCAAACACAGAGTTCTTTTTCTTGAATGTGTCAGTTCTCTTCAAGCCACTTCTTGGCGTTCACCTTGGACATGGCCGTGATTTCCTCTACGGGATAGGGAGAGCTCTCCCCGCCGTTCGTATAAAGGAAATAGCTGCCGTCCTCGGTCTGGTAAAGGGTCGTCTCGTAGCCGGCGGGATCGCCGAAGCTGCCATAGGCAACCTTCTTCACCACAACAGAAGCATCGGTGTCATACACCTTTTTTCTGATGGTTTTTACCATGATTTTTCTCCTTTTTTGAAATTCAACCATATTGTACACCGAATTTTCGAATTCGTCAATACGGCCGTTCCAAATTTTGCAAAATATTTTTAATTGTTAAATAATCACAAAAATACACAGAGTCGGCATAGAAAATGTGAAAAATTCACACTGCCGCCCGCTGTATGGAGAAAGACGAGATCGCACCCGAAATGATCTCCGCCATCGTGTAGATGACGTTGAGCCTCGTCAGGTTGATGAGCGAGTACGAAAAGGCAGACTTTCTCGCCACGATGCCGAGGACAGAAATGTCCCCTACGCGCCCCAATTTTTTGTTTGCGCCTGAGCCGGGCTTGAGGGGCGCATCGACAACTTTGATGAGCCCAATGTCGTTTTCGTCCCCCACTGCGGCGTCTACGGCAATGATCTTGCTACTCGGATGGGTCTTTCGGAGGAAGCTGTCCACATACTTCACCTCCTTCGCCGTCACGGGATTTTTGAGGGTCCCATAGACGTAGCCGAAGAGTTCCCCCTTCCGCCGAAGCATGGTTCCCGTCACGGGGCCGAGGCTGTCCCCCACGGCGAGATCGCTGCCGATGCAGAGAATGACAGGGGGCGCAGAGAGTTCTCCGATGGAACGGCTGAGCGCTATCGTCAAACCTGTTTCGGCCAAGGCGTTATAAAAATGAAAAGAATACTCCATAATTTACCTCCAAGGTCTCACTGATTGTTCCCACAAATCTTTAGATTTATAATAAAATTCTCGACAAAGAAAAAAATTTATGATATAATATAGGCAGGAGGTAAATCAATGGCTTGGATCTTAGATGTCGTTTTCTTTGTAATTTTACTTCTCGGATGTTTTATCGGCGCAAAAATCGGATTTGTGAAAGGGGTGTGCAAGGCGGCGGGGTGGATCCTCTCGATCACCGTCCCCTTCCTGTTTTGCACCGCTTTTAAGGATGCGCTCGAAAGTTGGTTCGGTATGGTCACCGCGATCGCAAACGGGATCGGGAGCGCAACGGTCGCCGAATGGCTCTCCATCGGCATAGCGTTCATTGCTCTCGGGATCATCGTCCGTCTCGGCACCTTCCTTCTCGGTCTCGTCGGCAGCCTGATCGTTGACAGCGTGAAGCCCATGGGCATCATCAACGGCCTACTCGGCTCCATCTTGGGCATCGCGGAAGCGTTCCTCATCGTGTATTTCATCCTTCTCGTGCTCAGCTGGCTCTCCATCGGAAGCGTGGATACATTCATTGATGCAAGTACCGTCGTCGGCGCGATCTATCGGTCCAATCTGATAGGGCAGATCCTCCCCTAAGAACCAAAAATCCCCTGCAAACAAATGCAGGGGTTATTTTTATCCTGATTTTTGTCATTTTTGACCTGTCGCGCTAAAGTATAAAAATTGCACCAAATGTTTCACGTGAAACACGATTTTTTCCAAAAAATCCTTGGCAAGTTTCATGTGAAACATTTTTAGTCTGTTTTGACCCCCATTTTGAGCTCAAAACATGGGTCAAAACGCCATTTTATGCGAATTTTCTGTGTAAATTATGAAAATAAGGCAATATATGGTATCAAAGACTTGATTATTTTCACGTTGTGTGATACAATAATACTGTACTTACGAGCATACTGAATGTAAGTATAGAAACTTCAAAAGGAGATTCAAATTGAGCAAAACGGTAAAGGCAGTGGTTGCCGCAATCGTTGTTGTTGTGCTCGGGTTGGGACTGTACTTTCTCATCAACACCCTTATCAACAACAGCAAAGAGGTCGACTATATCGAGTTCAACAAGCGTATAGAAGACCCCCGCGGTGACACGGAAGAAGGTAAAACGGGCGAATATGCAGACAACGAGCAATTCACAAAAATACGCGTAGACGGTTACAATGTCTATGGCTATATTGGAAAGGACGATACGACCTACGCCTGTTGGGCAAATTACAGCAGTCTCTATGGCGACCCGATGGAGGTCCGTGAGCTCGTCAATAAATGGTCCTCGGAGTATGGAATCGAACAAGTTTGGTTCACCGACCCGAATGCGGGCAGCGGCTGGGGAAATTTCCTCTATATCGCCGTTCTCATCGTCGGCGTGATCGCATTCTTCATGATCCTGAGGGCGACGAGCGGCGGTGGCGGAAAGGTGATGAACTTCGGCAAGACCAAGGCCAAGGTTTCCACCAATCTCAAGGTCAGATTTTCGGATGTGGCAGGGGCCGAGGAGGAGAAAGAGGAGCTCGCCGAGGTGGTAGAATTCCTCAAGAATCCTAAAAAGTTCTCTGGTTTGGGTGCAAGAATTCCCAAGGGCGTCCTGCTTGTGGGACCTCCCGGGACAGGCAAAACTCTCTTTGCGAAGGCTGTTGCAGGTGAAGCAGGGGTTCCCTTCTTCTCGGTCAGCGGTTCCGACTTCGTTGAGATGTATGTCGGTGTCGGCGCATCGCGTGTGCGTGACCTATTCGATCTTGCAAAGAGAAATCAGCCCTGCATCATCTTCATCGATGAGATCGATGCTGTCGGACGTCAGCGCGGAGCTGGCCTTGGCGGTGGACACGATGAACGTGAACAGACGCTCAACCAAATTCTGGTGCAGATGGATGGATTCGAGACGAATGAGGGCATCATCGTCATGGCGGCGACCAACCGAGCGGACATTCTCGATAACGCTCTGCTCCGTCCGGGCAGATTCGACCGTCAGATCTATGTCAATCTTCCCGACGTCAAGGGTCGTGAGGCGATTCTGAAGGTGCATTCGCGCAACAAGCCTCTCGCTCCCGATGTCAACTTTAAAGTGATTGCGCGTATGACGAGCGGATTTTCAGGAGCCGACCTTGCAAATCTCCTGAACGAAGCGGCCATCCTCGCTGCAAGACGGAACAAATCGACGATTGGAAACCTCGAACTCTACGAGGGAATCAATAAGGTCATCATGGGACCCCAAAAGAAGAGCCGTGTCGTGACCGAGGCCGATAAGAAATGCACAGCATATCACGAAGCGGGCCATGCCATCCTCGCAAAATTGTGCGAGCACAACGATAACGTCCACGAAGTTTCCATCATTCCCCGCGGCATGGCGGCAGGCTACACGCTGACGCGCCCCGATACGGACGACAATGACCTCACTGTCAACAAACTCAATGACTTTATCTGCATGGCGCTTGGTGGACGTGTTGCCGAGGAGATCGTCATTCACGACGTTTCGGCGGGTGCGTCCAACGACATTCAAAAAGTAACGCAGATGGCACGGAAAATGGTAACCGAATGGGGCATGAGCTCCCGTTTGGGACCGATTGCCTACGGAAATGACGGGCCCGTATTCCTCGGCAGGGATTTTGAACAGAGGAATACCTATTCCGAGGAGACGGCGGGCATCATTGACGAGGAAGTCAAGTCGATCGTTGACGCGGCCTACAAGAGGGCGAAGAAACTGCTCCTCGAGCACCGCTCCATTCTCGACAATATGGCCCGTGTCCTTGTTGAACGTGAAACAATTTATACTGCCGAAGTTGACATGCTGATGAAGGGCGCGAGCTATGAAGAAGTCCTTGCCTACATGGAGAGCCATGATAAGGGTGTTCCCGACAATCCCTTCGGAAGCGGTCCGTCGGACGCAGAATCAAGCGATATGACGCAACCTGTCAATCCGTTCGAGACGGTCGACACGGAGAGTGAAGAACCCGTCGCGCCCGAGGCAGAGCCCGAATCAGAAGAATCCTCCGAAACGACCCGACCCTTCGGAACGGATGAGGAGGAATGACGATGGGAAAAATCGTATCTTTCTCCAACCAGAAGGGCGGGGTTGGCAAGACGACGACGTGTGTCAACATGGCGGCCTATCTTGCCCTCAGCAACAGGAAGGTTTTGCTCGTCGATCTCGATCCGCAGGGCAATGCGACGACGGGTCTCGGCTTCCAGAAGTCTAAACTCAAAAAATCTGTCTATAATGTCCTCATCGAGGAGGAGAATGTCGCGGACAATGTCCTCGATACAGAGCTTGAAAATCTCAAACTTCTCCCCGCAAATATCGATTTGGCGGGCGCAGAGGTCGAACTTGTGTACAAGAAGGGTCGCGAGAAGGTCCTGAAGAATGCGCTCGATAAGGTCAAGAATTCATATGACTATATCCTGATCGACTGCCCGCCCTCGCTTGGGCTGCTCACGATCAACGCCTTGGCGGGTGCGGACGGGGTCATCATCCCCATCCAGAGTGAGTATTATGCGCTTGAGGGACTTTCCCAGCTCATGAATTCCATCTCCCTCGTGCGCTCGCACCTCAACCGCGAGATCCAAGTTTACGGCATTGTTCTTACGATGTACGACGGAAGGTCCAAGGCTTCCAAGGATATTTCGGCCGAAATCAGAAAATATTTCAGCAAAGTTCTGTACGAGGTCGTCATTCCCCGCAATATTCGTCTTTCCGAAGCGCCCAGCCACGGAAAGCCTGTCGTTCTGCATGACCCCAAGTGCATGGGGGCAAAGGCGTATGGCGCTTTGACGGAAGAATTTTTAAAGAAAACGGAAGAAAAAGGAGAATAAAAAAATATGGCGAAAGGTTTAGGACGCGGACTTTCCGCGCTGTTCAACGACACCGAAGAGGCTTACGAGCACGCAAAGGGGGACGCAGGCGTCACGGAGATCTTGATCGAGGATCTGTATCCCAATCCCGATCAGCCGCGCAAGTCGTTCGACGAAAATGCGATGAACGACCTCGCAAATTCCATCCGTGAGCACGGCGTCATCAGCCCGATCGTCGTTAACCGCGGCGACAACGGCAAATACATGATCATTGCAGGTGAGCGCCGTTTCCGCGCCGCCAAGATTGCAGGGCTTGACCGCATGCCCGTCATCGTCAAGAACTATACCGAGAAGGAAGTGCAGGAGATCTCCCTGATTGAGAACCTGCAGCGCGAGGATCTGAACCCGATCGAAGCGGCCTACGGCATGAAGCGGCTCATGGAGGAGTACAATCTGACACAGGAAGTGCTCGCCGAGCGCCTCGGGAAGTCCCGCCCCGCGATCGCAAACACGTTGCGCCTCTTGACGCTCTCCGAGGAGGTCATAGCGCTCGTGAGGGACGGAAAGCTCTCCTCGGGCCACGCCCGCACTCTCGTCCCCGTTCCCAAGGAAGAACAGCCTGCTCTGGCGCAGGAATGCGTGAAGGGGGGCTGGTCCGTCCGTGAAATGGAGCGCGCGGTGAAGCAACACCTCAATCCTCCCGAGATCCTTGCAAAGGACAACGAGCGCAAGATGGCGCTTGCAAATGTGGAGCTCAAGAACCTTGTGGAGCGCATGCGCAGCACCTTCAAAACAAAAGTTTCCCTCATCGGGACGGAAAAGAAGGGCAGGATCTACATTGACTACTACTCAAGGGACGATCTCGACAGGCTCTCCGAAATACTCGATATATTGAATAGAATGGAGTAAATTTTGGTTCACGCAGTTCCCCGTCCCCATATGTTTGAGCGGCGGGGGATGCGTGAACCGTAACAGAGGTTTTTTGTCCTATGCTGAAATTTGAACGCACCAAAAAGGAGGACATCCTTCGCTTTAAGCCGTGGTTCGAGGTGCAGAACACGCACATTGCCGACTATTCCATCGGCTTCCAGTTCATGTGGCACAAGGCCTTGGCTCCCGACTTCGCCTTTTTCGGCGACTGCCTCATCCTCCGCGAGCTCTATGCGGGGAAGTACTATTTCTACTATCCCGTTTCGCTCTCGGGGGACGAGAATGCGGAGTGGGAGGCGATCGGCGAGATCGAAAAATTCTGCCGCGACAACGACATGAAACTGCACTTCACAAATGTGCCGAAAGGTCGTCTTTCCGCGCTCGTCCTGCGCTATGGGGCGAGCGTTTCCGTCTCCGACAACCGCCGCTGGCGGGACTATCTCTACGCCGCCGAGGATTTCAAAACCTACCCCGGGAAGAAGCTCGCGGGGCAGAGGAACCATATCAACAAGTTCCAAAAACTCTATCCCGACTGGACCTTCCGCCCCTACAAAAAGGAGGATGAACCGCGCGTTATTGCCTTTTTAAAGGAGTATGAAGGTGTCCAGCTCGAGAAGGAGGACCGCCTCGCCGATGAAGAAATTGCAGAGGTATATGCGATTTTACCGCATTTTGAGGAATTCGGCATAGTTGCGGGGATCCTCGAGACAGGGGGGAAGATCGTTGCCTTTTCGGCGGGGGAGAGGTGCGGCGACATGCTCATCGTCCATATCGAAAAGGCCCTCCGCGGCTACGAGGGCGCTTACCCCATGATCGCCCGTGAATTTGCCCGTGCCTTTGCCGAAAACGCCGCCTTCATCAACCGCATGGACGACGCGGGAGACCTCGGGCTGAGGAAGTCGAAATTGCAGTACCTACCCGCTGAAATCGTCGATAAGTATAATATTTTGGTGGGAAGGGCCATCGACGCCGTTCAAAAATTGCCTGAGATCGAGACGGAGCGGCTGACATTAAAACCCGTTTCCGACGGGGACGAAGAGGCCTATTTCCGCCTCGCATCCGACGTCGAAAGGAACAGATTTTGGGGGTACGACTACAGGGAGAACATGCCTGAAATCGCACATAAGTCGTGGTTTTTGCAATCTGTGCGGGAAGATTTCCACCATCGGATGGAGATGCCGATCGGGATCTATCTGAGGGAGAATGGGGAGCTCGTGGGCGAAGTCGTCCTCCACAGGTTCGGATACCATGCGGAGGCGGAGATCGGTGTGAGGCTCCTGCAGGAAGCGGAGGGAAAGGGCTATGCGCGGGAGGCCGTTATGGCCTATACGGAGTATGCCTTTTCCAAACTCGGGCTGGAAAAAGTGGAGGCGAAATGCTTTCTCGAGAATGTCCGCTCGGCAAAAATGCTGCTCTCCGCGGGCATGCGGGAATGCGGAAAAGACGACATATATCGCTATTTTTACCGCACGGCGGAGATGTGAGAATAAGGTTGGCGGGAGTGGAATCGTTGCCCACCCCCCTACCCCTCTCCTCGGGAGGGGGGCATGACTGTGTTCTGGGCGCCTCGGCTCCCCTTGTAGGGGAGCTGTCACAAAGTGACTGAGGGGTTTTGGAACCCTATCCCCCGCTGCGCGGGTACTTCCCCTAAGAGGGGAAGCAAGGGGGCGTTCGGACCCATCCCCTCATCCCGAGCGAAGCGAGGGGATCTCGTAAACTTACGGACTTCCGTTCTTGGAGCGAGATTCTCTCGCCCCTACGGGGCTCGGAATGAGGAAACGGGCTCCCGTGCAGACTCCGTTCAAGGGCGGACCCCCACCCCTACCCCGCCCCCTTACGAAGGGGGCAGGCGAGAAACGGGGCATGATGAGCGGAATCTCACTTTTTTCGTGGAATTTGCCCAAAAATCCGTGAAAATTCAGTGAACTTTTCACAAAAAAATTTTAAAAATGCTATTGACAAAGCCCCCGTCGCGTGCTACACTAATTGCAGTACAAGAAATGACGTTGGGGGAAAAGTCATGAAGAAGAGGTACACTCGGTAATTTCGCGCGCTTTTTTTGTTGGGAGCAAAGCGCAGATTTTTTCGGGTGTTTTTCTTTTTGTATTGGCAGTTTCCTCGGATGCATTTCCGCGGATGCTGCCTTTTTGCGTATTTCCCCCAAATGCGCGGAGGCGTTCCGCAAAAATTCAAATAAGAGGTAAAAAGGAATGAAGAAGAGCAAAATTTTCAAGCGTATTTCCGTCATTGCCCTCTCTGCCGTGATGACGGCCGGTGTTGCCTTTGCGGCGGCGGCCTGCGGCGGCGGTGGCGGCGGCGGAACGAACGAGGAGGGCTACAGAAACGGTCTTCCCAACGCGATCACCGATTCCAACGTGCTTTCCGTCTACATTTTCTGCAATACGTCCGATGCGGAAACCAACAGAGCGATCTGCGAGGAGTGGATGGATAAGTATAACGCCGCCAACGGGACGACGCACACTGTCAGCGTCACCACCATCGACGACAAGGAACAGTATTTCAAGAACGTCAACAGCTATTATGCAAATAATACAATGTACGACGTTCTCTATCTCGCTCCCCGCTATGTGAGAACGTATGCCGAAACGGGCTCCGTTCTCAACCTTGCCGACTATCTCGATACGATCAGTGCAGATCCCGCATTGAAGGGCGACGCCGCAAAGGCTGCCAACCAAGAAGTTCTCGGCGAAATTTGGAAGAATGCAACTTCCTACTATGCCTATCAGAGGGGCAAGGCGATGGGTGCGGATGCGTACACGCTCGGCCAGCCCGTGCACTACGATTCCGAAAAGAACGGATTCTACACCGACGCAGGCGATGCGGAAGTCGGTCTCTATGGGCTCCCCAAGGACTATTCCAACTTCTCCACGAGCTACAACAATCTGTTCTTCACGAACGAGATGAAGAAAAAGATCACGACCACGCTTCCGACAGACCGTACGGGGAATGTGCAGGGCGCTGAAAACGAGACCTCCGGCTCCGTCTCCAAGGAAAGATCTTACAACAGGGGCACGGGTACCAAAAACGGCCTCAACAGCGGCACCAGCATCATCCAGTATGCTGCGGGCGGCACCTATACCAATCCCTATACGGGCGAGAGCAAGACGGTTAGTGCAGGCGACCCCGCTCCCATCATCAACGTGGGCGTTCCCACCCGTTACTTCCCGTTCAACTTCTTCCGCTACAATAACTATCAGGCGGCTCTCAAGGGCGGCGACCCGCTTGCCTGCCTCTGCGAGGCCTACACGGGCGGAGAGGGCTACGTCGTCACGATCCCCGGATTCCCGAACGACGAGCTCAAGATCCCCGATGGCGCGGTGAACTATCAGAATGAGGAAGAGATCCCCTTCGATACCTCCATCGGCCACGTCACCTATACCTATGCCGAATACTCCGCATTCATCTGGGCGATGACCTACTACCTCAACACCTTCGATTGGCAGAAGGGCGACGGCCACGGCGGCATCAGCTACAACGGCGGGACCTATAAGACGGTGTTCGGCGGCGAGCAGTACGAAGGTAAGTCGGCTGCGGCAGTCGGTTCCGTTCTCTATCTGCTCCCTTGGCTCTTCGGCAACGATGCAGACCTCATCGACGCCACCAACCAGTACTGCGCTCAGCTCGAGAGCGGTCAGGTCATCGGCGAGGGTGCGGACATCCCCGAAGCGAGCGGCTGGAAGGATCAGGTCGGCAAGGCGACGAACGCGGTCTCCAAGATGAACCTCGACGGCACCTACCGCACCGTGGACGTGCAATACGGCTACAACTCCCAGAAATTCATCGAGACGTACGGCGCATTCCTCGCCCTCGCCTCCGACTGGAACGCCAACAACGGCGGCGACTCCGATACGGACAGCACCAACAACGGTTGGGCTTACTTCCGTGCAGGCCGTTGCCTCTTCTACGGCGCAGGCTCTTGGGACGGTGCGACCCGTAACGATACCCATCCCGACATGCTCGAATTCGGCCAGATGCCTACGCCCATTTCCGAGGACTATGCCCTGTACTCCAAGATCAAGGGTGCAAACTATGAGATGGAAGAGTACTCCAACGGCGCAACCTCCAAGGGCACAGGCGCAGACGCAGGCAAGAACGACAAACAGCAGAGAAGCAACCTCAGTGACGGCCTCAAGATGTACTCGAAGGACGAGATCGTCGCCAACCAGATCATCCGTCAGGATAAATGGGGCGCACGTATGGACTCCGTCGGCTACGCCGTCAACGGACAGGTCACCAACTACACGGGCGAGCACGCATGGAAGAAGGAAGCGGCAGTTTCCCTCGTCATGGCTCTCACCATCGACCGTGACGCACAGATCTCCCTCACCTACGCGGGTGCACAGTATCCCAACTTCCGCGATCAGATGGAACAGTTCGTCAACTATCAGGATTACGGCGAAGATGGCGCGTTCAAGGATATGGTCACCCCCGAAGGGTACTCCAACATGAAGTACTACAAGGATGACGGCTCGGTGGACGAAACCGTCGCGGCGCAGGCCAAGAAGATCTGGGACAGATACTATGAGATCGCCATGGATATGGAAAAACTCGCCGTCAGCGGATCCACGCAGACCGTTTCCGCTTACCTCGCCGACAAACAGGTCGAGGGCGAAAATATCAAGTACGATCCCACCTATGCAGACGTCCAGCTCAAGGACTTCGCAGGTTCCACCACTACTTCCCGTCTCGCTTACGCCATGAAGACGCTCCGCATGATCCCCATGACGAAAGTCAACCGCGAGATCAACATCCGCATGCAGTATGGCCTCAACGCCGCCCGCGACAGTACAATGTACACCTTCTCCGATGAATGGGTCGCAGCCGTTGACGCCCGTACTGCACACGATACCATGCTCGCCTACACGAACGGCATGTCCATCAAAGTGGGCAGCACGCTCATCGACGGCACCGTTGCCGCCAACCTCGAAGCGCTGAGAGCAGGCATCAAGCAGAACCCCACGCGCAACGAGCAGACTTGGGAAACGCCCGTTCTGTTCTGCCTCCGTCTGTCCAAGCTTTCGCAGGATACCCTCTTGAAAGCGACCAACGATGAGAGAGTTGCGCTTTCCACTTTATCATAACAGCAAACAGGGAGGACGGTCCCCTTGCGGGGCCGTCCCGCTCCCAAAACTAAAATAAGGAGGAAACTATGGAAGAGATCTATGAATCGGGCGCCGTAGAAGCCGTCGCTCCCGTCGAAGCCGAAAAAGCCGAGAGCATAGCGGAAGAAGCGGTCCCCCCGAAGAAAAAGCGGAAGCCCATCAACCAGCAGAAGCTGCAGGATAACCTCTGGGGCTGGATCTTCTGTCTGCCGCTCATCGTCGGTACGGTTTGGTTCGTGTATTCCGCATTCGTGATGGCGCTCATGCTCTCGTTCACCAACTATTCGATGGGGTCGTCGGGCAAGACGCTCTTTGAGGTGCTCGGGAACCTCGGCGCGACGATGCGTCCCAAGACGGACGAAAACGGCCTTGTGATCCCCGGGACGGCGGATCCGTTCTATTGGTACGCCAGAGCCTTTACCGACACCATCACTTCAAAGAGCACCAATACCGTGTACAACGAGATGGGGCTCTACCTGTTCAACACAGTATTCTACATGATCGGTATCCCGATCGGCATGATCCTCTCAATGTTCTTTGCGGTTTGCATGTCCCGCGACATCAAGGGCGGCAACGTGTTCCGCGTGCTCTACTACATACCCTGCGTCGCGAGCACCATTTCCGTCGTGTATACATTCAGGACCATGTTCAACCCCTCGGGTGTCATCAATAAGCTGTTCGGCTGCGAAGGTCTCCAGTGGATGGCGTCGGGCAGCAGAACGTGGAACGACGTGTTCGGCCAGACGTCGAGCAACGCATTCATGGGCGACCCGTATTGGTGTCAAGGGTTCCTGTCAAAACTTGTCATCGTCATCATGTCCGTGTGGAAGGGCCTCGGCGGCACGATCATTCTGTATGTTGCAGGCCTCTCGGGCGTGAATGCCGCCACAAAGGAAGCTGCACAGATCGACGGCGCAAACGGCTGGCAGATCTTCTGGAAGGTCACGATGCCCGACCTCTATCCCACCATTTTCTACAATATCGTCACTTCCGTCATCGGCGGTATGCAGATCTACATGGAGCCCGTGCTGCTCTTCGGCGAATCTTCACCGCTGCAGGGAAATTCCTATTTCACAAACGGTTATGTCTCGCTCATCTACCGTCACGGCCTCAATACGGCGGGCGAGCACCCGATGGAGGGACAGATCCCGTCCGCAGGCGCTGCCTATGGTATGATCCTTGCCGTGATGATCTTTGTGATGACGCTGTTCCAGTTCTGGCTTGACTCCAGAAAGAAGGACTAAGGAGGAGAAAATCATGGAAAATAATGAAAATGTGATCCTCGAACAACAGCCCGCAGTTGCAGCTCCCGCGGAAGAGAAAAAATATTCGGCTCTCCGCTATGCATGGGGCGCGTTCGTTGCATTCTTCGGCTTCTCCACCAAGACGCACCGCGCGAGCAAGAAGCGCGCAAAGCTCGTTCTCGACATCGCGACATATATCATTCTTCTGTTCGGCGCGTTCATCATGGTGTATCCTTTCTGGTGGATGCTTGCAGGTTCCTTTGCATTCACAGGCGGCCAAACCAACAGCAACGTCCTCGAAAATCTCGTATGGTGGCCCTCCGTCAGCACGCTGAATGCGAGCGACCCCAACGTGAATTTCTTCTGGAACTATAAGCAGGTGTTTACGGCAGGTCTCGTGAATGCCACGGGCGAAACGGTGTTCCACGAAAAGTACAACTATGGGATCGCGGTCCTCAACAACCTGTTCTATTCCATCGTTCCCGTTGTCGTCGGCGTCATCACGTCCGCTTCCGCCGCTTTCGCGTTTGCAAAGATCAACTGGATCGGCCGCAACGTCGTGTTCTTCTTCCTGCTTGCAGCCATCATGGTCCCCGGGCCCTCCATCATGACCACACAGTACGCCATGTACAAGGAGATCGGGTTCATCGACAACTGGACGGTTATGGTCATCCCCGGGCTGTTCGGTTCCATCATGACGGCGTTCTTCATCAGGCAGTTCCTGTTCGGCCTTCCCACCTCCATCATCGAGGCGGCAAAGATCGACGGCGCGGGATACTTCCGTATCTTCTGCCAGTTCATTCTTCCGCTTGCAATGCCCGCCATCATGGCACAGGGACTTCTCTCCTTCATGGGTTGCTGGAACAACTACGTCGGATCGTATATCTTCATCAACCCTCAGTCGATCTGGATCAACCTGCCGCACGCAATGACGTTGATGGACAGCCAAAAGACCCAGTTCAAGAGTGCCGACAAGGCGCCCGTCATCGCGGCCTCCGTGGTGTGCGTGCTCCCCGTTCTCATCCTCTTCGGTGTATTCCAGAAGACGATCATCGGCTCTCTGATGCTGACAGGCTCCAAGGAGTAATCAAAAAAAAGAGCACATATGTGCTCTTTTTTTATGCTCCGACAGTCCTGCCCCACCCCCACCCCGCCCCCTGCGTAAGGGAGGTGGGGGTGGGGGTACGCCCTTGAACGGAGTCTCCCTTGCTTCCCCTTGTAGGGGAAGTACCCGCGCAGCGGGGGATAGGGTTCAAAAACCCCTCAGTCTCGCTACGCTCGCCAGCTCCCCTAAGAGGGGAGCCAAGGGAACCCCTCAGTCACTGCGTGACAGCTCCCCTAAGAGGGGAGCCAAGGTGGTCCGTCCTCATCCCGAGCGAAGCGAGCGGATCTCGTAAAACGCACGGGGGCTCGTTGGTTCAATGGGATTCTTCGGTCGCTGGCGCTCCCTCAGAATGAGCGAACCCGCAAAATCCCAAAAAAATTTTCTTATACCACTTGAAAAAATTCAACCTATGCATTATAATGGATATACAGAATAAATCTGTGATAAGGGGGAAAGCAACATGAAATTCAAGAACCTTTTGCCGTTGCTTCTCGCCGGGCTCATGACCTTTTCCATCATCGGCCTTGCGGGCTGCGACACTGGCAATCCCGGCAACACGGGCGACAACACCCAGCAGGGCGACGACAAGGATCCCGACGACAAAACACCCGACGACAAGGATCCCGACGACACTCCCAAAGAGGACAAGTGGAACAACGAGGGGATCTGGCTCAGCAAGGACGCCGTCGTCCCCACCGAGGCCGTGACCCTGCCCACAAGCGACGGAAAGCGCACGACCAACGTCAGCGTTCACGACCCGTCCATCCTCCACGACCCCGCCGCAAAGGGCAAGTATTACGCGTTCGGCACCCACTTTG
>CANRDK010000045.1 GCA_947629345.1 uncultured Clostridia bacterium
CCCGACGCCGTCGGGCCGCAGATGACGAGAAGTTTTTTCATACGATGCGTGTGAAGAGCTTCTCGAGCTCGCTGCGTTTGACCTTCACCGCAACGGGCCGCCCGTGCGGACACTTGAGCCCCATATCGCCGTCCATGCGCTCAAGAAGCTTTTTTGCCTCCTCATCCGTCAGATACTCGCCACCCTTGACGGCCGCCTTGCATGCCGCAGACGCGAGCCTGTCCTTCAGAAGTTCAGAAAGTTTGATGGCCCGCAGAGACTCCATGGACGTGAGAACTTCCCCGAAAAAGGCGGAGAGATTGATATTGACGAGGTCGCTCGGCACGGCGGAAACCTTCACACAGCCGCTGCCGAATTCCTCGATCTCAAAGCCCATCTCCCTCAAGATCGGGAAATTTTTGGTGAGAAATGCAAATTCGGCGGGATTGACCTCCAGAAGATATGGAACGAGCATGGGCTGGGAAACAACATTGCGTGCGGCGAGCTTTGCCTGTAACCTGTCGTAGTTGAGCCGCTCGTGCGCCGCATGCTGATCTACAATGTAGGCCTCGTCCCCCGCCTCATAGAGGAGATAGGTACGGAAGAGTTCCCCCTTGAAGGTGAGATTTTTGACGTCCACCTTTGCCTGCTTTGCTCTGTGTTCCTCTTCGCGGAGGAACCGCTGGTTTTCGGCAAAGACATCCTCCTGCGTTTCGACGGTAGCGGAGGCCGTGGGCGCGTGAACGGCATATTCCACGGGGTCGGGCGTGTAGAACCGTGGCTCCGAGGGGCCGTTCTTTAAGGGAGAAATATCGAACTGAAGCTCCTTTTTTGCCTCTTCGTATGTCATTGTCCTGTCTGAAACGGGCGCGGCGGGCGTCTCGGGGAGCGACTTCTCAGCCGTCCCTTCTTCCCCGCTCTCCCGATAGCCGACAAGATACTCCACCGCCCTCGAACTGCCGTCGAGCACGGAGGACAGCACAGAATACACGCTGCCATAGATGATTTGATTGTCCTGAAAGCGGACATCTGCCTTGTTGGGGTGAACGTTGACGTCCACGATCTCCTTGGGCAGATCCAAAAAGAGCACATAAAACGGATATTGCCGCTTCATGAGATAGGCTGCATAGGCATTCGTGACGGCAGAGCCGACCGTCTGGTTCACGACGTAGCGGCCGTTCACAAACAGGCTCTGGTATGTCCTGTTCGGCTTGGAGAAATTTCTGTCCCCGATGAAGCCGTGAAGGAGGATCCCATGCTTATCGGCAGAGATCTCGAGGCAATGATCGAGCGTGGAAGCTCCGTAGACGACCGCAATGGCGGAAGGAAGCCCCTCGCCGAGGGAGCGGTATTTGAGTTTTCCGTTTGCCGTGTAGGTAAAAGATATCTCGGGACGGGAGAGAATGAAACGGGCGATCATGTTGGTGACATCCGTCTCCTCCTGACTGTCCGATTTCAAAAATTTGAGGCGGGCAGGCGTGTTGTAGAAGAGGTCGCAGACGGTGATTTCCGTGCCCCTTGCCCCCGCCGAGGGCAGAACTTTGCCCAAAACGCCCCCTTCGCAGGCGAGAGAATGTGCCCCAGCGCCCGCATCGGAGACGATATTCATCTTGGAAACGGACGCAATGGACGCGATCGCCTCGCCGCGGAATCCGAGCGTGGAGACGGTGAAGAGGTCCTCTGCGTCCAATAGCTTGCTCGTCGCATGGGGATGATAGGCATTGGGAAGGTCCTCTTCCGAGATGCCGCAGCCGTTATCGGCAACGCGGATCTTCTGCTTGCCGCCCCCCTCGATTTCGATATTGATCTCGGTCGCACCCGCGTCGATGGAGTTTTCAACGAGCTCCTTGACGACGGAATAGGGCCGATCGACGACTTCGCCCGCCGCGATGCGGTTATAGACGTCGGGGGATAAAATATGGATCATTTCAATTTCTCCTTCCACTCGGAAATGAGCGCAAGCGCCTGCATGGGCGTAATGAGATCGACATCGAGGCCGTTGAGTTCTTCCCTCAAATCAAAAGTTTCTTCCTCCTCCGTCTCCTCGGCGGGAACCTCCTCACGCGCCTTTTCCTTTCTTTCAAGCGTCTTTAAGATCGCCTTTGCACGCGAAGTCACCCCTTCGGGAACCCCTGCAAGCGCGGCAACTTCCACGCCGAAGGAGCGGGACGCCCCGCCGCGCACGATCTTCCTCAAAAAAACGATACTGCCTGCTATCTCACGCACGTTGATCTTATAGTTCTTGACCCCCTCGAGCTTGCCCTCAAGTTCGGTGAGTTCGTGATAGTGGGTCGCAAAGAGCGTCTTGGCGCGGACGTTCTGCGTCAGATATTCAATGACCGCCCACGCGATGGAGAGCCCGTCGAAGGTACTCGTTCCCCGCCCGACCTCGTCGAGGATGAGGAGGCTCTTCTCTGTGGCATTTCTCAGGATATTGGCCACCTCCGTCATCTCCACCATGAAGGTGCTGCGGTCCAAGATGAGGTTATCGCTCGCGCCGATCCGCGTAAAGATCCTGTCCGTGAGCGGCACAACGGCACGCTTTGCGGGGACGAAACACCCCGTCTGCGCCATAAACACGATGAGAGCGGTCTGCCTGAGGTAGGTGCTCTTACCGGCCATATTGGGCCCCGTCAGGATCATCGTGCGGTTCTCGCCGTTGTCGAGAAGGCAGTTGTTGGGGACGAAACGCTCCTTCGAGATCGCCTCAACGACGGGATGACGCCCCTCCTCTATCTCGAGCGCACCGCCCTCCGCGATCTGCGGACGGGTATATTTGTTCTCCTTCGCAATGGTCGCAAAGGAGACGAGGACGTCGAGCTCGGCGATCGCCTCCGCGATCTTCTGAAAGATGACAATATTTTTTGCAAGAATCTCGAGGAGTTCGTTGTAGAGGTGCTCTTCGAGCCGCTGAGACTGGTCGTCGCTCCCCAAGATCTTTGTCTCGAGCTCCTTGAGCTCTTCGCTGATATATCGCTCGCCGTTCGCGATGGTCTGTTTTCTCGTGTAGGAATAGGGCACGCGGTCTTTGAAGCTGTTGCTGACTTCGATATAATATCCGAACACGCGGTTATAGCCGACTTTTAATGTCCTTATCCCCGTCCTTTCCCGCTCCCGTGCCTCAAGTTCTGCGAGAAGCGCCTTGCTCCTCGTCTTGACGTCGCGGAGAGCGTCGAGCTGTTCGTTGTAGCCCGCCCTGATATAGCTCCCCTCCTTCAGCGTCGTCGCATTCGGGTCGATCGCGCTGTCGATCAGGGCGCACATCTCCCTTGTGTCCGCAAGGCGCGCCGCAATGGAGGAAAGGAGCGCGGAACTGAATCCGCTGAGCTGGAATTTGATATTCGGAACGACTGCAAGGGAAGAGGAGAGCGCGATACAGTCTCTCGGCTGCAAATTGCCGTTGGAGATGCGCCCCGTGAGGCGTTCGACGTCCCGCATGCCGCCGAGCATATCGGAGAGTCCCATTCTGACGACGCCCGCCTGAAAGAGCTCTTCCACCGCGTCCAGCCTCTGATTGATCCTTGCAACGTTCTTGAGGGGGTTCAACAGAATGGAAGAGAGTTTCCGCCCGCCCATGCCCGTCTTGGTCCTGTCGAGGAGCCAGAGCAGGGAGCCGAACTTCTTCCCGTCTCCGTTGTTCTTTAAGATCTCAAGATTCCTCAGGGCAGTAGCGTCGAGCGTCATATAGTCTGAGGAATCGGCAAAGTGCAGTTGGTTGATATTCTTGAGGGCGTGCTTCTGCGTCTCAAGCAGATAGGAGATGAGGGCACCCGCCGCGATCGTCGCCTCTTCCCGCCCGACAAGGCCGAGCGCATCCATCGACGCCACCGAAAATTGCTCCCTCAGAGCCTTTTCGGCACTTGCAAGATGAAAGGCATAGGGCAGATAACAGGAGATCGGCGGGAGCATTCCGCGCGTCACCTCTGCGCTGTCCTTCGTCTCCAAGAGGAAATCGTCGTTGCTGATGATCTCGGCAACGGAGAGATTGATCAATGCGGAGAAGCACTTTTCGGCATTCGGAAATTCGCCGCAGCACAGTTCCCCCGTCGTGATATCCGCCCATGCGAGGGCGTATTTTTCATTCTTTTTATAGGCGCAGGCAATGTAATTGTTCTTCTTTTCGTCGAGAAGGCTCTCCTCCGTCACAGTGCCCGCCGTGACGATGCGGATCACATCGCGGTCCACCATGCCCTTGGATGCCTTGGGGTCGGAGAGCTGTTCGACGATCGCCACCTTCTCCCCCGCTTCCACAAGTTTCTGAATGTATGCGTCCACGGCATGATAGGGCACGCCGCACATCGGCGCCCTCTCTTTGAGCCCGCAGTCGCGGCCCGTGAGGGTCAGATCGAGGATCCTGCTCCCCTTTTCGGCGTCCTCAAAGAACAGTTCGTAAAAATCGCCCAGTCGATAGAAGATCATGCAATCCGGATGCGCATCTTTGACCTGTCTCCAGTGCACCATCATCGGTGAAAGCGCCATAGTTTTTCCTCCGTTATTTTACAATGCTTCCGTAAAGGGAAATGCCGTTCGCCCGCTCGACCTGAAGCGTCACAAACTTCCCGATCAGGCACTTTTCTCCCTCGAAATATCCCATTCTGCCGTATTCGTCCCTGCCGAGATACAGCTTTTTCCTCTCGTCGTACCCTTCGCAGAGAATTTCACAGCTCTTACCGACATAGCCTGCACTGATTTGCCGCGTCTGTTCATTGACGGCATCGATGAGGCGGGAGAGCCTGTCCTTTGCGATCTCCTCGGGGATCTGCCCCTCCATCGCGGCGGCCTTGGTCCCCGTGCGCGGCGAGTAGATGAACATGAACGCCGAGGCAAAACCGGCCTCCTTCACGAGGGAGAGCGTCTCCTGAAATTCATCCTCCGTCTCGGTGGGAAAGCCGACGATGATATCCGTCGTCACGGCGCAGTCGGGGATCTCGCGGCGAAGCAGCGCGATCTCCTCGAGGTATTTTTCGCGCGTGTAATGCCTGTTCATGAGGTTCAGGATGCGGTTTGAACCCGATTGCACGGGCAAATGGATGGAATTGCAGATCTTTTTGTGCTTTTTGATGACTTCCACAAGCTCTGCGGAAAAGTCCTTGGGATGGGAGGTCATAAAGCGGAGGCGGAAATCCCCTTCAACGCGCGCACATCTATCGAGCAATTCGGGGAAAGAAGTCTCCCCGCCGCGGTAGGAATTGACGTTCTGCCCGAGGAGGGTGATCTCCTTGTACCCCTCCTTGGAAAGCTCCTCTACTTCCCGCACGACGTCATCCGCATTCCGCGACCGCTCCCTGCCCCGCACATAGGGCACGATACAGTAGGAGCAGAAATTGTTGCAGCCGTACATGATATTGACCCATGCCCCGGGGTAGCCCGTGCGGACGGGCGTAATGTTGTCCTCCGTCTCCCCCCGCTCCTCCTTGAGAGAAAAGACCCGCTTCTTCTGCGCCCTCTTTTTGTCGATGAGGTCGCCGAGCTCATTCAAATTGTGCGTGCCAAAGAGAATATCGACAAAGGGAAATTTCTGCCGTATGAGTTCCGCCTTGCCCTTCTCCTGCGCCATGCACCCGCCGACGGCGATGATGAGGTCCTTTTTCTCCCGCTTGTGCTTTTTGAGCGCGCCGATATTGCCGAATGCGTGATTTTCGGCATTTTCGCGGATACAGCAGGTGTTGAATACGATGATATCGGCGTCGTCGATGTCCGCTTCCTCGGTATAGCCCTTCTCCCTGAGAATGCCGGCGATCTTCTCCGATTCGTGCAGATTCATCTGACAGCCGTATGTGACGATGTGATATTTCATACCTTGATTTCCGATAAAATTTCTCCGACCTTGCCGTGCAGAACAAGGTCGCATTGACTGTCGAGCGGGGTGGGATCGCGGTTGATGAGAACGAGATCGTTCCCGCGGAAAAAGCTCACAAACCCCGCCGCAGGGTAGACGGTGAGGGACGTCCCCGCGACGATGAGCGTATCTGCCGCGGCAATGGCGCGGACCGCCCCCTCGACGGTGTCCTCATCAAGTGCCTCGCCGTACAATACGACGTCGGGTTTGATGAGTCCGCCGCAAGCGCAGTGCGGGACCCCCTTCATCGCGGCGATCTGTTCCGCAGAATAGGTCTTTTTGCACTTCAGGCAGGTGTTTTTGTGCACGGTGCCGTGCAGTTCATAGACATTTTTGCTCCCCGCCTTTTGATGGAGCCCGTCGATGTTCTGTGTGACAACGGCAAGAAGTTTCCCCTTTTTCTCGAGCTCGGCGAGTTTTTTATGTGCGGCGTTCGGCTCCGCCCAAAGGGGCAGCATCTTGTCACGGTAGAATTTGAAAAATTCCTCCGTATGCGAGAAGAACCAATCGTGCGAGAGCATTGTCTCCGGGGAGACGGTGTATTTTTGGCGGTAGAGCCCGTCCTCGGAGCGAAAATCGGGGATCCCGCTCTCCGTAGACACGCCCGCCCCGCCGAAAAAGACGATCCTGCGGCTCTTATCGACAATTTCCTGTAAAGTTTTCATACAGAGTTATTATAACATAAATCAACGGCTTTTTCAATCATCTTTCGGGGGAAATTCACAAAAATTGCCCCGATCCGCCTCATCGTCAAGCGCTTCTATGTAGAAACTGACGGGGCGGAATCCGTCGTTGCACGAGAGCATGGAAGATCTTCTATTCTTCATCCAGCCGCCGTAAAAGTCCCCTCCCCCTCTCAAAAGCTCCGTGACGAACGGGGAAAGGGTCTCCCATGCGCTGTCGCAGAGCCCCGCGGGCTTGTTCGGACCGTCTGCATAGAAGACCTGCCCCACCTGCATGTCGCAGGGGTGCGGAATGGGATTTTCGTACAGTTCACTCAAATCGGGATAGCAAGCCGTTCTCATGACTGTGATCTTCACTCTCTTCATAAAATCTCCTCTCGCCGCATGCGGCCGTAACATACTTCCATTATAGCACAGAAATCGCACGGCCGCAACGCTTATTTTTTTTGCCTTGACACATACTGTCACAGATGAAAAAAGTTTTCCTTGCGATCTTTATCCCGCTCGGGGTCATTGCAGCTCTGCTACTCGCGGGATCATTCTATTATTTCGGCGTGACATTCGGTCTCAGGCTCGACAGCGATAAGTTACAGCTCTCCGCCGCATGCGTACGCGTCTATGACGGGAACGGGGAACAGATCGAATCGGCAAAGCGGAAGAGCGTCTCTTTAGAAGACCTGCCCGCCTACGTCCCGAAAGCCTTTGTCGCCGTCGAAGATAAACGATTCTACACCCATCACGGGCTCGACTACAGGCGCATCGGCGGGGCGCTTCTCAAAAATCTCAAGACGTTTTCCTTCCGCGAAGGCGCATCGACCATCTCCCAACAGCTCATCAAGAATACCCATCTTTCAAGCGAAAAGACGATCGGCCGCAAGCTGAAAGAGGTAAAACTGACGCGGCAGCTTGAAAAAAAGTATACGAAGGACGAGATCATCGAGCTCTATCTCAACTCCATCTATTTCGGCCACGACGTATTCGGCATCGCTGCGGCGTCCGATTTCTACTTCGGAAAAGAAGCAGAGAATCTTTCCCCCGCAGAGAGCGCCATGCTCGCGGCGCTCGTCAAATCTCCCAACCGCTATTCCCCCTTCCGCAACGCAGAGGCCTGCCTCTCCCGCCGCAACTTTGTGCTCAAACTCATGAAGGAACAGGGCTTTTTGGATGAAATAGGCTATCAAGAGGCAGAAAAAGAGCCCCTTCCCGACCTTCCCGCAGCAACGAGCAAGAGCGACAGTTACCTCGCCCTCGTCTTTGACGAACTCTCGGAGATCTTTCCCGAGGCGGATACGGGAGACATGAACTCCCTCCGTGTCTACACATTTTTCAACAGGGATCTGCAGGCCAAATTGGAGGAGACGGAGGTAGATTCGGACATCTGTGCGCTCATCCGAGACAATCGGACGAACGGGATCAAGGCGTTCTATTCGACATGCGGCGTCCTCAAGCGGCTCCCCGCCTCGACGTTGAAGCCCCTCCTCGTCTACGGACCCGCGATCGAAGAGGACTTCATCTGCCCCGCAACGCCAATTTTGGACCAAAAGACGGACTTTTCGGGCTATTGTCCCGACGACGCGGGCGGCGCAAGCGGGGAGTACATGAGTGCAAGATATGCCCTCTCGCACAGCGTCAACATTCCCGCCGTCAAAATTCTCAACACAATGGGCTGTGAGAGAGCGGCTGCCTATCTCGACAGGATGAATTTGCACATCGACGGGAGCGACTACTCCCTTGCACTCGCCCTTGGGGGGATGAAGGAGGGATTCACCCTACCCGCTTTGGCGGACGGATATGCCGTTCTTGCGAACCAAGGGACCTTTGCGCCGTCTAAGGTCATCTCCCGCATCGAAAACAGCAAGGGAAAGGTCATCTATCAATATGAACCGAGAGGGTCCCGCGTGTTCTCGGAGGAGACGAGCTATCTCGTGAATGACATGCTCAAGACCGCAGTCAAGGAGGGCACGGCGAAAAAACTCAAAAATCTCCCCTTCGACGTCTGCGCCAAGACGGGAACGGCGGAGGGAAAAACGGGAAACACAGATGCCTACACGATCGCCTACACCTCGGAAGATACCGTCGCCGTCTGGCTCGGCAACAGAGACAATACAGAAATTGCGGCAACGGGCGGCGGGCTCCCCGCAAATCTCGTCCTTGAATTTATGAAGGAACTCTATCGGGCCCATACCCCCGCCGACTTTCCCGCCTGCAACGGTATAGAGGAACTTCCGATCGACATGCAGGAATATAACGTAAACCACAGAATTTTGCTCTCCGACCCCAATTCCCCCTTCTTGACGGACAGGAAGGAGCTCTTCAAAAAGAGCGCGGCGCCCAAAGAGATGAGTACGAAATATTCCTCCCCGAAGATCGAAATGCCGACGATTTCGGTCAATCATGGGACCGTTAGCATAGTACTATGTCAGACAGAGTACTATGATTACGTCGTAAAAAGAGAAAATCAAGGCGTTGAAACGACAATTTACAGCGGAAAATATCAAAAATGTATCAGCGATAGTTCCGTCACCCCCGGGGAGAGCTACCGCTACAGTGTGACCCCCGTATATAAAAATATCGAGGGAGAGACAGTCTATCTCCCCCTCGTCCATATCGAAAAAAGCAATTCCCTTCCCGAGGAATGGTGGAATGATTAAAATTTGATGATCTCCCGTGTCGCAAGGGCCTCCTCCACGAGAGCATCAACATCGAGCTTCCCCTCCTCCGCTTCGATGAAGGAGAGCTTCGGCCTGATTGCAGGGAAGTCGGGCAAAAATACGGTACAGCAGTCCTCATACGGCAGTGTCGAGGTCTCGAACGTACCGATTTTTTTTGCGACTTCGATGATGTCTTCCTTGTCGAACCCGATGAGCGGACGAAGGACGGGAAGTTTTACAACGGCGTTTGAGGAAGTCAGCCCTTCCAGCGTCTGGCTTGCGACCTGCCCAAGGCTCTCCCCTGTGACGAGGCAGCCCGCCCCCTCCCGATACGCGATCCTCTCTGCAATGCGAAACATAAACCGTCTTAAAAGCGTCACGTTGAGCTCGGCGGCACACTTTCTGTGGATCTCCTCTTGGATGTGCGTGACGCTGACCGTCGTCAGCCTCGTGACGAGCGTGTAATCGGAAAGGATCTTTGCAAGGGACACCACCTTTTCCTTGGCCGCCTCGTTCGTATAAGGATAGCTGTGGAAGTGGAGCATTTCAACTGTCATGCCCCGCTTTGCCATCATGTAGCCCGCAACGGGGGAATCGATCCCGCCTGAGATGAGGAGAAGCCCCTTCCCCGCTGTGGAAACAGGCATGCCGTGTAGCCCATCGATGGATGCGCCGAATACAAGCGCTCTTCCGCTCTCACGAATGTCGATATAGACAGTGTGCTGCGGCTCATGGACGTCAACTTTCAGGGTCGGGTTCGCCCCGAGGAGCCTGCCGCCGATGCGGGAGCTGATTTCCATGGACGTGAGCGGATAATGCTTGTCGCCGCGGTGCGTCACCACCTTGAACGTGCCCGCTTTCGGTGCGACGAGCCGAGCGGCTTCAAACATGCTGTCCTCGTCGTTCCCCGTCAGGAGCCCGACGGAATAGGAGTGTACGCCGAAAACATTTGCGATGCGCCGCATGATCTCCCCGATCATTTCCTCCTCGAAATTTGCCACAAGATAGCGGCCGCTCGTGCGGTGGATCTCATGGCGGATCCCCCGTAAGGCCTTTTCGAGATTGTTGGAAAATACCCGCTCGAAGTAGCCGCGGTTTTTTCCCTTCAGATGAATTTCCGCATAGCGGATGATGACAACTTTTTCCATTTAATGTGTGTTCCTTTGATATTCTTTCACGGTTGAATTTAAGATCCCGACGGCGATATCGATCTCTTCCTCCGTCGTTGCGGGCGAAAAACTCATTCTGAGGACACCGTCGAGCACGTCTTCCCTGTAGCCGCAGGCCGTCATGACACGGCTGAAGCGGTTTTTGGAGGAACATGCGCTGCCCGTCCCGACGCAGAGCCCCCTGTCCCAGAGCATGCGCTGCAGCACTTCCCCGCGCATGGCGGCGGCAGAGACTGTCAGGATATACGGCGAGCCGTTTTCGGGGGAAAGTCGGGTAAAAAAGGAGGGATCAAGCCCCGCAAACAGCTTTTCCCGATATGTCCTGAGCCGCAGAGAATCCTCTTTGAGCGATTTGAATTTTTCCTCCGCCGCATAGGCAAAGGCGGCGATCCCAAAGGTGTTCTCGGTGCCGCTCCTGAGGCCGTTTTCCTGCCCTCCGCCATAGATATGGGGACTTAAAGGGAGATTTTTCCGCTTGAAGAGTGCACCCATGCCCTTGAGCCCGCCGATCTTGTGTGCGCTGACGGCATACAGGTCTACCTCCTGCGGGAGGAGAAAGTGCAGCTTTCCGAACGCTTGAACGCCGTCGCTGTGGAATACCGTGCGCGGATTTTTCTCCTTGACGGCCCTTGCGATCGCGGCAATGTCGTTGATGGCGCCCGTTTCATTGTTGACATGGACGACGGAGACGAGGCTCGTCTTTTCGTCCACAAGGGAGAGAATATTCTCGATTTTTACGCTTCCGTCCCGCTCCACGGGTGCAAAGCGGGGTTCAACGCCACGATTCTTGAGTTCACTGACGGCAGAGAACACCGCCGCATGTTCCCCCGCCGTCGTGACGACATTCCCCCGCCTTCCGCACGAGAAAATCGCTTGATTGTCCGCCTCAGTGCCGCAGGAGGTGAAGATGAGGTCGTATCTCCCCGCAGCTCCCAAGGATTTCAAGAGACTTTCGCGCATGGAAGAGAGAGATTTTGAGACGGCAAAACCCCCGCCGTAGCGGGCGGAGGGATTATAATAAAGTTCTGTAATGAATTCCGCCGCTCTTTGAAGCGCCCCGCTGTCGGGACGGGTGGTCGCGGCATTGTCGAAGTAGATCATTCTCGCTCCAATTTATCGATCCCTGCGCTCTGCACGAGATATTCCATCAAGATCTGCCTGCATTCGAGCACATAGAGCGTCTTTCCGAGGGAACCGCCGACAAGCACATAGATAAAATCCTTCTCGTCCGCGGGCGTCTTATTGGGAGTTAAAAGTTTCGGCTTGCTCTGCAGTCCTCTCAAAACATTCTGATAGGAAGGTTTCTCGCACCAACCGATCTTCAGAATGGAATCGGCGGAAATTGTTGTAAAGGGCTTTCTCGACCTTCCGTTAAACACCTTTGTGACGCGGAGCTCATCCTCAACAAAGGTATAATCATAGCTGACGTTGAACCTCTTCCGTATAAACCAAAAAGCGATCCCGCACCCCAAAAAAGCGACAACGAGAAAGACCAAAAAGCCGATATTGAATGCCTTACCGAAGGCGTCGAGCTTGTCGTCCGTCGCGATCCCCTGAATGAAGGATGTCGCAAAAAAGGCCACGATCCCCGCGGCGGCAAAACATACGACCGCCAAGACCAAAAAGAAAGTATAGAATTTTCCCTCTGCCTCTGCACGGTTACTCGCAGCGCTCTCCTCATAGAGCAGATCACGAAGCATCGCCCCATCCTCCGTATTCTTTCCCTGATATTATAGCACAGGAAATTGTTTCCGTCAAGCAAAGCGGAAATGTGAATTCCCGCGTATGTATTTGTTCAATATATTATGATAATTGCATGTATTATGTCTGACATAGTACTATGCAAAACTCCAAAATTCAAAAAATGACGCCGCAGCGCCATGATTCAGTCCATTTTTGTGTCATCGATTTGGGGATAGAACGATGCGATCTCCTCTTCCGTGAACTGTTCCTCAAACGATTTTGCAAACATGACCTTTCTCAAAAACGTGAACGTATCTCTCGAGTCCATCGTCTCAAAGGTGCATACAAATTTTCGCTTCAGAACTTTCACCTCTTTGCAGCCGCTCTTCACGTCATAGGTGTACGTCCTGCGCTTCGTTTTGACGTACACGACCATATCCGTCGTTTCAAAGCCGATCACGGTCCCCATCGAGAGGCAGAGAGCATAGAACCCGTAGATCACAAGGTAGACGACGAGGATGATCGGCGATACGATCCAAAATCCCACATATCCCACAACGGCGAAGATCAGACAGATCATGAAAGCGGGGAGCGCAAGACAGCTGAAGATGACAAACATTTTTTTCCAAAAGTTCACATATTTCAGAATGGCGGGCTTATCGACTCTCATGGCGCTCCTCCCAATCGATGCGGAACTGCGTCAAAAGTTCCCCCTCCGACCATGCCTCGCAGACGGAATATCCCTCAAAGTCCTGCCGAAAGAGTGAGAGCTCCCTCCCCTCCTTCGCCTGTTTTGCATAGACTATTTGAAAGGAAGAAATGCGCCTGTGTTTGAGCTCCTCCATCGAGAAGCAGTCGATGAAGAAGTCGAGATAGCGGGTATTGTTGGCATGGAGATAGTGGTCGCAGTGGGAGACGTTCACCCGCATGCGGTACATTTCCCTGCCGTCTGTGATCTTTTGGATCTTCCAGTTTGGAACTTCAACCGATTTTTCGTTGCGATAGGGGCAATTCGTGTGAACTTCCCCCATTTTATCGGGCAAGAGCAGGGAAAAATTCGACATATCGACGAGGCACCAGCGGGATGCGAGCGCGGCGACCTCCTCCTCGCCCGAGAGGACGCGGTAGTCCCTCTCAAAGATGACATGACGGGGCGGAAGCGGCCACGTCTCCACCGTGATATGTTCTCCCAGCGCCACGGGACGGCGGAGCTTGCAATAGGTGCTCACCACCAAAAAGCCGTAGCCGAGCGGACGGAGATCGTCGTAGCCGAAGCCGAGCTCATCCGCACTCGCGCAGGCGGATTCCTGCACAAGGGCCAAAAGGGATGTGGGCGTGAGCTCGTCCTTGAAATCAAAATCGGAATATCTCAATTCATACGTTTTTCTGTTGCAGTATGCCATAACGGGCGTATTATAGCACGATGCTGCCGATTTGTCAAATGCTAAGCGGTCTCAGCCGTAAGAAATGCGAGCGAACCTTTGAGGATCGCCGCCGCGATCTTCCTTTGATATTCCTCCGTGACGAGCAATTTCTCATCCTCGGCGTTGGACAGAAACCCGCATTCGACGATGACGGACGGATAATCGCTGCAATTCAGGACGTAATAGTCCCCCTTGAGCGCGTTGGTCTGCTTCACACACTCGGGCATGGCGTTGAGGGAGGTCTGGATATGCGTTGCAAGGCTGCGGGATGAGGCGGAATCTTCGCGGAAAAAGACCTGTGCACCCCGCCTCGAGCGCATGGAAAAGAAATTCTGATGCACGGAGATGACGAGGGCAGGAACGCTCTCATTGATGACTTCCGCCCGCTTTTTCATGTCCCGCTTCTTGTATCCGCTCGTCGCCGTGCCGTACAGCCCCGCCTCGGTGGGACGGGTCTGGATGACGTAGAATCCCGCTTCCTCAAAATCTGCCTGCAAGATCCTCGCGAGGGAGAGGTTGATATCGCTCTCCTTCTTTCCCGTCTCTATCCCAACCACGCCGCCGTCCACGCCGCCGTGCCCCGCATCGATGACGACGACAAGACGGCTTGTCTGAGCGGCAGTTCTCGCAAGTGCAAAGAAGCATACGCCGAACGTGAGAGCGACGGCGAGAAATATCGCCAAAAATCCCATGGCGACACGATGGCGATAAAAAAAATTCATACAATACTGTATGAATTAAAAGGAACATTTAGAAGCATGAAAGGACGAGCATGGGGTCATAGAGACCTTCGCC
>CANRDK010000046.1 GCA_947629345.1 uncultured Clostridia bacterium
TTCGTTTGAGGGCGTACCCCCACCCCTACCCCGCCCCCTTACGCAGGGGGCAGGCAAGAGGAAGGGCAGAATGAGCGGGGCGGGACGGGGGCATTGACTTCGTTTGAGGGCGTACCCCCACCCCTACCCCGCCCCCTTACGCAGGGGGCAGGCAAGAGGAAGGGCAGAATGACGCGGGGCGGGACGGGGGCATTGACTTCGTTTGAGGGCGTACCCCCACCCCTACCCTGCCCCCTTACGCAGGGGGCAGGCAAGAGGAAGGACAGAATGAGCGGGGCGGCGCATCGAAGATGCGCCGCCCACAGAGTTACCATGTTCTCAGGTTGTACCATATTCTCAGGTTCTATCGTATTCATATGTACTATAGTTTAAATAAATATAAACTATAGTGCAAACTCAGCTGTTGATATTCTTCTGTTTCTCGTTGATGACGGGGGCGGTGTAGAGGGCCGCGTCGGGGAACGCAAACACGGGCGCGCCGCTCTCATCATACGTCACGGGCATGACGTGGGCGTGGCGGTTGTGGTCGTTCAAGGGGTCCCCCACGATCTTTTCATAGTTGCGGAAGTGGAGCATGCACAGCATCTCTCCCTCGTCGCCCTCCACAAAGCAGTTGTGGCCGGGGCCGTAGATCTTGCGCTCTTCGTCCGTCTTGAACACGGGATAGCGTTCCTTCCGCCATGAACGGGGGTCCATGAGGTCGTCGTTCTCGTCGGCGCGGAGCATTCCCATGCAGTAGCAGGCTCCCGTTGCGCTGGCGGAGTAGGTGACATAGATCTTCCCCGCGTGTTTCAGAACGGCGGGGCCCTCGTTCACCCAAAAGCCGCCCTGCCGCTCCCAATCGTAGTCGGGGGTAGTGAGGAGCACATGGAAGGTCTTGAGCTTGGTCGGCGTCAAAAGTTCTGCAATGTAGAGGTTGGAGATCGCGGGCTCTGCCTCTTCGGTGCCCGACTTCTGCGCCCAAATGGCGTACCACTTGCCGCGGTGTTCAAATACCGTCGTGTCGAGCGAGAAATCGGTGAAGGGGTACTTGTCTCCGTCCGCGGCCTGCAACATGCCGCCCTCTTCCCATTCATCCTTCATGGGGTCGTTCCCCTTGCAGATGAGAGCGTAGGGACGGATCCTCCACTTGCCCGGCTTGTGCCCCGCGGCGAAGTAGATGACCCATTTCCCCATAATATAGTGGATCTCAGGCGCCCAGATATGGCAGGCGAGCTCGCCCATCGGGTGTTTCTTCCACAGGACACGGGCGGGCGCCGAGGGGATCTGGTTGATGGAGTCGGCGCATCTGATCTCGATACGGTCGTATTCGGGAACGGTGGCGGTGAAGTAGTACTTCCCATCCTTTTTGAGGAGATAGGGGTCTGCCCTCTGCATGACGAGAGGGGAAGGATAGTTGGCCATAAAATTCATTCTCCCTTTGGATATGCCGCCGATGCGGGCGGCAGTGTTTTTAAGATCTGTTTTTCTTTTTGTCGCGCGGCAGGAGTGCAAAGTATGCCCCGATGATGACGAGCGCAAGCACGCTCAAAATCACGATGAGGGCGATGCGGAAAGCATCCGATTCGCCGCGGTCGATCATCTCTTCGGTGAGCGTCTGCGCATAGACCTTGCCCTTTTCATCGGTGTAGCGGGCGGTGAAGGAGCCGTCTTCATTGGTGTAGAGCCGCACTTCCGTGCCCGCAGTGAGCGTCTTTTCGCTTCCGTTTTCATCGGTGAAGGGGACGTCCTCTTTGAGTTTGACGATCTCGAAGTGTGCACTCTCCCCGCGCGAGGGATCCACTTCGGTCAGGAAGGAGAGGGGAACATACCCGCGCAGAACTTCCCGCGCTGCCGTTTCCGCCTCCACATAGGCAAAGTCGTAGCCGAGGTCGGGCGCCTGCGTCCTGTCGCCGTCGGGGCAGATCGCATAGAGGACCTTGACCTTGGTCCCGCGGGGCAGCGTCTTAGCACGGGCGTCGGCAATGCAGGGATAGTTGTAGAGATCGCATTGGCTGGAGAGATATTTCTCCTCCGCGCGTTCGGTCTTGGAGACCTCGGCCTCCGTGCACTGTTCTCCGCGGAAGAGACGGATATCGTATTCTCTGTCATGGTAGAGGGCAACAAGGCGGAAGGGACCCTGTTCTGCAAGGAGCACGCCGCGGGCCTCCTCCGCCGTCCTCGAATAGGAGGTGAAGGGGAAATACTGCGTGTCCTCTCCGAGCGTGGAGAGATCCACCTGAATGCCGACCGCGCCCTTTTCGACGTCGGTATAGTGGACTTCCTCGGGGGTGTGCACCCGTCCGATCTCCTCAAACACGCCCGTCGCGTCGATGGTCCTGAGCGTCGGGAAGCCGAGCGTGCCCTCCCCCGTTTTCACGATGAAGTTGCCGAAGTTGAAGTAGACGGCGTCGTCCTCAAACCCCAACGCAAAGGAGATGGGGGAGATCGTAGCCCCGTCCTTGCTGTAGACGAAGTCTTTCCCGTCGATGGAGGCGAGGGGGGTGCCGTTTTGATAGAGGGTGTTGCCGCTCAGGCAGTAGAGAGCCCCCTCAAAGTCTGCACGCACGGAGGAGAAATCTGCGGGAAGGGTAATTTCCACCCGTTCCCCCTGCGCGAGGTCCCTTTCGGCAAAGTTCTCTTCGGTATATTTGAACACGGAGCCGTCGGTGAGGACGACGAAGAGGTCTCCGTAGAGGTCGTTCGTGAGGGCGGCGGGGGCGGTTTGGCCGGGTGTGGCGCGGATCTGGGTACCCTCGAGGGCATATTCCCCATCCGCGTCTGCGCCGATCACGCCGTAGCCGAAGCCGATGGTCACAAAGTAGCACTTTCCGTACAGACAGCAGAGCCCCGAGACGGCATATCCGTCCTCATAGTTGAACACGCATTCATAGCTCTTATTGCGATTGTTCCACGCATAGACGTACACCGTCGATTCGGAGGAAGCGGCGATGATCTCCCCGTCCGTTGCGGCATGCGTCGGCACATAGGGGAGGGAGAGAACGGAGCGGACGCCCTCGGCAATGTTGTAGATGGAGAGGCGGCGGTTTGCGCTGTCGGCCGTGACGAAGAGGTCGCCCGCCCGCACGCTGTCCTGTGCGCCAGAGAGGCGGTTCACGGAGTCGGAGGCGGAGGAAATTTCATAGTCCGTCTTCTCGACGCCGACTTCGAGGGAGTATTCCATCACGGCGTTGCCCTTGACGGCGTACAGCTTTCCCCCGAACGAGGTCAACGCCCCGTATCCGTCCCCTTCATAGAGAAGGGTTTCTTTCTTGGTTGTAAGATCGTAAGCGTAAAGGCCGTTGTTGGAGGAAGAAACGCCGTTTACGGAAAAATATAAGAACCCGTTTACTGCACATACGGATGAAACGCTGCTGATATTTACCCCAAGAGAAAAACTCTCGGACGATGTGTAGGTGTCCGTCCCCGCTTGCAATGTGTATGTGTTGACGAGCTGTTGTACAACGCTGTAAAACGTGCCGCCGTCATAGGTGAGCAGAGGGGTGTTGCTGTAAGTGTTTTGCGCGAACTGATTTCTGACATCTTTGGGTGTATTGAGGGTGGTCGAAATATAGGTAGTGGCCCCATTTGTCATGAGGACCTTAAAGAGAGTATCGTTATGGATATAAAAAGTGGAGAGGTTCGTCAATTCATCCGATGGGGTTAGGGGCTCATCGGAAAAATCAAGATGATAGAACATTTGTAGCACATCAGAAAAATAGAGATGACCATCGGTTGCGAATTGGATCTTAGAGATCGGTTGACTGTGCGTGAAAATGTGATAGGTGGCACCCTCGGCAGTGCGGTCGAAATAATAGATGCTATACTCCTCCGCCACGGCGATATACCGCTCGCAGACGGCGATGTCCACGGGCGATTGGAGTTCAAGATATTGCTCATAGCTCGTGGGAAGGAAGAGCTGTGAGTTTTCAGACGTGAGGGAAATTTCTGTGTTCCCCTCGGCCGCCCTATTCGGTTGTTCTTGGGCGACAGCGGAAATTCCGTCTGCAAAGAGCCCTGCGGCTGTGAGAGCCATGGCCGCGGCGAGGACTGCGCCCGTCAACTTTTGTTTGAACATGTCCCTATTATATCACGCGCGCGCGGAAAATGCAAATTTTTACGGAAGTAATTAAAAATTTAAAATTAAAAATTGAGCGCTCTGCGCTCATCCTGAGCGTAGCGAAGGATCCCATTAAACCAACGGAGCAGGGTTCAACGGGATTCATCGCTTCGCTCTGAATGAACCTCGCGCTTACGTTCCCGCCCTCATCCTGAGCGAAGCGAGGGGATCCCGTAAAACCGACGGACTTCCGTTCTTAAAGCGAGATTCTCTCGCCCCTTCGGGGCTCGGAATGAGGGACCCCCTTAGCCTGTACGGAGTCCATGTCCCCTCCTTAGGGAAGGGAGATAAAAAAATTCAAAAAAAAGTGGCATATTGGCCCCCGATTGTCAAAATTATGTGCTATGATAAATGCGAACAAACGTTCGGAAACATGAGGACGGCAGTCGCTTCGGGCTGTCGGAAAGGAGTAAAGACATTGAATTACGACTATGTTAAGGCGATATTGTATGCCTATCCCACGATGGATGAGATCGGCGAGGCGGTGGGGGCGGCGGCAGACAACAAGGCCCTGCTCTCCTATCGGGATCCCCGCTCCACCGAGGAGGTCGCCGTGGATATTTTAAAGGAGATCGCCGCGAAGAGGGCGCTCAAGGAGCTCTGCGGCATTGTGGATGAACTTCTCAAACACTGCTCGGCGGAGGAGCTCTATCTCCTCGAATACAAGTACTTCCGCAGAAAGAAATATTTGAAGGATGCCGTCCCTCTCCTCTGCGCACGGCGGACCTATTTCCGAAAACAAGACCGCCTCCTCAAAAAGGCGGCGGACTACATAGAGAGGGGCGGCTGGACGCAGGAGAGATTTTTGGAGGAGACGAACGGGCTGTTCTCCCGCGTGGTGGAGGCCATTGCGGACGGGGCGGAACGGTCGGTGCGGGTGGACGGAAAGCTCCGTCACTCCTCCTCCTGATCGTCGGGCGGCGGCGTTTTCTTCCCCTTGACGACGAACACGGCGGCGGCGACTGCGGCGGCGCAGGCGAGACAGATGACGGCGATGACGGCGGCGTTCGGGCTCCCCGACGGGGGCGTCTCCCCCGTGCTTCCCCCTTGCGTTGAGGCCTCGATGGAGGCGATATACTCGCTGTAATCGGTGTTCAGATCGAACACGGCTTCGCTCTCGGCGGAGATATAGTCGAAGGTGTCGTCGGAGAGGACGTAGTAATAGAGCTTTGCGCCGTCGTAGCGCAGGCCGTAGTAGACAAAGGTCTTTTCTACGCTCGAGAAGGACCCGCCGAGGGAGCCTGTGCCCGCGGGGAGGGAATAGGAGAGGGTGATCTGCTTTTTGAGATAGGGTCGGACGGGCACATAGTCCACGGGGATGATGTCCTCCGTCCTGCAATAGCCCGTGACCTTTTTGTAGGGGGCTTCATCGATGAGATATTCCACGCGGCAGTATTTTTCGCCCTCGCCCAAGATCTTTACATAGTAGGTCTTGGGCAGGAGAAAGACGCGGGAGCTCTCCGTCTCCCCCGCATAGAACCAGACGTCGCCGTCGGGAACGTAGGCATACTGTTCCCCTGCCGCTGCGGCAGAGAGGGGAGAAGCGGCGCTTGGAAGAACGGGGAGAAAGAAGAGCATCGTAAAAATCAGGAGGGAGATGAAATGTTTCATAGCCGCTATCATAGCGGAAGTGCGGACGAGTGAAAACATTTATTTTATCGAAAATGAACGAAATATTGCAAAAAATCCATGCCATCGAACGGGAACAAAAGAAGCGGCAGGAGAGCGACGCCCTCGCCCGCTACAACACGGGAAGGAAGAAGCACAAAAAGCAGATTGCCTTTCACAAATGTAAGAAGAGGAACAGATGGGTGTTCGGGGGGAACCGTTCGGGAAAGACGGAATGCGGGGCGGCGGAGGCCGTATGGATGGCGCGGGGGAATCATCCCTACCGAAAGAACAGGAAGAATGTGTTCGGCTGGGTGGTTTCGCTCACGTCGCAGGTGCAGAGGGACGTCGCACAGCAGAAAATTCTGCACTATCTCCGCCCCGACTGGATCGAGGAGATCGTGATGACGAGCGGAAGGAGGGATTCGCCCGCCTCGGGCATCATCGACCAGATCCGTGTGAAGAATGTGTTCGGCGGCGTCTCCGTCATCGGATTCAAGAGCTGCGACCAAGGAAGGGAACGCTTTCAGGGGAGCTCGCTCGACTTCGTCTGGTTTGACGAGGAGCCTCCGCAGGACATCTATGAGGAGTGCGTGATGCGCGTGCTCGACCGCAAGGGGGACATCTTCGGCACCATGACGCCCCTCAAGGGATTGACCTTTGTCTATGAGGAAATTTACTTAAATCGGCACAATAACCCTCAAATTTGGTACGAATTCATGGAGTGGGCGGACAACCCGTTTCTCTCCAAGAGGGAGATCAAGGCGCTCACGGAGGCCCTCGACGAGACGACGCTGCAGTCCCGCCGCTACGGGAAATTCTGCACGCGGGAGGGGCTTGTGTATCCCGAGTTCGACGAGAAAGTCCACGTCATCGAGCCCTTTCCCGTCCCCAAGGAGTGGCAGGACACCATCTCCATCGACCCGGGGCTCAAGAATCCGCTCTCCGCCCATTGGTATTGCACCGATTTCGACGGCAATGTCTACGTCGTGGCGGAGCACTACGCGGCGGGACAGGATGTGGACTTCCATGCGGAAAAAATCAAACATATATGCGATATTTTGGGGTGGAAGCGGGACGCAAAGGGGAGAATTTCCGCCCTCATCGACCCCGCGGCGGGACAGCGCACGCTCGCCTCCGCGAAGTCCGTATCAGAGCTCTTTTACGAGCGGGGCATTCTCGCCGACATGCGGGTGGATAAGGACGTGTTTGCGGGGATCGCGCAGGTGAAGAGCTACCTCTCGCGCAAAAACGGCCTGCCCGATCTGTACATTTTTTCAAATTGCACCAACATGATCCGCGAATTCAAGGGATATTTTTGGGGAAACGACGAGTCGCCCGTCAAGCGCGACGACCATGCGATGGATGAACTGAGGTACTATCTCATGACCCGTCCCCGTCCCGCGGCGGCGGAGGAGAAGAAGAGCGCGATCTCGCTCGACAAGGAAAGGCGCATCCGTAGCCTGAGGAGGAACAGACATGCAGGAGGATAAGATCCGCGACGCCATTTTAAAGGTGGCGCTCGGCTTCACGGTGGAGGAGGTCACCGAGGAATACGACGCAAAGGAGGGGGAATTGCACCTCATCAAGCGCAAGGAGACGAAGAAGGATGTCCCGCCCGACCTCAAGGCCGTGAAGCTCCTCCTCGACGGCGATGTGGACTATTCCGCCCTCACCGATGAACAGCTCGAGGAGGAAAAACAGCGACTTATACGCCAATTAAGAGACGGGGAGAAGTGAGGGGACACCCCCTCAGTCACGCAAGGGCGCGTGACGGCTCCCCCTCCAAGGGGGAGCCAAGTGGGCGCTCATCCTGAGCGTAGCGAAGGATCCCGTTAAACCTACGGAAGGAATTAAAAATTGAGCGCTCCGCGCTCATCCTGAGCGAAGCGAAGGATCCCGTTAGACCGACGGGAGGAATTAAAAATTTAAAATTGTGGTGGGGCGGGTTTGGAATGACTCTATAAACCCCTCAGTCTCGCTACGCTCGACAGCTCCCCTAAGAGGGGAGCCGAGGGGGCCCTTGCCCACCCCCCTACCCCCCTCCTCGGGAGGGGGCATGAGGAGGGGAGCCGAGGGGCGGTGAGTGCTCATGCCCCCCATCAGTCACGCCAAGGGCGGCGTGACAGCCTCCCCCCCGATGGGGGTAGGCTTGGGGGTGGGGAAAAACAAAATAAAAAAAGGAGATTCAAATGGCAGAAATCAACAGGCAAAAAAAGACAGCTCAGCAGATCGAAGCAGAGAGAAAAATGCAACTTATAGCGCAAATCAAGGAGGATTTCGAGGCGCGGAGAGAGGCACGGCGGAGCATTGAAAAGAGCTGGGAGCTCAACATGAACTTCGTCAGCGGCAACCAATACTGCGACCTCTCTCCCGCGGGGGAGATCGTGCAGGAGGACAAGGAATTCTATTGGCAGTCGAGGCGGTGTTTCAACCACATCGCCCCCACGATCGATACCCGTCTTGCCCGTCTCGCAAAGGTCCGCCCGACGCTCGAAGTCAGGGCCTTTTCGGACAGCGAGGCAGATATCAAGACGGCGCGTCTCTCCTCCAATATCCTGAAGTCTGTGAAGAACAAACTCGACCTCGACGGCATCATCTCCCGCGCCTGTCTTTGGTCGGAGACCTGCGGGACGGCCTTTTACAAGGTCATCTGGAATTTCAACGACGGCAACATCATCGGCACGGACGAGACGGGGCATTCGCTCAAGGAGGGGGACGTCAACGTTATCGCCCTTTCCCCCTTTGAGATCTATCCCGACTCCCTCACGGCGGAGACCATGGATGAGGTGAAGTCCATCATCCATGCAAAGGCCGTGCCCGTATCCGAGATCCGCGAGCGCTTCGGCGTGGAGCTTGCGGGAGACACGGTGAGCGACTTTCCCCTCGTGCCATTTTCACAGGCGGGAGGCTGGAAGAAGCCGACGGACAGTGCGGCGCACCCCGTTCTCGAGGACGCCGAGATCATCATCGAACGGTATACCCGCCCGACGGAAGAATTTCCGGACGGACGGCTGGAAATAGTTGCGGGGGACACGCTTCTGTATGAAGGACCGCTTCCCTACCGCAACAAGGACAGAGGAGAGCGCACGTTTCCCTTCATCAGGCAGACGTGCATTCCCTTGGCAGGGTCCTTCTTCGGGACCTGTGTCGTAGACCGCATGATCCCATTGCAGAGGGCGTACAACGCGGTGCGGAACCGCAAGCACGAATTCTTGAACCGCCTCTCTATGGGGAGCATTGCGGTGGAGGACGGCTCCCTGGACGCCGATGAACTGAGCGAGGAGGGCCTTTATCCCGGGAAGGTCCTCATCTACCGCCAAGGTTCCTCCGCCCCGACCTTCCTCGACTGCGGCAGCATGCCGAGTGAATTCCATGAGGAAGAGGAGCGCATCTCGGACGAGTTTGTCCTCGTCTCGGGCATGAGCGAGATCTCCCGCAACTCTGCAAACCCCACCCACGTCACATCGGGCGTCGGTCTGCAGATCCTCCTCGACCAAGATCAAAACCGCATGCAGATGAGTATCGAGAGCGTGGAGCGGGCGATCAAGGAAGCAGGCAAACAGATTCTGCACCTGTATAAACAGTTCGCCTCCGCAGGAAGGATCCTCCGCATGACGGGAACGGGCGGGAATACCGAGCTCTTCTGGTTTTCATCGAGCGATATCTCGGCCGACGACGTACAGTTCGGCACGGGATACGAGAGGACGTCCGAGGAAATGCGGGAAGAAATTTTAAAACTTCTCGATCTCGGGCTTCTGCAAAACAAGGAGGGCGCGCTCGACGACGAGACGCGCAACAGGGTACTCGAGGCCCTCGGTTACGGAACGTTTGAGAGCGCGAGGGATATCTCCTCCCTTCACCTCAAAAAGGCGGAGAGGGAGAACCTCATTCTGGCGCAGCGCGATGTGGAGGCGGATGTGTACGACGACCACGAACTGCACATTGCCGAGCACATGCGCTACCTGCTTTCGGGCGGGGAAGAAGATCAGGCGGTGAAGGAGAGGGTGCTGCGCCACATTCAGTCCCACCGCAAAGGAGCATGACATGGAAGAGGAAAACGGCAAACAGGTACCCCAAGGGGAGCAAAAAGAGGAGCTTCTTGCGGGAAAATTCAAGAGCGTTGACGCCCTCGTGCGCGCATACGGGGAGCTGGAAGCGGAATTTACCCGCCGCAGTCAACGCTTAAAGGCCCTCGAAGGAGAGGAGCGGAAGGGGGAAGAGGCGCACCCTGTCATGGATGACGACGGTCTCTTTCAGGCCGCCAGCGAAAACGAGGCAGTGAGATCCCGCCTCATCGGCGACTATCTGAAATCGCTGAAGGGGGTATCGCTGCTCTCCTCGGCGGGGACGGGCGTCACTGCCCCTCCCCAGAGGCCGAGAAGCATCCGTGAAGCGGGCGCACTTGCGCTCAGCTTCTTCAAAAACAATCAATAAGGAGAATTTTTTATGACGATCACAACAGCTACGGCAGACAATACGCTCAAGAAGTATTACTTGAGCGCCGTTACAGACCAGTTGGACCTCTACACCAATCCATTCCTCTCGCGCATCAGAAAGAGCGAAAGCAACATTTACGGAAAAGAAATCAGAAAAATCGTACGCGCAGGCATGAGCGGCGGCATTGCGGCAGGGAGCGAGACGGACAACCTCCCCGTCGCCAACGGCGCCAATTACCAAGTTTTCACCCTCAGCCTCAAGAACCTCTATGGCACGCTCGAGATCTCCGATAAGGCGCTCCGTACGTCCTCGAACGGCGCGGCGTCCTTTGTGAACCTCCTCGACGAGGAGATGAGCAACCTCGTCAGAAGTGCGAGCTACAACCTCGGCCGTATGCTCTTCGGCAACGGCAACGGCCTTCTCGGCAAGGTCGTCTCCGCCTCCGGCAAAGTTGTCACGGTGTCGGATACGAAGAATTTCATGGAGGGCATGCTCATCGATCTCTACACCACCATGTCCGTCAAGCAGGAGTCAGGCCTCATCGTCAAGACGGTGAACAGGGAGAAGAACACCATTACGCTCGACAGATCTATCAGCGCCTCTGCGGACAGCGAGTTCTACGTTGCAAACTCCAAGGGCTTCGAGCTCACGGGCCTCGGCAACATCTTCAGCAACAGCATCCTCTACGGCAACAGCCGCACCGACAATGCGTGGCTCAACCCCTACATGAAGACGGTGGAGACCTTGACGGAGAACGAGATCCAGATCGCGATTGATAAGGTCGAAGAGAATTCGGGCGGGAAGGTCAACTTCATCATCTGCTCGTGGGGCGTCCGCCGCGCACTCATCAATCTTCTCTCGAAGAAGTACACCACTGTCAATACGCTGGAGCTCGAGGGCGGGTACAAGGCGATCTCCTTCAACGGCATCCCCGTGGTTGTGGACAGATTCTGCCCCAAGGGGACCATGTATCTGCTCAACACGGACGACTTCGTTCTGTACCAGCTCTGCGACTGGCAGTGGCTGGAGGACGAGGACGGCAAGGTGTTGAGGCAGGTGCCGGGGAAGCCCGTCTACACGGCCACCCTCGTGAAGTATGCCGATCTCATGTGCGAACGTCCCTGCGGACAGGCAATGCTCTCGGGGATCACCGAGGAATAAGGAGAAAAGAGATGACCGTTCGGGAAGTTTTGACCCTTGCCGCCTCCTTCCTCGATGAAAAAGACCTCGCGTCCGCGCTTGCGGGCAGTTCGGTCACGGGAGAGGCGGAGACCCTTCTCACCTGTTTCAACGTCGTGGAGAACGAGATCGCGCTCGACGACTATCCCCTCAAGAGGACGGAGACGTTTGCATTTCAGAGCGGAACTCTGCCGTTTTCGGACTTCTCCGTCCCGCCCGTGGACGTCTGCGCAGTGAGGAGCGGAGGGCAGAGACTTGCCTTTACGCTCTCCCCCGACGGCGTCCTCTGCGACTGTTCCTCCGCCGAAGTCACCTACTCCTATGCCCCGAAGAAGAAGGGGATCGGCGATTCCTCCGAGCTCGGCGGAAAGATCTCTCCCCGCCTTATGGCCCTCGGCGTCGCCTCGGAGTACTGCTTCGTGAAGGGAAGAACGGAGGAGGGGAAGATCTGGGGCGTAAAGTACCGTGAGGCCCTCAAGAGTGCGGGGATCCTGCGCCATCCGCTCTCCGTCCGTTCGAGGAGGTGGGCATGAGATACGAGAAAACGCTCTATGCCCCCGAGGAAGAATTCCACATAGAAACTGTCGATCCCTCCCGCCCCGTCGAGGGGCGGGAGACGGCGCTCTTCCACATGCGTCCCTCGGCATTGGGCCTCGTCTGTGCGGAGGGGTACGAGGCGGTCTCCGTTCTGCCGACTGCATCGAGCCGCATCTATGTCACCGACGACAATGTCTACGTCTATGAGAGTGCGCAGAAGAGCCTCTACAACGTCACGGCAAAGACACACATCACGGGGATCGCCTCGGAGCCCGTTGCCCTTCTCCCGCATGTGACGGAGATCGGCATAAAGGGGCTGTACTGCGTCGAAAAGGACACTGTGCGCTACATTGCGGACGGGGCGGTGAAGAGCTCGGGACCGGTCGGCGGAGCCTGTGCCGCCATGCACCACGGGCGGCTCTTTACGGCGGTGGGTCTTAGGCTGCGCTTTTCGGCGCCCTATTCGGTGGACGGCATCACCCAGAGCGACCGCGACCCCGACAAGGCAGGCCACCTCGACTTCGACGAGGGAAGGGGGAATATCGTCGCGATCCTCTCCTTCCGCGAGAAACTGTATCTCTTTTTTGAACGGGGGATCGTAAAAATGCGTGCGGAGGGGGAGGCGCTCGACTTCGACGTGACGGCAATGCCGTTCAGCGGCGGGAGCGTCATCGGGGGCTCCGTGGCAGACTGCGGCGACCGCATCTGCTACATGACGGAAAACGGCCTCTATTCCTTTAACGGAAGCGTCTGTTCCCGCCTCGAAGGGCCCCGCGGGGAGATCGGTTTGACCCAAGCGCAGGGCTTTTGCCTCCATGGGAAGTATGCCGCCCTCGTCAGCCTTACAGATGGCAAAAACGCGCTATATGTTTACGATTTTTCGGAAAAGACGAGCAGATTTATCCTTGCCGAGGGGCTCATTTCCGCCGCACGGGGATACTTCCTCGCGGGCACGACGCTGTACTCCTTCACGCAGAAGAGTAGCTTCCCGCTCGGCGGCGAAAGTTCCCTCACGCTCACCCTCTGCGGCGTTCCGCGTGCCCTCGCATGGGTAAGGATCGACGGAAAGGGGATCTTTGGGATCCTGACGAATGCAACCGACGGTTCCTTCTCCGCGGAAGGGGACGAAAAAGTGCACATATGTGCGAAAAAACGGCTCTCCGAGACAAAAATCACCATCTTGATGAAGAGCGCCGCCTGCCGCATTCACAGCATCGAAGTCGCATGGAGGAAAGAGGATGGAAATTGACATTATAGATCTCACGGACCCCGCCTATGCGGATCTCACCCCTGTACAGCTGTCGATGGTCCGCGCGGCGCAGACGAAGAAAAACGCCATCGTCGCGGAGAACAACGAGGAGAAAAAGAAAATTTTCTACTTTATGCTCTCAAACAACACTGCACGGAGCGATATCCGTGCGTTTGCGGAGGAGCGTCTTGACGCACTCGCAGAGGAGAAGATCTCGGCCGTGCGGGAGGACCTCATTCAACAGCTCCACTTTGAATCCATGGCCGCGGTGGGCAACGACGCGGGACCCTACCGCTACCCCGAAAATCCCAACTATGCACTCTCCGCCCCGCAGAGGTATCTGGCAGTCAGAAACTACTATATGAATGTGACGAGCGATGCAGCGACGCGGCTTGCGATGTACACGATGGACACCCTCGCCCGCGCCTATTTGGGGGAATATTACCAGACCCTGTACGAATCCTTGGCACAATATGTAAAGTGAACCAATCTCCCGCAAGGGAGATTTTTTTATACTCATCCTCCCGCCCGCCCCATGCGTCAGGGCGGAGTCCGTCTCTCTTGCCCGCCCCCTGCGTCAGGGGGCGGGGTAGGGGTGGGGGTCCGCCCATGAACGAAGTCCGTCGGTTTGCGAGATCCGCTCGCTTCGCTCGGGATGAGGACGGAGCCCGCCCCCCGCGCGCTCATCCTGACCCTGAGCGTAGTCGAAGGGGAAGGATCCCGTTAAACGCACGGAAGTAATTAAAAATTCAAAATTCAAAATTAAAAATTGTGGCGGGGAGAGATTGAGAACGGCGGCGTTCCAATCCCGTCATGGTGCCCCGCGCGCATTCTTGTTGCTACTCTGCGCGGCACGAGCGCGTAGCGCGAAGTGGCGTAGTCGAACCATCACCTTATTCTCACCCCCTCAGTCGCTTCGTGACAGCTCCCCCTCGGAGGGGGAGCCAAGGGTCGGTGCGGCGTCATGCTGAGAACGGAGTCCATGCCCCCTCCTGAGGAGGGGGGGTAGGGGGGTGGGC
>CANRDK010000047.1 GCA_947629345.1 uncultured Clostridia bacterium
TCTCCTTTCTTTTTATTCTACCATACCTCTGTCATTTTGTCATTTCTTTTTGTTCCAATTTTTCCGCCCCACGTTCCTGCGCTCAGCATGACGCCGCCACAGGCTTTCGTTTTCGGCAAGAGCCGAACGCAGTCCATGCCCCCAAGGGGGCGACAATAACACAAAAAACGGGCGGTTGTACGCCCGTTTTTGCATGGTTCAAACTTATTTCAGGAACTTTCGGATGAGCTTGTCGTAGAATTTTTTGTACGGTTGATAGCGCATGGGGAGGTCGATCCAAGTCTTTTTATCGACAATACTCTTTCTGTGGGTGAAGCACTCAAAGCCGTCCTTGCCGTGGTAGCTGCCCATGCCGCTCTTTCCCACGCCGCCGAAGCCCATGTTCGAGGTCGCAAGGTGGATGACGACGTCGTTCACACACCCGCCGCCGAAGCTGACGCGGGAGAGGAACTTCTCCACCGTCTCTTTGTCCTTGGTGAAGAGATACAGCGCAAGGGGTGAGCCGTTTTCGTTGATCTCCTTGATGATCTCCTCCTCGTCGGTGTAGGTCAAAACGGGCAGCACGGGGCCGAAGATCTCCTCCTGCATCACGGCGTCCGCCCGCGTGACGTTCCGCATGATGGTGGGGGAGATACGCAGGGCCTTCTCGTCCGTTTCGCCGCCGAAACAGACCTTTTCGCTGTCGATCAGGCCATAGATCCGCTTGAAATGCTTCTCGTTGACGATCTTGCCGTAGTCTTGGTTCTTGAGCGGATCGGCGCCGAATTGCTTGACGATCTCAGCCTCAAGCGCCTTGAGGAGGGGCTCCTCGACGTCTCTGTGCACGAGAATGTAGTCGGGCGCGACGCAGGTCTGGCCGCAGTTGAGGAATTTTCCGAACACGATCCGCTTTGCGGCGAGGTCGATCTTGGCCGTCCGATCGACGATGCAGGGGCTCTTGCCGCCCAGTTCGAGGGTGACGGGGGTGAGCCGTTCCGCCGCATGCCGCATGACTTCCTTGCCGACGGCGATACTGCCCGTAAAGAAAATTTTGTCGAAGGGCAGGTCGAGAAGGGCAGAATTTTCAGCTCTGCCGCCCAAAACATAGTTGACGTGTTCGGGCGGAAACACCTCTTCGATGAGTTTTGCCATGACCTTTCCCGTTGCGGGGGAGTAGGCGGAGGGCTTCACAATGACGCAGTTTCCCGCCGCGACGGCGTCCACGAGGGGTTCCATTGTGAGAAGGAAGGGGTAATTCCAAGGACTCATGACGAGCACGCACCCGTAGGGGGAGGGATAGACAAAACTTTTTGCACGGAATTGGGCAAGCGGCGTCTTCACATGCTTCGCTTTTGCATATTTTTTGATATGCTTTTGCATATGTGTGATCTCCGCAAGGGTCATGCCGACCTCGCACATGTAGCTCTCCGATGCGCTCTTGCCGAGGTCTGTTTTCAATGCCTCATTGATCTCATTCTCATGCGCTTGTATGGAAAGGTACAATTTTCTTAATAATTCTTTGCGCTTCTTGATGGGAAGCGTTTGCCCCGTCGCAAAGTAATTTTTCTGCAATAAGAGCTTATTTTCGCAGTCAAGCTCGGGGCGTTTGCGAATGCCGCGGTAGAGTTCTTCGAGCTCAAATTTGTTCATAAGTCTTGGCACAGGATAGAGGGGATTTGCCTCTCTGTCTGCATTTTCGGCCATCTTCGGAATGTCCTGTTCCCGCATCTCGATGGAGGCGGGGATCCCCATCCTCTCATTGAGCGTTTGGATCCACGCGATAAATTCCTGCGCCGCTTCGGCATTCTCCTTCTTGCCGCTCACGCCCGTGAGGCGCGCGAGTTTTGCAAGGCGGCGGTGTGCTTTCTTGCCGTATTTTGTGAGGATATAGGGGAGAAGGGTGGCATTCGTCCTGCCGTGAGGGTAGTTGTATGCGCCGCCCAAAGAATGTGCCACGGCGTGCACATAGCCGACATAGGAGATCGTGAATGAGAGTCCTGCATCGAACGCTGCGATCTGCATATTTTTGCGTGCCTCGAGGTCGTTCCCATCCTCATAGGCCCTTATGAGGTTCTCCCTGATGAGCTTTACGGCATTCACTGCACACTTTCTCGTGAAGCGGGTGGTCGAGTGGCCGATGTATGCCTCCACGGCATGGGTGAGGGCGTCGAGGCCCGTCTCGGCAGTCGGTTTCGGCGGGAGAGTCTTTGTCATCTGCGGGTCCAAAAGGGCATACTTCGGTGCGAGGCAGAAGGACAAAATCGTAAACTTATAGTGCGTTTTATCGTCGGTGACGACGGCCGCGATGGTCGTTTCGCTGCCCGTTCCTGCCGTCGTGGGTGCGGCGATGAAGAGGGGCTGTTTCCCTCTGACCTTGAGGATCCCCTTCATCTTCAAAAGGGACTTTTTGGGCTTGATGAGGCGGGCGCAGACCCCCTTTGCGCAGTCCATGGGGGAACCTCCTCCCACGGCGAACAGGCAGTCACAGCCCTTCTCCCTGTAGAGTTTGAGCGCCGCCTCGATCGCGGAGACGGTGGGGTTGACGGGGGTCCCGTCGAAAATTTCATAGGCAATGTTCTTTTTCTCGAGCGCAGCCGTCACGGGCCCGAGCACGCCGCAGGCACGCACGCCCGCGTCCGTCACGATAAATGCCTTTTTCTTCCCCTCGTTAAGGACAAGCTCCGCGGCCTCCTCGCAGGAATGCAGCTGCGTGGGAATGCGGTAGGGCATGAAGGGGATCGCAAGGCGAAAGACCTTTTGAAAGGTTCTGCACCATATTTTTCTGAAAAAATTCATAATATCACCCGATTTTGTCGATGTCATACCGATTATATGACTTTTTTTCGGCAAAGTCAACGAATTTCATTCATTTTGTGAACTTTCTTTGAAATTCTTTTTATGAAGACGTACAAACGTCACAACGATATGGACGGCGCAGAGGGCTCCCGCAACTGCCGTCAGGATCCAAAACAGGGTGTCCTGAAAGGGGCCGCGGCCGAGGTCGGTGACGATCGTCCCGCCGATATCAAAGAGAAAATGCACCAAGACACACAGCCAGACATTCCCCGTGTAGAGCAGCATGACGGCGAACATACAGCCGAGGAGGAAGGTGTACCCCACCTGCAAAAGCACCGCCCCGACGTTCCCCGAGATGAGGTTCAAGAGGTGCATGGCGCCGAAGAGGGCTGCAGAGAGGAGAACGGCAAAGAGATCCCCCCTTTTCTCCCGCAAGAGGGGCACAAGGAGGGCACGGAAGAAGCTCTCCTCGAGAAGGGCAATGCCGAGGCATTTGAGGAGGAAGAGCCACAAAAGATCTGCCCGCTCGATGACGGCTTTCCCCGAGATCAAAGCGGAAAAGGGGAAGTTGACGACCGCAACAGCAAAGCAGGGAAGCGCCCAAAGCAGGTGAAGGGGCCTCCACTTGGGGTGAAAACTCTCCGAAAACCCCTTCAAACACATGAAAATGAGAAGATATCCCCCCGCCGCGAGCCGCGGAACCGTCTCTCGCAGGAGAGATTGCAGAACTTCATCGGAGATGGGGAGAAGGTCGAACCCAAAGAGGACAATGGCCGCAGCGCAGGGAAGAAGGAGAATGAGGAGGAAAATGTCACGCCGTTTCATCTTCTTTCTCTCCCGTCGCGTAATTTTCAAAGAGACGCTTCAACAGATAGCGATAGATAAAGATATAGGCAACGCCGACGAGGACCAAAAGGATCGCCGTGAGCTGGGAGGGGGACAGGAAAGAGAGCCCCGAGGAGCCCCGCTCGTCGTCACGGAAGAACTCGATGATGAACCGCCATACGCCGTAGCCGATGAGGTAGATGCTTGCGTTGTAGTCCCCCTTTTTCTTGAGAAGGAGAAAGACGAGCGTTCCCGCAAGCACGAAGAGGAAAATAGACTCGTAGAGCTGGATGGGGATCCGTGTTTCCCACGCGCCGCCGACATACATCGGGAGGCCGAAATCGCTGATTTTACCGTAGCAACAGCCGTCGAGGAGGCACCCGATCCTCCCAAAGGCATGGGCGAGGGCGATGCAGGGGGCAATGAGCAGGAGCATGCGGTTGAATTCCCCAATGTGTGCGCCTCTGCAGAAGAAATGGCCGAATGTGAAATAGAGAATGAGAAAGACCGCGGCCGCGCCGATGAGCCCGCCGTAAAAGGTCGTTCCGACGCCCCAGCGGAATTCGCCCGTATCGAGGAAGTTGTAGAAGCTCTGAAAGAGGGCAGCGAAGAGATAGCCGCCGACGATCGCCCCGACGCTGACGCAGATGGTCAGCACGAACACGGGGTAGGAGATCCCTGCACGCCTGTACAGGGCACGGAAAAGAACCATTGCAGCGATCACACCGCAAAGGATCATCCAATAATAGAGATCGAGTCCCAAAAACACAACGTTCGGCGCCATGCAACCATTATAGCACACATTGCGCCCCCGCGCAAGAAAAAATGTGGATTTAGAGTTTATCAGCTCGGCAGCTCATCCCGCTTTGCCTCTCGCCATGCCCCACGCTCATCCTGACCCTGAGCGTAGCCGAAGGGGAAGGATCCCATTAGACTTACGGAGCAGGGTTTAACGGGATTCATCGCTTCGCTCTGAATGAGCGGTCGGTGTGTCATCCCGCCCCCCCGCGCTCATCCAGCCCCGCCTCTTGCCTGCCCCCTGCGTAAGGGGGCGGGGTAGGGGTGGGGGTACGCCCTTGAACGAAGCCTGTGTGTGCGGCGTCATGCTGAGAATGGGAGTACAACGCAGTCACGCCCCCTCCGTGGGAGGGGGGTAGGGGGGGTGGGGCGAGTTCCAATTATGTTTACCACTCTTTCCCATTTTTTCACGGTGCAAGTGTATACCCGTTTCCGAAGAGGTTCCCCTGCAAAAAGACGTCGGGCACCGTGCCGACGATGACGCTCTCCGCGATCAACACTTCCGTGAGCGAGGCAAAATTGCTCGTTCCCGACGGCATGACGATGGAGATATCCGCCACGACATCGAGATAGATGGAGTGTTTTGTTTGGTTGATCCCTTCCGCCTCGAATTTGGAGGAAAAACTGCAGGAGACGTTGGAGATGGGGATGATCTTGATATTGATCTTGGGCCCGAAGCCTGCCCATGCTTCAATGCCGAGGAATGCCCCGAGCGGGACTTCGATGCCGCCCTCGCTCATCTCCTGCAAGTTCTGCTGGGACATGTATGCCGTGTCACGCGCGATGCGGTTGATCTGAAAGGCGTTGGAGGTGATGGAGCGGATGGTCCCGTCGTCGCCCCGTTCCACCGTCACGAGGTCCTCATAGCGAATGCCGTCGGAGAGGGTATAATAGATGGCGTCGTTGACGGCGACCGTCGTGATCGAGCGCATGTTTGCCTCGGATATGGACTTGAGCACCCCCGTCAGATTCACATGAATGAGGGTGACGGAGAGAATGAAAAGGGCGAGGATCGTGAAAATGATCACCCGCCTTTTGAGTTTACTTCTGCGCGAACGGTATTTTCTCACACAATATTGTATGAGAGGGCTGTCCGTGTCATTCCCGCATGAGGGCATGAACGAGGGTATTTTCCTCTGCGGGACGGGAGAAAAAGTCCCTGAGGGGTTCCCCCGCGATGGGGATATCGTCCGTCACCTTCCCCCTGTGGAGAAGAACAGCCCTGTGCGCCAAAACGGCCGCCTCGTGCACGTCGTGGGTGACGAACACGACCGTCTCCTTTCTCTCCCGCCAGAGCTCCACCGTGAGAGCGAGAAGGGACTTTTTGAGGGAGAGATCGAGGGAGGAAAAGGGCTCGTCCATGAGGAGAATTTCATGGGGAAAGAGGAACGCCCGCGCGATCGCAACGCGCTGTCTCTCTCCCCCCGAGAGCTGTTTCGGGTAGGAATTTTCCTTCCCCTCGAGACCCACTTTTCGCAACATAAGTGCGATATTTTTGTAATTTTCTTTCTCGAGGACGAACTTTAAATTGCCCTCGACGGTGAGGTTCGGAAGGAGCTTTGGAGATTGGAAGAGATAGCTCACTTTCCCCACGCCCTCAACGGTCCCCTCGAAGGGAAGATTGCCCGCGATGACGTTTAAAAGCGTCGTCTTTCCCGCGCCGCTCTCGCCGAGCACCGCCGTGATTTTGCCCTCTTCGATGTCGAGGGAGACGTCGTCGAGGGCGGTCGTCTCGCCGTATTTTTTGGTGATATGGTTGAGTGTCATGCCCGCCTCCTTCTCCACAGATATGCCGCGAGGGCGAAGAGCCCTTCAAACAGGAACCCGACCGCGACGGCAAGCAGGGTCAGCGCGATGAGGCGGGGTGTCTCCAAAAACCCTTGGGCCTGCTGCATCATGCTCCCGAGGCTCCTTGCCGTGGCGGAGAGCACCTCGCCCGACACGGTGATCTTGAGCCCGAGGGAGAATGCTGCTCCCAGCTGGGCGAGGACGGGCGGTGCGGCGAGGGGGAGATACATGCAAAGCGCCTGCCTCGTTTTCGGGACGCAGAACGATGTCGCCATGTCGCCGTATTCTCCGCGTACTTCGTCAAGCGAACTCAACATTGAAGTATAGAGCACAGGGAAGAGAACGAGCACGGCGATGATGACGGGTGCGACTGCGGGCGACGTCCAGAGGAGCAGAATGAGCACGACGGCCATCGTCGGCACCGTCCTCAAAATCGAGACGACGGGGGCAAGGAATGCCCGCACGGGCCCGAATACGCAGCTCAAAAGAGCGAGCGCAATGCCGAGCGCAAAGGAGATGAGAAAGGCCTCGAGGGTCCGCCAAAGGGTCCCTCCAAAGGCACTCCAAAAGGCAGCTTCGCCTAAAAGCTGCCAAATTTGCACAAAAGTGTCCGAAATGGAGGGCACAACGAGGTCATTTCCCACCCCAAAGTAGGCAATGAGCCAAACAAGCAGGATCGTCCCGACTGCCATCGCGGAAAAGATGAAATTGAGAAGTTTGTCCTTTTTCAATGTTATCCGAGGTAGAAGAAGGCGTCGGCGGGAATGTTGGTCGCGTCACTGCTCACCGCCTTGTACTTCGTCAAAAATTCGATGACCGCCGTCTTACAATCGGCCGCCTTTGTGAATTTTACAGAACAATTTGCAAGCACGGTCGGGTTGAGCTGGGCTTCGGCAAAGGCCGCTTCCATGCCGCTTGTGCGCTTGGAAGCGAGGAGCTCCGCAAGGGTGTGCGCATCTGCCGTTTTGAGGTATTCCCCGCTGCCCTCCATGTAGCCGATGACCTTGTCCGCAAGGGCCTTATCGGCGGTGAGAATATCCTTTTTTGCAACGAGCACGGCCTGCGGGAAGCCGCTCCCGTCCCCATAGAGCGCCTGCAGGGATCCCGCCGCACGAAGGGGATTGGGGGTATCCTTCGTCGCGCCGATCTTGGTCGTGCGAGCGGGTTCGGGACAGAGATAGTAATCACAGCCCGTGGCGGGGACGACCTCTTCGGGCTTCAGCGAACGGAGATTGACCTTTGCGGGATCGGGATCGTCGTTGTTTTCCACAAGTTGGTAGGGGATATCGTATTCGCCGAGGACGACCCTGAGGGTGAGCCCGGGGACGTTTTCGTACTGAATGACGCCGAGCGTCTTGCCGAGAAGGGCAGCGGAGAGGTTCTCCTTGGTGAGTTCGGGAAGATTCTTGTTCGTGTCCGTCAAGAAATAGAGGTTGCCGTTGGTGACGGTGCCGAGCATCTGATAGGTCTCACCCGTGCCGAGGACCTTTCCCGCCGCATTGGAGGGAAGAATGCAGAAGTCGGCATCCGGTTCCTTCCCTGTCACATATGTCGCGATCGTGTTGGCATCGACGATGTGGACGTCGAACCGATAGCGGCTTGACGGGGTCTTTTCGCTCTCGATGAGATTTGCGAGCGCGAGGGCGGGAGCGCCGTCGGGGGCGTAGACGGAGACGGGGACAGGGTCGTCGTGACCGTTGTCCGTCGAATCGTTGTTGTCCCCGCCGCAGGCCGCAAGGCCGAACGTGCCGAGAACTGCCGCGCCGCACACCGCAGCGCATACAATGCCTTTGAAAAATTTGTTCATAGTACAACTCCTTAAAAATTAAAAATTTAAAATTCAAAATTAAAAATTAAAAATTGAGGCGGGGCATGATTCAAGAGAGTGCCCTTGGCTCCCTTTGTAGGGGAGCTGTCACGCTGTCCTTGCGTGACTGAGGGGTTTGGAACCCTATCCCCCCTTCGGGGTACTTCCCCTGAGAGGGGAAGCAAGGAAATACCCACATTCCGAGGCGTCCGTAAAGCATGACGCCGCACCGCAACAGCACATTCAAAACTTGCTGAACAGCGTCTTTGCCGTGACGCCGTCGAGCTGGCCGATCTTGCCCGTGAGGGCGTTCACGGCGGAGGAGGGCGCGTCGAGCACCACGCTCAACACGGACACCTTCTTCTCGCGATAGGGTATCCCCATTCTGCCGATGATATATTCCCCGTACTCGGAGAGATAGCGGTTGAGCGTTTCGGCCTGTTCTCGCTGTTCCACGATGACGGAGAGCACAGCGATGCGTTTTTCTTCCATAAAAAACCTCCCGCCCGAGACGGCAGGAGGAATCACGCCCAAAACGCAGGCGCGGCATTTCGATAGAAACTTCCTCCTTTGCGGTCAGAATCCTCTTTCCGTTCAGGCAAGGGGATTATAGCACGCGCACGAAAAAAACGCAAGCGTTTTGATGAAATTTCTCCTCACCGCCTCTTTTCGTTTGATAAAAAGGGGAAAGTATGGTATAATTCTTTAAGTCAAAGGGCGACGCGGGTGGCGGGGAACCCTCGCTTCCCCTCTTAGGGGAAGTACCCCGAAGGGGGGATAGGGTTCAAAACCCCTCAGTCACGCAAGGACAGCGTGACAGCTCCCCTAAGAGGGGAGCCAAGGGGAGCCCGAACGAAGTCCATGCCCCCTCCTTGGGGAGGGGCGGGGGGTAACCCGCTCATTCTGAGGGAGCAAAGCGACCGAAGAATCCCCTCAAACGAAGTCCGTTGGTTTAACGGGATCCTTCGCTACGCTCAGGATGAGCGCAGAGCGCTCAATTTTTAATTTCTCATAAGGAGTATTATGTTACAAGTCAACGGCGTCAGTTTGCAATACGGCAGTAAAAAACTCTTCGAGGACGTCAATTTAAAATTTACCAAGGGCAACTGCTATGGCATCATCGGCGCGAACGGCGCGGGGAAGTCCACCTTCCTCAAAGTCCTCTCGGGGGAGATCGAACCCAACAAGGGGGAAGTCATTCTCGACAAGAACGAGCGCATGTCCGTCCTCGCCCAAAACCAGAACAAGTACGACGGCGAGACCGTTCTCCGCACCGTCATGCTCGGCCACAGGCGGCTCGTGGAGATCATGGACGAGAAGGACGAGCTCTATTCCCATGGACGGGGAGCGGGCGGCTGCGCTCGAGAGCGAGTTCGCGGAGCTCGGCGGTTGGGAGGCCGAGAGCGAGGCCGAGACCCTTCTCAACGAACTCGACATTCCCGCCGAATTCCACGGCATGAAGATGGGGGACCTCGACGCGAAGAAGAAGGTCAAAGTGCTCCTCGCACAGGCCCTCTTCGGGAATCCCGACGTGCTCCTTCTCGACGAGCCCACCAACAATCTCGACCTCAAGACGACCCGCTGGCTCGAAAACTACCTGCTCGATTTCGAGAACACTATCATCATCGTCTCCCACAACAGGCACTTCTTGAATAAGGTTTGCACCCACATCTGCGACGTCGACTACGGGCAGATCAATCTCTTCCTCGGCAACTACGACTTCTGGTATCAGACCTCCCAGCTCATGGCCCGCCAGCAGCGGGACCAGAACAAGAAGGCCGAACAGCGTGCCGCGGAGCTGAGGGACTTCATCGCCCGCTTCGCCGCCAATGCAAGTAAATCGCGGCAGGCGACTTCGAGAAAGAAGGAGCTCGAAAAGCTCACCATCTCCGACTTCAAACCCTCCCTCCGCAAGTATCCCTATATCGATTTCAAGTACGAGAGGGAGATCGGCAACGACATTCTCGAGGTGGAAGGGCTCACCAAGGCGGGCTACTTTGAAAATCTGACGTTTACGGTGCAGAGGGGGGACAAGATCGGCATTCTGTGCGATAAGTCCACTTCCGTCACCATGCTCTATGATATTTTGATGGGAAAGGCAGAGCCCGACAGCGGCACCGTGAAGTGGGGCAAGACCATCTCCGCATCCTATTATCCGCTCGATAACAGCGAATTTTTCGATGGCTGCGACCTCACGCTCGTGCAGTGGCTCTCCCAATTCTCCAAGGACCACTACGAGGAATATCTCCGCGGGTGGTTAGGCAGAATGCTCTTCTCGGGCGAGGAGGCGTTAAAACAGGCCAAAGTCCTCTCGGGCGGCGAAAAAGTGAGATGTATGCTCGCGAAAATGATGCTCGAAGGGGGGAATTTCCTCGTCCTCGACGAGCCCACCAACCACCTCGATCTCGAGAGCATCACCTCCCTCAACAACGGCCTCACCGCCTTTAAGGGCTGCATGCTTTTAACTTCCCACGATCAGGAACTCATGAACACCGTCTGCAACCGCATCATCGTCATCGACGGCACAAAGGTGTTCGATAAGAATGTCACCCTCGACGAATACATCGACATTGTGAGCTGAATGTCCTTCCGTAAGGGCGAAATTGTCGCATAAGGCGCAGATTTTGCAAAAAATTTTTGTAAAAAGTGCAAAATATTTTCTTTTATCCTATTGCAAAATCAGAAAATCTGTTGTATACTGTATACGATAACATAGTTTTACGGAGGAGACGTGATGTTAGTAACATTTTTGGTGCTCGGCGGGATCGTGATCGGCGTTCTCGGCGCAAGCGCGGCAGTCTTGACCGTGGGTCAGTCCAAAAAGAACAAAGAGGAGGCTCTCGCAGAGGCTCAAAATGAACCTGCCCCTGAGGAACCTGTCAAGGAGGAACCTCAAGAGGAACCCAAGGAAGAGCCTCAGGAGGAACCCGTTGAGGAAGAGCCTCAAGAGGAACCTGTTGAGGAAGAACCGCAGGAGGAGCCTCAAGAGGAGCCCGTTGAGGAAGAGCCTGCAGAGGAACCTCAGGAGGAACCTGTAGCGGAAGAACCTGCAGAGGAACCCGTTGAGGAGGAACCCGCAGAGGAGCCCGTTGAGGAAGAACCTCAAGAAGAGCCCGCAGAGGAACCTCAAGAAGAGGAGCCTGTAGCGGAAGAACCTGCAGAGGAACCCGTTGAGGAAGAGCCTCAAGAAGAACCCGCAGAGGAACCCGCGCCCGCAGAAGAGGGAGACGGGAAGGCCGCAGCCGCAGTTGCAGCAGGTATTGCGCTCGGTGTCGGCGTTGCCGCGCTCGCAGGCGGGGCAGCCCAAGAGGGCGAAGAGGGATACGACCGCCGCGGCAAGATCATGTACGCCTATGAGATGACTCCCGCCATGCGCGAAAAGGTGGGTTGCGTCGGCGCCATCTACGACGAGAGGATCTACAGAGTCACGTTCTCCTATTCCTTCAATGCGAGACTTGCGCTTGCGGATGAAGAGGCAAGGAATTTCTACACCGACTTCATCGAAGAGGCCTCGCACTATAAAAAAATCAAACTGCGCGAGAGCCGCCGCCAGATGCGTATCGGTATCGGGCGCGACAGGATCGGCATCATCTATTTCAAGGGGCAGAAGCTCTGCATCGCCTACGCTCTCTCGAGAGAGGAAGTGGACTACGATGCATTGAAGATCAAGGACATCTCGAACAAGGCACGCTTTGCCGAAACGCCCGCCATGCTCTGCCTCACTTCGGGGCTGAAGTGCAGAAGGGCAAAGATGCTGCTCGGGCAGATCGCAGAGAAGTACGGCATTCCCCGCAAGGAGGAACAAGCCTACGAGCCCAAGATGCCCGTTACCGACCGTGAAGAGCTCTACAGGTCGGAGGACATCAAGATCATCGCAACGCTCATCCAGTCCTCTCCCGCGGAAGCGAACAGGTAAGTACATAGCCGAAAGGCATTTGGGTAAAGATGAATTTATGGCCCTCGCCGATCTCCTCGGCGAGGGCTCGCTTTTTGCCCTCGGCGAGCGACGCTCATCCTGCCCTTCCTCTTGCCCGCCCCCTGCGTCAGGGGGCGGGGTAGGGGTGGGGGTCCGCCTTAAGACGCAGTCCATGCCCCTCCTCAGTCACTGCGTGACAGCTCCCCCCCCCCCGAGGGGGGAGCCTTAAGCCCCCTCCTTGGGGAGGGGCCCTCGTGCCCAACCCAGTCCATGCCCCCTCCTTGGGGAGGGGGGTAGGGGGGAGGGGAGCCGTCGAGCCCAAAAAAGAAATTCAAGAAAAGCAAAAAAAGTTTGCCAATATCGTTGAAAAATTTTCCAAAGAATGATATACTGTATTTTGACATTATATGCGCTTCTCCATGAACGGCCTGCGGGGAAGCGGCAGGAGGAATTGTGAACGGAGTCGGTCGCGGCAGCGAGGACAAAAAGGATAAAAATAAGACAAAGATCGCAACCCGTGAGACATTTGGGATGACATTTCTGCTCTTCGGTGGATTGCTTCTTCTCATCACCGCAACGGGTGAGCTTCTGTTCGGAGACGTCGGCAAGGCGATCACCGCATTCTTTCTCGGGACTGCGGGATTTTACGCATACTTTCTGTTTGCCGCGCTCATCTATCTCTCTATCTACCTGATCTCGGGGAAGAAACTCCTCCCCAAGGGTTGGACACTGCGCACGATCTTGCTCGTGACGGCGGTGTTTCTCATCGTACAGGCGGCAACGGCGGAACGCTTTTTCATCGATTCCGTCTCGTCGTCAATCAACAGCTTCGGGGGCTACCTTTCGGGCTGTTTCCATGCCGCGGGGGAAGACACGGCAATGGCCACGGGCGGCGGCGTTCTGCTCGGCCTCATCGGCTATCCCGTGCGTCTGCTCTTCCAATCGGTGGGGGCGTATATTGTCTATGCGTTCCTCCTCATTGCGGCGCTCTACTTTGCCTTGATCGGGACCCCGCTCAGGGCGTATCTCCTTCCGGGTGCAAAGAAGAAGGGGAAGAAGGAAACGCAGGCTCCCATAACGTTTGACGACATTCCCGCCCCCGAGCGTTCCTCTTCGTATGCGATGGACGAGGAACCGTACGGCGTTCGTTCTCCCGCAGCCCCTTGGACGGATCCCTCCGCTCCCGCTGCCCCCGCCGCCCCTTGGACAGAACCCTATGCCCCCGTATCTCCCGCTGCCTCTTGGGCGGAACCTTCGCGCAGTGCACCGATCTTTGGGGAACAGCCCTCCGATCTGCCGAGAAGCGAGGCACAGGCCCGCGGCCGCGCCATTCTCTTTTCGGACGATCCCGCAAAAAATTACAGGGAAAACCTCATCTTTGACGAGGATTCCCGCTTCAATTCCCAGCCCCGCCGTTCCAGCGTTCTGCCGGACAACGGCCCCTATTCCGAGGCGTATGCGGCGGAGAGCGGAAACCGTACTTCCATGCCCCGCCGCGTCACAGAGGACAGGCCTGCGGCGGCCGACAGCGGCTATTCTTACCCGTTGACGGACGACAACTATCCGCAGAAGCCCTCCTACCGTGCGCCCATCGGGGAGGCAGAGGGGAGAGATTTCTACAAAAACGACGTTCGCCCCGTGGAACCCTTCCGTCCCGCCGAGCCCGCTCGCCCCGCAGAACCCTTCCGTCCTGCAGAGCCTGCTCGTCCCGTGGAACCCTTCCGTCCCGCCGAGCCTGCACGTCCCGTGGAGCCCTTCCGCCCCGCCGAGCCTGCTCGCCCCGTAGAACCCTTCCGTTCCGCTGAACCCACGCCCGCAGAGGACATTTTCAGCCGTAACAGACGAGACATCACTCCTCCGACGGAGCCCGAGGCCCCCACAGAGGACATTTTCAGCCGCGGAAGAAGAGACATCACCCCGCCGACGGAGCCCGAGGCCCCCACAGAGGACATTTTCAGCC
>CANRDK010000048.1 GCA_947629345.1 uncultured Clostridia bacterium
CATCAAACCCGAGAACGGTGCAACGGGTGCAGTCGGACCGAAGGGGGACCGTGGCGAGCAAGGCAAACAGGGCGAACAAGGCGAACAGGGCGAACAGGGCCCGCAGGGTCTGCCGGGCAATCTCTGGTTCTACGGGAACGTAGCTCCCGAGAATGCGGGCGTTTCGGCCAAGGCGGGCGATTTTTACATGCGCTCTCTGCCTTCGTATACAAAATCGGAAGGGACATACAACGGCTTCAAGATCTATACTTACCAAGAGGATGACGACGGCGGCTGGTGGAAACAGGTCATCGACCAATCTCCCTGCACCTTCCTCGGCGTCGGGCATGACTTCGGAGAGGACAATCTCTGCAAATATTGCGGCCTTGAGAATGTGTTTTCTTCAAGCGAGTTCCATGAAGATACGGACGGAAACTACACCATCAAGGGCGCGCCTGCGGGCGTGAAAGAAGTCGTCGTCCCGTATAAGATCAACGGCAAAGAGGTCAAGTTTGATCGTGGTGCGTTTGAAAAGAATACGGACATTGTGTCTGTCGTGATCGAAGAGGGCTTTACGGAATTGTCCGATCCGGGCGGCTCTCCCACCAAATGGGGTGTTTTCGAGGGCTGTACAAATCTTGAATCGGTCACTCTTCCCTCCACATTGACGAAAATCAACCGCCGTGCATTTTATAACTGCAAGAGCTTAAGGGAGATCACAGTTCCCGCGAGTGTAACGAGTATCGGCAGTGAAGCATTCCATAATAGCGGACTTGAAAGCGTACAATTTTCGGAAGGCCTACAGAAGATCGACAAAGACGCATTCAGAGGTACGCCGTTGAAGAGCGTTGAACTTCCCGATACCGTCACGGAAATTGGTTATACTGCATTTGCCTCCTGTTTGCAACTCGAAAGCGTGAAGATCGGCAACGGTCTTACGGAAATCAAGGGCGATGGCGGCGGCAATGACCCGGGCGGTGTGTTCTATGATTGCGAAAGCCTCTTCTCCGTGGAGATCGGTTCCGCGGTCACCACGATCGGGCCGAACGCGTTTGAATATTGCTACAGACTTGTGGAAGTCATCGATCATTCGGGGTCGCCTGCCGTGAAAACCAAGGCAAACGGTGCGGTCGCGGGAGACGTCGGCTACTACGCCGCCGAGATCCGCACGGGTGACGACGCGACGGAGTCCCGTATCACTGCGGACGGCGATTACCGTTTCTATACGACTAAGGACGCGAAGAAGTACCTTGTCGGATATGTGGGAGAGGGCGAACGGGTCACGCTTACCCTTCCCGACGACGGTGAAGCATATGAGATCTACAACTATGCTTTCTATCAGAACAAAAACATTGCCGATGTGAATTTCGGCAATACGGCGACGGCGATCGGCGAATATGCCTTTGCGGAAACCCATTTGGGAACACGCTATAACTATGATTTTACGATCGCGGGCGGGATCAAGACAATCGGCGCGCATGCTTTCGAAAAGGCCTTTGCAAGTTCAGATTATTTTGTTACGGTCTATATCGGAGACGACGTGACGACGATCGGCGACGAGGCGTTCTCGGGATGCACCAAACTGTTTGAGGTCTGTATCGGCACGCCGCATAGCCGTTACGGTTCCACAAAGAACAACAGCAACTTGGAGAGCATTGGGCAGGGTGCGTTCAAGGGCTGTACGGTCAACTATTCAGGCGGATTCTATTTTAGAAATACCACCGAGAAGTGGAAGGAATTGACCGAGGGCAAGGAAGTTTTTGAAAATGTGAAGAGTATCACTGTAAAATGCAGCAACGGGAATTTGAAATATTCAAACGGAACGTTGACGGAATGACCGAAATTGTCATGAAAAAGACGACGATTTCGATATGAAATGAGAAAAACTGAGCTCACAGAGGGTAAATCTCCTTTTACCCAAAACATATCCACACAGCAAAAAAGAGAGGGCGACCTCTCTTTTTTGTATGCCTTTCCTCTTGCCCGCCCGTGTCCGCCCGCTCATTCTGCCTTTCCTCTTGCCCGCCCCCTGCGTCAGGGGGCGGGGTAGGGGTGGGGGTCCGCCCTTGAACGAAGCTCTTCGGTTTACGAGATCCGCTCGCTACGCTCGGGATGAGGACGGCACGAACGGAGTCCCCCTTGCTTCCCCTCTTAGGGGAAGTACCCCGAAGGGGGGATAGGGTTCAAAAACCCCTCAGTCACCTGCGGTGACAGCTCCCCTGAGAGGGGAGCCGAGGGAACCCCACAGAATGACGCGGGGCGGGGTCGCTCGGGATGAGGGGGAGAAATTCTTCAAAAGGTATTGCAAAAGGGGAGGGTTATGTGCTATAATTTAGATTACTATGGAAAATATCGCTCAGACCATTGCAACCGAACTCAACTTGAACGAACAACATGTTCAAAACGTCATCAACCTTCTCGACGAGGGCAACACCGTCCCCTTCATCGCCCGTTACCGCAAGGAAATGCACGGCACGATGGACGACCAGACCATCCGTGCCCTTGCCGACCGTCTCGAGTACCTCCGCGGTCTCGAACAGAGGAAGAACGAGGTCATCAAGACGATCGGGGATCGCGGCCAGCTCACCCCCGAGCTCGAGGGGCAGATCCTTGCCGCCAAGACGCTTGCGGAAGTGGAGGACCTCTACCGTCCCTTCAAGCAAAAGCGCCGCACCCGTGCCACGGTGGCCAAGGAAAAGGGCCTCGAACCGCTCGCTAAGGTCCTCTTTGAACAGGCTCCCGACTGTCCCGTTCCCATCAAGGAGGCGGAAAAGTACATCGACGCGGAGAAGGGGGTCAACACCGCCGAGGAAGCCCTTGCAGGGGCGGGGGATATCATCGCCGAATGGATCTCCGATGACGCCGCCATCCGCAAATTCCTCCGTGAATTCTACATGAGATACGCCGCCATCGCCTCGGTCGCGGCCAAAAAGAATCCCGAGGACACCGTCTATCGCAACTATTACGACTTCAACTCTCCCGTCGCCAAGGTCGCGGGGCACCAGATCCTCGCCATGAACCGCGGCGAGAAGGAAGAGGTGTTAAAGGTCAGCATCGAGATCAACCGCGAGATGATCGTGGAACTCATCTGCCGCCGCACCGTCAAAAAGCCCATGTGTGCGTCCTCGCAGTTTGTCAGGGAATGCACTGCCGACGCCTACGACCGCCTCATCGCTCCCGCCATCGAGCGGGAAGTGCGGAACACGCTCACCGACGCCGCCAACGAGGGTGCGATCGGCCAATTCGCATTGAACCTCCGTCCCCTCCTCATGCAGCCGCCCGTCAAGGGATTCGTCACGATGGGCCTCGACCCCGGTTACCGCATGGGCTGCAAGGTCGCCGTCGTGGACGGCACGGGGAAGGTGCTCGACACGGCAGTCGTCTATCCCACCTATGGGGAACGGCAGAAGCAGGAATGTATCGTAAAGCTCTCTGCCCTCATCAAGAAACACAAGGTCGCGCACATCGCCATCGGCAACGGTACGGCGAGCCGCGAGACGGAGCAGATGACCGTTGAGCTCATCGCCTCCCTCGGCAAGGATGCGGGGGTGAGCTACGTCATCGTCAATGAGGCGGGGGCGTCCGTCTACTCCGCTTCCAAACTCGCAGCCGAAGAATTCCCCGAATATGACGTGAATTTGCGCTCCGCCGTCTCCATTGCAAGACGGCTGCAGGACCCCTTGGCTGAGCTCGTCAAGATCGACCCCAAGTCCATCGGCGTGGGACAATATCAGCATGATATGCCCGAAAAACGGCTCTCTTCCGCCCTCGACGGCGTCGTAGAGGACTGCGTGAATGCCGTCGGCGTGGATGTGAACACGGCCTCTGCACCCCTCCTCGCAAGGGTGTCGGGGCTGAACTCAGGCACGGCGGGGAATATCGTCAAATTCAGGGAGGAGAACGGGGCATTCTCCTCGAGGAAGCAGCTCATGAAGGTGAAGGGGCTCGGCGCCAAGGCCTTTGAGCAGTGCGCAGGTTTCCTGCGTGTGCCCGAGAGCGAGGAAGTTCTCGATAACACCGCCGTTCACCCCGAATCCTACGAGGCGGCGGAGAAACTTCTCAAGCTCTGCGGCTACACGATGGCCGAGGTCAAGGCCCAGCAGATCGCACGGCTCCGCGAACGCGTTGCAAATTACGGGGAGGAGAAAGCGGCTCTCGAATGCGGCGTCGGCGTTCCCACACTGCGCGACGTCGTCACCGAGCTCATGAAGCCCGGCCGCGATCCCCGCGACGAGCTCCCCGCCCCCGTGCTTCGGACGGACGTGCTCGACATCAAGGACCTCAAAAAGGGCATGGAGCTGAAGGGGACGGTGCGGAACGTCATCGACTTCGGCGCATTCGTCGATATCGGCGTGCATCAGGACGGCCTCGTGCATATCTCAAAGATCTGCGACCGATTCATCCGCCACCCCTCCGAGGTGCTGTCGGTGGGGGACGTCGTCACCGTTTGGGTGCTCGACGCAGACGAGAAAAAGGGCCGCATCTCCCTCACCATGCGCCGCCCCAACGACGAGTAAAATTTGAAACATATGTTGCAAAAAAAGGCTCCCTCGGGAGCCTTTTTTGAATGAGAAATTGAGCGCGCTGCGCTCATCCTGAGCGCAGCGAAGGATCCCGTTAAACCTACGGAAGTAATTAAAAATTAAAAATTAAAAATTGTGGCGGGGCTCTTGGCTCCCCTCTCAGGGGAGCTGTCACGGCTGCCCTTGCCGTGACTGAGGGGTTTCTGAACCCTATCCCCCCTTCGGGGTACTTCCCCTAAGAGGGGAAGCAAGGGGGACTTCGTTTGGGCCCCGCCATGTCATTCTGCCTTTTCCTCTTGCCCGCCCCCTTACGCAGGGGGCGGGGTAGGGGTGGGGGTACGCCCTCAAACGAAGTCCGTAATGTATGCGGCGAGATGCTTCGGTACGGCTTGTACGGACTGCGTACAACTCCCGTTCTACTTCGCGCTACGCGCTCGTGCCGCGCTTAGTGCAACAAGAATGCGCGCGGGGCAGCATGACGCCGCCCGACCACCCTGCGTGATAAAAACAAAGCATGCATAAAAGTTTTTACCTTGCGCACATTGTGCGTAAGGAGGAATTTATGAAGAAGTTTTTGGCAATCGGCGCTGTGGCTCTCGCCCTCACTGCGGCAGTCACGACGGGCATTGCGGCGTACAAGTTCACCGCTCAGCCCATAGCCGATACGGCGCTTGAGCTTGCCCAAGAGGCCGCCGTTCTCCGTCAGGGGAGCAGGGGCGGCGAAGTGAAGGAAGTCCAGCGCAGATTAAAACAGTGGGGCTACTATACGGGCGCCGTGGACGGCATCTTCGGCGCGGGTACCAAAAAGGCGGTCATCGCCTTTCAGAAGAAGAACGGCTTGACGGCGGACGGCGTCGTCGGAAAAGCGACCTTTGCGGCGCTCGGCATGAACGACAGCTACAACGCCTTAAATAACGGGAGCGGTTCGGGCTCATCTTCGGGCTCGTCCTCCTCGTCCTCTTCTTCGGGAAGCTCTTCCTACACCTCATCCGATCTGTACTTGCTCGCCAAGTGCATCTATGCGGAGGGAAGGGGAGAGAGCTATACCGGGCAGGTCGCCATCGGCGCGGTCATCATGAACCGCGTGAGGAGCAAATCTTTCCCCAATACGATTGCGGGCGTCGTCTATCAGAGCGGCGCATTTACGGCAGTGTCGGACGGGCAGATCAATCTCGAACCCGACAAGACGGCCTACAATGCGGCACGGGACGCCATGAACGGCTGGGATCCCACCTATGGATGTCTCTATTACTACAACCCCGCCGTTGCAACGAGTTCGTGGATCTTCAACCGCCAGACGGTGGTTGTCATCGGCAAGCATGTCTTTGCCATATAAGGAGGGAATATCATGGAAAATAAAATCGGTAAGAATGTCTCGAGCGGCGCAGAGAAGGTGGAGCGCGTGGAGGAATACACGGCTGACCAAGTGGACAGCGCCCCCGCAAAGACGACCAAAAAGACAACGGTGAAAAAGACAACTTCCGCAAAGAAGGCGACGGCAAAGAAAACTCCCGCAAAGAGCCTTTCCGCGGCGGAAAAGAGGGAAAAGGAAGCCGCAAAAAAGCGGATCGAAAAGGCAAAGGAGAAGGAAGCGGCCAAGGAGGAGAAAAAGGCCGACAAGATCGCCTTAAAGCAGAAGAAACTCGAAAAGAAGGCCGAGATCAAGCAGAAGAAGCTCGAGAAAAAGGCCATGGTCGCCGAGAAAAGGGCAGAACGCAAGCAGAAAAAGCTCGATAAAAAGGCGGCCCTCAGGGAAAAGAGGGTGGAGCGCAAGGCAGAGCGCGCCGCACGCAGGGAACTCCTCAGAAACGAGACCAAGGCGGAGCGGCAAAAGCGGATCGAGCGTGAGAAACGGGAGCGCATCGCCCTCAAGCGCCAAAAAGCGGCCGCCCGTGAAAAGGCGAGAGAGGACAAGGCAGCATCCCGCCGCGCGGCGCACGAACGCAGGGCGGAGGACAAAAAGCACAGGCGCGAACAGAAGACGGCGAGAAAGGAGAACCGCCGCGGGTTCGGCGGATGGCTCGCTGCCGTCATTTCGCTCGGCGTTGCCACTCTCATTTTGGGCACCGTCGTCACGGCGGGGGCATTCCGCCTCAACGACATGGCCGTCATCGGCGAGACGGGTGCACGCACGACGCTGTATGAACTCGTCTCCGTTTCCGAGGACATGGACAACAACCTCTCCAAGCTCCGCGTCTCCTCGGGCGTGGATGAGCAGAGAAGACTTCTGACGTCCATTCTCGTGGACAGCGCCCTCATCGAGAGTGCGCTCGAACGGCTCCCCGTGGACGAGGCGACGGGCACAGACATCTCCTCTTTTGTTAACGAAACAAACAATTTCGCAAACAGCATGCTCACCCGTCTCTCGCAGGGAAAGACGCTGACAGCGGCGGAGAAGGAGAAAATTTCCAATCTCTACAGCGTCAATATGCAGCTCAGCAGTGAGCTCAACGAGCTCATGGCACACATGACGCAGAACGACGTCATGGACTTCATCACGGGAAATGAGGGCACCATGTCCGAGAGCTTCGGCTCCATGGGCAGCGGGATCCACGAAAAGGCGGAGGAAATTTTGGACGCTCCCTTCGCCAAGGAGGGCAATATCGGCGAAAACAAGCTCAACGACCTGCCCGAGATCACCGAAGCGGAGGCGGAAGAAAAGGCCAAGGAGTACTTTTCGGCATACCATGTCCAAGAGGTAGCCTTCACGGGCGAGACAACGGCACGCGACGTCACCTGCTACAACTTCACGCTGACCGATGAAAACGGCATGGAGATCTTTGCCGAGATCACGAGGAACGGCGGCAAACTTGCCTTCTTCGATTGTTACGAAGACTGTACAGAAAAGAACTTTGAACTCGAGACCTGCGACAAGCTCGCCAAGGAGTTTTTGGCGGGGCTCGGCATCGAAAATGTCGAGGCCGTGTGGCTTTCCGACGCGGGCATGGTGGCCAACCTCACCTATGTTGCAAAGGAGGGCGGCGCGAGGATCTATCCCGAAGTCATCCGCGTGAGAGTATGCGAATCCAAGGGCAGGGTCATCGGCATCGACGCGAGGGGGTATCTGCTCAACAACGAGAAGGACCGCACCAAGGCAGGGCTCTCCGAGGGGGAGGCGAAAGAGCTCCTCTCCGAAGAACTGAATGTCACTGCGGCCAATCTCGCCGTGATCCCCGTCGGCGGAAAGAGGGTTCTCTGCTATGAGTTTGCCTGCACGGCGGGCGAGGAACAGTTCATCGTCTACCTCGACGCCAACACGGGCGCAGAGGTCGAGATCTTCCGCGTGAGAAACAGCTCCACGGGCAGCTATTTGGAATGAGAATTGTGACCAAGAACGAAGGTCCGACGGGCGGATTCCGCCCGTCGGACCTTTGAGAGCGCGGGGGCACGAACGGAAGCGGATCGCTCATGCTGAACGTACGTGAAGCATCCCGTTGAACCCTGCTCCGTTGGTTTAATGGGATCCTTCGCTACGCTCAGGATGAGCGCGCGGGGCAGGAGCTCCCCCCTCCCGAGGCGGGTCAGAGTACAAAAAAAGAGCGGCGGGGCCGCTCTTTTTTTAAATTCAGTTCTTGCCGAAAAGGAACTTGCTGACCGTGACGCTCGCGTCGTGGGTGTTTGCATCTCCGCCCATCGAATCCACAAAGATGAGAATGTTCTTTACAGCGCCCTGTGCCGCCGTTCCGTCGTAGACGATGGTGAGGGTGACTTCCTCATTCGCCGCAAGGGTGATCTTGGTGCCGCCCCAAGTGAGGTCGGTATACAGCCCCGTGCCGCCGACGTTGGTTGCCGATTGGTTGGTGCAGTCGGTGCCGCTGCCCGAGCCGTTTCCGTTGCTCGTGTCCACCCAAGTCGTGCCCTGTACGTCCACGCGGACAGTGACTTCCGTATCCTTATTGTTCTTGATGGTGACGGAGAAGACGTTGTTCCCCGCAGCGAGGACGGCGCATTCGGCCGTCACGGGCTTATAGGTGTTGCCGAGGCCCTGATAGGTGAGCGTCCAAGACTTGTTCTCATCCGCCGCCGTCACGGTGTAGCCTGAGCCCTCCTCCATGTTGAAGGTGAGCGCAACGGGGTCGCCCGTGGGGACGGAGGGAGCGGGAGCCTCGCTTCCGTTTGCAAACTTGAGCTCGGAGACGTGGAGATTGCCCGCATGCGTTGCGCTGTCGCCCCACTTGGAGGTGTCGGGCATGAGCTGGATCCTGTCAACTACGCCCTCAAACCTGATGACGCATTCCACTTCCGCACCCGCGGGAATGGTGAAGTAGGAACCGCCGTTTGCGGTGTTTGTATCCACCGTTACGCCGTCCATTGTGGCGGAAACGTTGACGTCGGAGTTCTTTGTGTAGCCGCTCGCAGCATTCTCCGTGTCCTTTTCGTTGTTGACAAGGCTGATGCGGAGGAACACTTCCGCTTCGCCGTTGTTCTTGATCTTGAAGTGGGCAGTGTTTGCATTTGCCGCCGCGGCGGGAGCGGGCATCTCGACGTTGGTATACGAAGCGCCCTGTGCGGCCGTATAGGTGATATCTGCCGACTTCTTATCTGCGGAGAGCTCTACAGTGAAGGGATCGCTGTTCGCAAAGCCAAGGTCCTGCGCTTCGATCTTGCTCCAATCGGTCGCATCGCCCGTTGCGGGAGGGTTGGGATCGGGTTTTGCCTCGGGATCGCCGCCGGGAGGATTCACCTTGCCCGCGGAGGTCTTGACCCACTGATAGTCGGCCGTCTTGCCGTCCGCACCGCCGAACTTGCCCATCCAGCCCTCAGCGTCCTTGGTGCCGCACCAATAGTTCATGAGAATGCGTCCCGCCGTCTTGGGGAAGTCCTCCCCCTTCTTGACGTCAGCTTTGTCCACGCGGTACACGGGCTCGCCGTCCACAAACCAAGTAATGTGGTCCTCCGCCCAGCGGAAGCCGTAGTTGTGGAATTCCTTGCTTGCGTCAAAGCCCAAATCGTACATGTGCTCGTGGCCGCCCACGCCGTTTGCATAGTAGTTGAATTGCACCTTGGTGGGGGACTTGCCGAGGAACTCGATGTCGATCTCGTCCCAAGGGTTGGGTGTGCCGTCGTAAACGTCGTAGGGACCCGTGCATACAAAGAACGTGGAAGCCGTGCCGACGCTGTCGGAGGGCTTCATGCGGACTTCATAGTCGCCGAAGCCGTAGTAATAGGTCGTGCGGGCCTCACCCGAGGTGTAGCTGAACGCCTTTTCCGCTCCGTCCACCCAAACCGTCTTCTCCTCTTCCGTGATGCCGAGGTGCATCTCTCCGTCCGAGAATGAGAGATTGCCGCCCGTCCACACGGTGTTGAACACGCTGCCGTTGGACCAGCCGTCCGATGCGAACAGCACCTTTGCGCCGGGGTCACCCTGCGAGAAGTCTGCAAGGGTGTTGCCCGCGAGCGTGGCGTCCGTCAGCTTTGTGCCGCCGCAAGCCGCAAGGACACTTCCCGTCATTGCGAGGGTCAATGCGATCGCAACGATCGATTTTGCCTTCATAAGTTTTCCTCCTTCAATGATTCCAGATTATTTGCCGTTCATGGCGTATCTATTGTAGAAAGAAAAAACATCTCCGTCAAGAGATGTTTCTCAAATTGTCGATATTTTTCACCGATTGTCCGAAACTTTCTTTTTTCTTGTTGCTCCGTGCGGAATGGGCTTCCATGTGAGATTCTTGACGAAGAGGGAGGCAACGTCGAGAATGACATTGATGAGCAGGAAGAAGGGCCACAGAAGGAGGGACGTAAACCGCCGCCAGAAGCCGAGTTTGGGGATGCGCTTGCGTTCGAGGATCATGAGCAGGGCCCCCGTGAGCAGGGTGAGCAGATAGGAGAACACAAACGCGCCCGCGGAGACGATGCCGTAGAGGGCCCACACCTTGGCGGCGTCATAGCCGAAGAGGGGAGAGAGGGCGAGGAGAATGACCTGCAGGATCCACAGCCCGACCCCGATCGCCCCCGAGGGGAGAATGGACACGGCAATGTCGTATTGGGAGAACTTGTTGTCCTTGCCGCCCTTCTTCTTGGGGGTGAAGATGCTCTTGATGAGCTTTGTAAATCGGGTGAAGAAGACGATGGTATGTCCCCGTGCCCAGCGCATTCTCTGCCGCCACATGATTGGGAGGGTGGTGGGCTGTTCGTCGAAGAATTCCGCATCGTCGCAGTACATGACTTTGTTGCCCTTGGCGAGCTCGTCGGCGGTGAATTCCCAATCCTCCGTCAGCGTGACATATTCCCAGCCATCCTTCACATAGGAAGCGGGCATCACATAGCCCGTACCTGAGACGCGGGTGGAACAGTTGCACACGCTCCTGCCGCGGGCCTCGAATCTGCACGCCGCAAGGAAAAAGATGCCGTAGAGGCAGGAGATGGTATTGTCGCCGAAGTTGCAGGAGTTGCGGTAGGAGGTGACGGCGTACTTTCTGTCGTAGTACAAAAAGGCGTCGTTCATCTTGGAGATGTACCCCTCGGGGAGAATATTGTCCGCATTGATGATGAAGAAGCCGTCGTAGTTCTGCGTGCCGAAGTCCCTCTCGATCTGTTTGAAGAGATGGCGGTATGCAAAGCCGAGGGTGCGCTCGGCGTCGTTGTTGTATTCATACACGGTTGCCCCGTGGCTACGGGCGACTTCGGCCGTGCGGTCGGTGCAGTTGTGCGCCACGACAAATACCTGCAGGAGTTCAAGCGGATAGCCGTTGTTGAGAATGCTGTCGAGCAGTTCGCCGATGACGTTTTCCTCGTTCCGTGCGCTGATGATGATACCGTAGCGCAGTTTTTCCTGTCGGACGGGGAATTTCTTCTTTTTAAAGATCCCCACGATGGAAAACACGACGTAGTGAAACATCATGACGAGCAATATGAACCAGATCGCGCCGAACACAGTTGCGACGATTTCAAGATAACCCATAGTTTTTATCCTTATGTGGATTTTTTAATTTTTTGCCCTCCCGCTTGGAGGGGGCTCCTTGGCTCCCCTCTTAGGGGAGCTGTCACGGCTGCCCTTGCCGTGACTGAGGGGCTCGGAACCCCATCCCCCGCTGCGCGGGTACTTCCCCTAAGAGGGGAAGCAAGTGGGCTCCGCCGCCGCGTTCAGCATGACGCCGACTGCGGGTTGCCGAAGATGATGGTGAGGTGAAAGACGTCGCCGCTCGCAAAGGCGGTGAGCTCGCCCCCGTACTTCCGCGCGATGAGCCTCAGTGACCGCATGCCGAAGCCGTGATGGTCCTTATCTCCCTTGGTCGTGACGGGCAGACCGTCCTCAAAGGTCAGTTCCCCATCGAAGTAGTTGGATTCCTGTACGAGGAGCAGGCCGTCCTTGGACTTGACGACGAGGTCGATGACCCGCCGCTCGGGCTCCTTGATGGACTTGACGGCCTCGAGGGCGTTGTCCACGAGATTGCCGAAGAGGCAGTAGAGGTCGCCCTCCTCGATGAAGCCGAGTTTCCCGCCGTCGATCATGCAGGAGAGGTTGATGCTGTTCTGTTCGCAGAAGAGGCTCTTCTCGGTGAGGAGAACATTCAAGAGGGGGCTCCCCGTCTCGATACGGGAGTCGTAAATGGAGATACTCTTCTCGAGATCCTCCATGCTCGGCGTCCCCTCCGCCGCCAAAATTTGCAACTTATAGCGGATATCGTGGCATTTGATGTTGATGAGGTCGATGGTCTCCTTGGAGATACGGTACTGCTCTTCGCTCTGGCGGATGGCATATTTGAGGTCTTCCACCTCGCGGCCGAGCTCGTCGGCAACGATCGTCTTTGAGGCCAACAGATAGACGATCACACAGCACACGGCGGAGAAGATATTTCCCGTCTGCCGCAGGATGACATAGTCGGGGTTTTCGAATCGGTTCTCCCGCTCCACGCTGAGGCGGGCAAAGTAGATATCCTCAAAGGAGCAGAGGAGAATGGTGACGCCGAGCACGAACACGGCGATGGCGAGCATGCGATAGTCGAGCTTGCAGGCGGAGAGCTTCTTCACGATCCCGCGGATGAGCAAAAAGTATGCGGCGGCGGCACATGCGAGGAAGAAGGAGTAGTACACGAGGCGGTAAAAGAGAGCAAAATTCCCGCCCCATGCGTCGAAAATGCGAAAACTTTCCCCCGCCGTCCAAAAGATCAAAAAGAGTTTATACACAAGGTTCTGCGCCGCATAGCCGAGCGTACAGCAGAAGAGAATGTGGTAGAAAGAGGCCTCGTACCGCCACAGCGCGAGCAGAATGACGAGGGCGAAGAGGAAGAGGTACACGGCGATACGGCCGAACACGTTCTCCCCGAAATAGCGGTAGAAGACGGCGGCGGGGATCCCTGCCGCAAAGAGAATGAGGAGGGAGAGGGAAAACTTCCACCAAAAACCCTTGGAGCGCTTCAGCGGCTGCAGGAGCATGGCGCAGAACACGAGAAGTTCGCACAGAAATTCCACGATGATCATGCCATAAATGCTGAAAATTTCACCCATTGCCGCCCTCCGAGCCCGCATACCAGCACGCGAGTTCCGCCAAAAAGGCGTTGCGGCGGGGACGGCTGATCATGAGCGCGTCGCCTCCCACCTGCACCGTGTTTCCCTTGATGCTGACGATGAATTTCGGGTTGACGAGATAGCATTGGTTGCATCTGAGAAAGCCGAATCCCTTGAATTCATCCTCCACCTTATAGAGCGCTCCCGTGACTTCGACAACGTCGTCCACGAGATGATATCTGAGGCGGTGACGGACGGTCTCCACATACATGAGCTTGTCCGTGGAGATGCGGCACAGCCCGTTTGCGGTATTCACCGTGACGGCCTGTCCCTCGTTCATGACGTACACGTCGAGCGCCTTTTTGAATTTTAGGGCAAAATCGAAATAGGAGACGGGCTTTAAGAGATAGGCGATGGCGTCCACCTCGTAGCCCTTCTGCGCGTATTGGACGAGATTGGTGATGAAGATGAGGGAGACCGTTTTATCGACGGAGCGGAGCTCTTCGGCGGCGCTCATGCCGTCGCGATGGGGCATCTGAATGTCCATGAACACGACGGAGTAGAGGGGCCTGTAGTCCTTTAAAAATTCCACCGCATCGTGAAAGCGGCAGATCTGGAATTCCTGCCCGTTGCGCTGTGCATACTGCTCGATGTGGCCCTGAAGGACCTCGGCGGCGGCATCTTCGTCTTCAACGATCGCGATGTTTCTCATAAGATTTCCCTTCATCCGTATTGTAACAGATGAAGGGAGGGTTGTCAATTTAAATCAAAACCGAAAAGTGAAAAAATCCTGTGCTGACGATTCGGGAACGTTGCCCACCCCCCTACCCGTTACGGCGGCAGGGACCGTCGTAACCCCGTCGGCGAGGCCACGCCTCCTGTCGCG
>CANRDK010000049.1 GCA_947629345.1 uncultured Clostridia bacterium
GGCCGCGTTTGAGGCATGGCTCAGACGGGCGGTATACGACCATAAGTGCTATGACGTGTGGAGCGTGCGGCGGTGGATCTCGATGAAGCGGAAACGCTTTGAGAAGCGCCCCGCCAAGGAGAAGCTCTTCGGCTATGACTTTGAACGGTACGGCATGACCTATGACGATAAGCTGTGCCTCACGGACATATGGCAGGCGATTGAGGAGCATGCCCTTGCCTATTTCATCTACACGGTGCAGAGCTCCTACCTCATTGCAAATTACTCTATCCGTTCGGACAAGCAGGCCGAGGATCTCGGGAACCTTCCCCTGTGGGACACAGATTTCTTTGCAAGGGAGAGCACGCTCGAGGGCTCGCGCTATGCCCATATTCTCGACTTCGACATGCTCCGCTTGGGGAAGCGCATGCTCGAGGAGAATCCCAACCGCTATGCCTACGGCTTCGGGGTGTACGTCATTTCGGAGATCGACAAGGAACGGAAGAATGCCCCGACGCTCAAGGAAACCAAGGCGAGTTCCAAGGACTGCAACCAGCTCAACGATCTCTTCAATACCTGTATGAAAATGTCACGGCACGCCTGTGTCGTGGCGAACAGGGTCTTTGTCCATATCATCGGGGATCTTCAGAGAACGGGATCTCTGAATGCCGACTATCTCGAGCTCGGCGACACGGTGGAGCTGAGGGAGAAGGGCGAAATGCTTCCCGTGCTGCCCTTTTGGGCCCCGTATTGGCTCGCAGATCTCTTTGTGGGGTTTGTCCTCGGGAAGCATGACGACTTCTATCTGCAGTATCGGCATGTGCGCGGGGATTCCACCCTTCTCATGTATCTCGTGCATGGCCTTGCAGCGAAGCTGTCCAATTACAGGGAAAGGACGTACAACCTCTACGGCTGTCAAAAGGTGACGGTGCGCGTGGAGCGGGGCACGAAGGACGGAGATTTCCGCGACTGTACATGGTACAGGCAGAGCAAAAAGGTGTATGCACGGCGGTACGCTTCGGACTGCATGAGCGCGATCTTCGAGGCACACGGAGAGCTCAACGAAGTGGGCCTTGACGATCTTAGAGAGTACGCCGACGTCATGGCCACGGCGGAGGAACGCTCCGCCCAGCATTCTCATTTCCAACACGATATCGATTCCGCCATCGCGGATTGATCAATAAAAATTCAGACGGCGGGAAAGACCGCAAAGGAGATATTTTTATGGCAAAAAAGAAATATGATTACACGAAAAAGAATCATCTTTATGCTGAACACGGTTGGCGGGTCGTCAACATGCACAAAGCGGGTAATGGCCGTTTATACGCGGTCATTGAGCGGCCGCAGGCATCGGATTTTGTTGTCGGCCGTGGGTTTGACGTGAATGACGGACGGTGGGCACAGGGCGAATACGGCTATAAAACGCGGGCAAAGGCGAATAATCGCGCAAAGTATTTGGCCCGCGGGCGTAAAAAAAGATGATCATTTAAGTTGAAGGTGACCTATGAAGAAGAAACCGAATCGTAAACGGTCTACGGGTTGGGCATGGACGAAAAAATACCCCCATGAAAATCATCCTGCTACATATCGCCGTAAAAATGGTGATGAAATTGAATACTTGACCTTTACACATTCTGAAGAGGTTGATTTCGGAGAAAAGGGAAAGGTTCGCACCGTTCCATTATTGGAGAATATCAGTCCCGCGGAGCGAGAAAAGAACAAGGTTCAAGGGTTAAAGCACGGAGAAAATCGCTCTTATGCTTATCCGAAGGTCTATGACGGGAAACGTTCAGCTCTCGGAGCGGAGACAGATAAATTTGAACCCGTGGATTTCGATAAAGAACGCATCGGAAAAATGTTTGAGGTGTTCCCGCGGGAAAATGTTCCCACCACAGGCGGAGGCGGACAATATCAGAAGAAGAAAAAGCCGAAGAAAAAATGAGCATAAAAAAAGAAAGTGCCACGAGCAATGAAGCCTCTTTCCGTGGGGGCTACAAGGACGAGAGCGGGAATCCGCTGACACCGAGCCAAACACTTTCTATGCTTATTATACGCAATCTTAGAGCGAATGTCAAGGGATTTTGCATGAAAAAAAATTGGCAAAGCCCGAGAATTGCACAAAGCACCTTTTTAACCCTCGATTTTTCCCGACAGTTGCTGTCCTTGCAACTTTCGGGAAAAACCGAGGACCGCCCGAAAGATGAGTTTAAATTTTATGCAAGCTTGCGGGGCGTCGACGACGAAAAGTGAGGAAAACAGAGATATGAACACAATGATTGCCGCAGAGGGCTGGGGAGATTGCCCCTTCCCCTTCTTTGAGGAAGGCCCAAAACTGTACAAGATCTACAACGACGGCGGCCACTATATAGCTACCCGCTGTGTGCGCTCACAGGTGAAGCCTGTGCCGCACAAGACGTCCAAAGAAGATATCGATATCCTCTTTGACGGGGCCTACCGCGCGGCCATGGAGAAGGAGCTCCGCGGGGACGAGCTCACGGCCTATATCAAGACGGAGCTCGAAAAGCTCTTCGCGGACCGTCCCGATCTTGATGACTATATTTTGGACAAAATCGAAAAGGCACGCCGAAATCTATATGCACGCAAAAAACGCTTCCGTCGGAAAGGGTATCTGAACCGTTGGAACTTCTTCTTTACGCTCACCTATGATGACGGAAAGCAGAACGAAGATACCTTCCGCAAGCGCGTGCGGGTATGCCTCTCTCACCTTCATACGCGGCGCGGGTGGCGTTACATGGGCGTGTTCGAGCGTGCGCCTGAGACGGGACGCCTGCATTTCCACGGCGTCCTCTATGTCCCCGAGGGGGAGATGATCGGCATGATCACGGAAAAAAAGGACTACAGCACGGCACAGGGCAGAATGCAGACACGGCACGAGAACGATTTTTTTGCAGACAGATTCGGAAGAAACGATTTTGAGGAGTTGAACGCTATGGAACTGAAGCACGGACGAACGCTTGACTATATTTTGAAGTACATCAGCAAGACAGGTGAGCGCATTGTGTACAGCAGGGGTATTCCTACAGAGATCTATCGGGAAGTCAACGACGAGGATATCATCACGGAAATGCAGGATTTTGGCACAAAGTACATTCTTTGGGACAACGTGATCTCTTGGGAACGTGATATCATGGGCTACAAACGCCGTCAAATGACGGTGGACGACCTGCTCTGTAATCCACGATACGTGGTATAAGCGGGAAAATACAATGTAATTGCGGTCTTGCGTCGGTGGCTTCCATGCGGCGTTTTTTGCGTTTGTCCGAAAAGTGAAAAATTACGGCCAAACGCTTTTTTCTTGCTTTCAGATCCCGCACAACAAAATTGAAAGGCGGCTTTTTGCAAGCGGTTTAGCGCAAAAGCCGCCTTTTTGTGTGCTGAAAGCGGGCCGTCGGTCAGTGAAAACGCGACACCTTGACACCGCCGCGCGCCAGCGCGGCGCTCGTATAGTGTCAAGGTGTCGCGTAACAGCCTTAATGGTCAATTCGCCATAAAAAATGGTTTTTTCAATGCCTCTAAGGTATCAGTAAAGGTTTGATGAAAGCCGCTACGTCTTGCAATTCTTCATCGGTCATGATAACAACTTTCTTCCCTTGTTGTTTGTAGATGTTTTGGGTGAATTCTTTCGATTTTTTATAATTGGAAGTTGTAATCTCGTTGTATTCGATATACAGATCGTAATCGGGAAGATAAAAATCGGGGTGAAGTTCCTTTATTTCGCCTGTTTTTTCGTCCTTGTAGTAGACGGTTTCCTCATACTTTACCCGAATTTTTTGATTATAAAGCCAGCTGCATATAATTGCTTCTGCTCTGCTTCTTACGAGACGTCCGTCATCGCATTTGTAGGTTTTATTTCCATATTCATCAAGTACTTTGGTTTCCATGCAATGAATAATGCGAATGTCTACTGCGCGGTCTTTGTATTTATGATAGCAATTCAAACAAAAATGTTTTCCGTTGGAGGGTTTCCCGCAAATAATACAAGTAAGTTCATCGGAAGCAGGCGTTTCAGCCTCTTCGGTTTTTGCTTGTTTTTTTACAGGCTTCGGCTTACAATTCGGACAGCCGTCTTTAGTCCGATACCATGTCCCGCAATCCTCGCACTTTGTAATTTCTCCGGCGTCGCGCAATTTGAAACACGCAGTACACAGCGGATACATTCCGCTTGGTTTTCCACAAATGGCACAAGTTTTTCCCATATTGGTTCCTCCTTATATGGTATTATAAAGTTCGACAATTATTTTGTCAAGTCAATTTCAAAAAGGAAGGTGAACGAACGATGAAACGAAAAGGAACGAAAGATTTGACGCTGACGAAGCGTCGGCAGTTGGAGACATTGCTCAAAGCGGGTCTGCATAAGAAGCAGATCGCGGAGCAGCTCGGCGTGTGCCTTGCAACGATCTACAACGAACTCAAACGCGGAACATGTGAACAGCGGAAACGGCTTTATGACGTCTACGGTGACTTCAAGGGATATAAGACGTTTTCCACATACAGTGCGGACATGGCGGAGTACAAATACCGCTTGAATCAATCGTCCCACGGTGCGCCGCTCAAAATCGGGAATGACTTCGCCATCGTGCGTGAAATTGAACGCCGTGTCGTCGATGGAAAGATCTCTCCCTGCGCGGCGTTGGGCGAAATCAAGCGGCAGGGCCAATTCCGCACGACGATCAGCAAGACAACGCTCTATCGGTATATCCGATCGGGCTATATCTTTACGCGGATCACCATGCAAGACGTGTCATTGAAGAAACACCACCGTCAACATGCGACCGTGAAGCGGCCCCCGCGGGGGACGAGCATTGAACAGCGTCCCGCCGAGATCGCTGGGAGGATCTCCTTCGGGCATTGGGAAATGGACTGCGTTCTCGGTAGGAAGTATTCCAAGGACACACTCTTGACCTTTACGGAACGCCTCACCCGCTACGAGATCATTTTCAAAATGCCCGACCATAAGGCGGCAACGATCGTGCGGTACGTCAACAAACTTGAAAAGCGGTTCGGAAAGAATTTCCGAAAAGTATTCAAAAGTATCACTGTTGACAATGGGTCCGAGTTCTCTGACTTCGCCGCTCTCGAAAAATCTATTTACGGTGGCAAGCGGACGAGTGTGTTCTATTGTCATCCGTATACTTCCTGCGAGCGTGGGAGCAATGAACGGCTGAACCGTGAGATACGTCGTCTTATTCCGAAGGGAACGGACTTATCCACAATCAGCGACGAGAAGATTCGGGGCGTCGAGGATTGGGTGAATCACTATCCGCGGGAGATCTTCGGGTACGCGACGAGTGCTGAGAAGTTCGAAGAACAGCTTCGCGCGATCGCCGCATAATTGAAAGTACACTTTCAAAAAACACTTTAAGCCGCCGCAAGACGGCTGTTTTGGTGAGCTCTGATTTTCTTTCCCCTGCGTTGAATTTGTTTTTCATACCCTCCTGAGGGTATGAAAAATCAAAATTCCCGCCGAATTTTCCCCTCCGACGGGCATTTTATCATTCTCTCAAAAATTTTTTTGAATTTCCGAAAAAAATTCTAAAAAAATGCTTGACTTTTCAATTTTCGGTAAAAAAAGAGACCCGTGACTGTTTCTTCCCGCTAAGAACAGCGATTCCCCTCTTTCGGGACCTAACGGCCAAGGTGAGACAGATGCTTCCCCGCATATTTTTTGCGGGTGGACTCGCCGCCGCGAAGATGACGCTCGGAAAGATTCTTCTCAAGCACCTCTTTGACGCGAAGATACAATTCAAAATCGATGCCTTGAAGCCGCTCCGTGACGTCCTTATGCACGGTGGATTTGCTGGTCCCGAGGGCGACGGCGCAGGTGCGGACCGTGCAGCCCGTTTTCACAATGTATTCCCCGCATTTGACCGCCCTGCTCTCTATTTCCTTCCACACAAAAACCGCCCCCTTTCGACAAGATATTCTATACCTATGTCGAAAAAGAGCGATTTATGTGCGCTTTTATGCTATTGCGGGAAGGATATGAGGGAGAGAATGATTCCCGTTCACACTACACCCCCTCAGTCACGCAAGGACAGCGTGACAGCTCCCCCCTCCAAGGGGGAGCCGAGAGGAGGGCGTGGCTTCCGTTCATATTACACCCCCTCAGTCACGCAAGGACGGCGTGACAGCTCCCCCTCCAAGGGGGGAGCCAAGGGGAGGGCAAGGCTTCCGTTCATATTACACCCCCTCAGTCACACAAGGACAGCGTGACAGCTCCCCCTCCAAGGGGGAGCCAAGGGGAGGGCAAGGCTTCCGTTCATATTACACCCCCTCAGTCACGCAAGGACAGCGTGACAGCTCCCCCCTCCAAGGGGGAGCCAAGAGGAGGGCGAGGCTTCCGTTCATATTACACCCCCTCAGTCACGCAAGGACAGCGTGACAGCTCCCCCCCCCAAGGGGGAGCCAAGGGGAGGGGAAGACAGCCCCTCCAAGGGGGAGCCAAGGGAGCAAAAGTGGTTTTTTACCAGATGGCGGGGGTGTCGGAAGACCAATGCCAGTGGCGGCCGTCGGCATTCTCTTCGCCGCTGAAGTAGTACACCGTGATTGCGGGTCCGTTGTATTTTTGGATGATATCGGCATAGCCCTGTTCCGTCCACTCCGCCTCGGAACCGCCGTAGTACAGCGTCGTCAAGGACCCACAATCGTCGAAGGGGGAATATCCGATCTCCGCATCTTTGGTAAGGAGAATGAACGTCGTCAAACGGTTGCAGTTGCCGAACGCATAGCCGCCGATCTTCTTCACCGTGGCGGGAACGGTGACGATCTCCAAATTTGTGCAGTAGTAGAACGCCCCATCCCCGATCGAAGTCACGGTGTCGGACAGCGTGACAGATTTCAGAGACGTAAATCCATAAAAAGCAAAGCCCGAAATGGAAGTGACGCCTGCAAGGTCGGCAGCCGTCAGCGCGGTGAGCTCCCTCTCGCCGACAAAGACCGCGTGATAGATGTTGCTCTGCGTGGCGCCGTTCATGGGATTGGCGGAACCCGAGAGGCCCACATCGTCAAATTGGATGGACAGCCAAGCCTTGAGCGATTTGATATGCAGCTCATTGAGACGTGTTCCGACAAAGTTGAAGGCATCGGGGTAGAAGTGTTTTACATGTTCCCCGACGGTGAGTTTGGTGGTGATCCCTTCCGTCTCCCAAGGATCTCTGCCCGTCCGAAAGGCCCCTGTAAAAGCGTTATCGAACACATTCTCCGCATCGATCTCGACTGTTTCAAGCCCCGAGCAGTACTCAAATGCACTGTAAGACACTGTATTTACGGTCGCAGGGATCACAAGCTCCTTCAAGGCGATACAGCGGGTAAAAGCGCCGTCGTCGATGAGACGTACCTTTTCGCCGAAGGAGACGGCCGCAAGGCTCTCGCAGGATGCAAATGCGTGCTTGGAGATCGTTTCGGCATTGAGGTTCTCCGCCGCCCGCAGGGCCGACCCCGCAAAGGCGTATTCCCCGATCTCCTTGAGACTGTCGCCGAAGGGGAAAATTTCAAGTTTGGAGCCGTTGATCTTGTTGGGAAGCGAATCATTCGGACCCGCAAAGGCATGGTCCCCCACGCTCTCGATTCCAAGGCCGCCCGTGATGGTCTTCACGCTTGCATCGTAGAACGCATAGCTCCCGATGCTCTTGACGCTCGCGGGAAGATCCATTGCAGCGATATTCTTCACGCCGCTGAATGCGTAGTTGCCGATGCTCTCGACCCCATCGGGGATGACCACTTCGGTGATGCCCTGCATGCCCGAGAACGCATAGGCGGAAATTTGAGTTATCCCCGCAGGGAGCTCGATCTTGCCCTCGACGAGGGTATCTTCCCCCTCTCCGCCGATGAGATACAGCGAGGTATTTTCGCCGCGCAGGTTGCCGATGCCGTTCTCCTGAATGCTGCACCACAGCTTGAGGGAGGGAATACGCACCTTGGTCACCGATCCTCCGCTGAGGAACAGGGGCAACACTATCCCCTCGCATTCCCCGAATGTGACCGTTGTGACCTTTGTGCTGTCCCGAAAGGCCATTGAACCGACTCTTTGGACGCTGTCTCCGAATGTGATGGAGAGGATCTCCGTACAGCCCGAGAACGCCGCGCCGATCTCCTTGGCATCCAAATCGACGCTCTCGAGGAACTTGCAATTCATAAAGGCATTGCTGCCGATGGCCTCGGCCCCGATGGCAGTGACTGTCTTGAGCTTCGGGCAGTTCATAAAGGCATATTCACCGACCGTCGCGCCGCGGGGGATCGTGACGGACGTAAGGCTCTCGCAGCCGTGGAATCTGTACTGAGGAATATTTTTGACGCCCGCAAGGTCCTCTTCCTTGATTTCGGAGAGGAGCTTGCCCTGATAGTAGATCTGTGCAACCTCGCTCCCTCTGTAGACAGGATTTGCGCCGCCCACATTCGACAGGTCTGCCTCGCACCATGCTTTGAGAGAATTCATGTGCACGGCCGTTATCCCGCAACCTGCAAATGCGTCAAACCCAACCCTCTTGACGCCTGCGCCGAAAGTGAACGTCTTGAGCGATCTACAGCCGCGGAAAGCATTTTCACCGATGCTCTCGACAGAATCGGGGAGGACGGCCTCGGTGATGGAGGTGCCGAGGAATGCGCATTTGGCAATTCTCGCCGTGCCCTGCGGAATGTCTGCCTTGGTCATGCCCCCCTCACTCTCCCAGCCGAGGTGGAAATTGACAAGTTTGGGGGTCGAAGCGTTCTTATTCTGATCGTAGACCGTATACAGAGGACTGGAGGCCGCTGCATCGTCAAAGTCGATCTCGCACCACACTTTGAGGTCCTTGAGATAGATGTCCGTGATATCGGGACACATGGAAAAGGCGCCGTAATCGACTGTCTTGAGGCCCGAGCCGATATACAGCTTTTTGAGGCCGTTGGAGTTTGAAAGTGCGTTCATGTGGATGACGGTGACGCTGTCGGGGATGCTGAGGCTCTCCACTCCCACGAGCTGAACGCTCTGATTGCTTCGTCCGATCTCGGTGACGGGATGGCCGAGGATCTCGGCGGGGATGGAAACGTCCTTGCCCCAATTTACCCTGCCGTCCGACGGGTACTGTTTGAGCGCCCAATGGTCGCCGTCCACGAGCTCGTAACCGGGCACGACGCCGCATTCGCAGTACAGTTCATCCACAAAGGTGTGGCTGACCTTTTCGCCCGCCTCTCCGCAGAGCTCACAGGTTTTCCAGTGCCGGTTGAAGTCGCTCGACCAGCCCGCTCCATACTTGTGCTCCAATGCCTCAATGACGATGTCCTCGTCGGAAAGTTCTTGATCTCCCGCTTGGTCACTGAATTTTTGGCCGCATTTGTCGCAGGACCAATACGCCTCGTTGCCCGCAACGCCGCAGGCGGCATCCTGCTTTTCGAAATATTCCGTGATGCTGTGCCCCGCGGCAGGGATCTCCGTTCTCTCCACAACGGTGTGGCAGACCGTGCATTCGGTGTGAGAACGGCCCGCCGTCGTACAGGTGGGATCCTCATCGCGAATGGGAGAGCCGGGCGTGTGAGGGGTCATTTCCATCTCCTCCCGCTGCATTTCATGCCCGCAGACGGTGCAATTCTTCACACGGCTTCCCTTTTGGGTGCAGGAGGGAGCCCTTTCCACATACCACTCGTCGGGAAGGGTATGCTCCCCCGTTGCGGCAATGGGAACGTTCTCCTCGAGCGGAACATGGCACACCGAGCACTCGACATAGCCGAAGCCGTCCTCTCCGCAGGTGGGAGCTTGGACCGCAACGACCTCGCCGCGCGTGTGGCCCGTTGCCTCGAGAACGGTGTCCTCCTCGTCGATCTCGCTGTGGTTTGCGTCAAAGAACTTGCCGCAAAGGTCGCATATGTAATAGAGAATGTTGCCCTGTTCCTCGCACTGCGCGGGGACGGCGGGCACTTCACGATATTGATGCTCGCAAGTGTCCTTGTCGGGGTCGGGCGTGGGGTCGGGAGTGGGATCGGGCCTTTTATCGGGTTCCTCATCCGTTGTTCCGCCCGTTGTTCCCGTTGAACCGCCGCTGTCACATGCGGCAAACAGTGCAAGGCTCAAGGCAAGGACCAGCATGGCCACAAGCATCCACACAAGACGAAATTTTTTGCTCTTTTGGAATAAAAATGACATTGATTCTCCTCTGCGGCGTCCGCATACCATTTTGATACATATAACATTATATCCGCCCCGCGCGGCATTGTCAAGAAAATAGATTTCATTCCCACGGCGGAAAACTGTTAAAAAACCTTCCTTTTCTGAAAAAATATAACAAAATCGGCGTTTTCTCCCCCAAATTCGACCGTCTTGCCCCCATTTTTTCACAAAAAATACGCTCCCCTTTCGTAAGATTTTCATCTACTCTTAGGGGAGCGGAATGCTATTAGGAATTACTGCCTGACGAGTTCCAAAATTTGGTTGACGGCGGAGGCGATGTCGTCGCCGACGTTGACTTCCACGTCGCATACCTCGCTGTTGCGGTATTCAAAGTCCAAAGACATGATGCGCCGCGTCTTGTCGTCGAGGTCGATATCGCGGCTGATGATGCTCTTGATGGCCGCCGCCCTGTCTCTGCGCGTAAACACGAGCATGGCCTTGTCCCTGTAGAGGTTCTTGAGGGTGATGGCTCCGCAGATGTCGATGGGAATGACGGCAATATGCCCCCTCTGCACGATGCCGTCGATGTCCTTTTGGGAGGTGCCGAAGTGATAGCCGCTGTACACCGTCGTCTCAAAGTAGTGGCCTGCGCGAAGCTCCTCCAAAAATTGCTCCTCGTGAATGAAGCGGTAGGCCCCTTCCCCTTCCGTCTTGCGGCGGGGACGGGTGGTGGAAGTGAGGGGCTTTTCAAACTGCGGAAGGTCTGTGAGGGCGGCGGCGATCTCCGTCTTGGAGGAGCCCGAAGGGCCCACGAGGCATAACACGCCCCCCTCCTTGAGACAGGGGAATTTTTCGGCAAAGGAATTCCTCACCATCTCGCAGAAATGGAGGAAATCGTCGTAGCTGTTGACGGAGAGGAGCCCCGAGAGGCCCGAATTCCACGGCTTGCGGAAGAGGACGGGATAGGCGGCGCGGGAGCTCGAGATGTTGTGGGCGCCGTCGTCGAGCATGATATCCAGCGAAATGACGTCCTTCCTCGTCCCCATCATGATATTCTGCGAGGGGATCTCGGGAAAGTCCTTTAAAAGTCGCTGTGCCCTCGCGCTCATGACGCAGGCAGGCACGGCCGTGATGAAGAACACGTCTGCGATCTCCGAAAGTTTCTTGACGAATTCCTGTGCCCCCGGGGAAATGGGCTGTGTGCTCACGAAGTCGGGATCCGAATAGAGGGCGACCCGCTCTTCCCCGTGCCGCTCGGAGCCTCCCCATGTCTTGATATCCTCGATCCTGATGGGTTCCTCATCGGGATGGCGGCGGTTGATGATGTCCACCGCATAGGAATTGCATTCGTAAAGCGTATCGTCCACATCGAGGCCAATTCGTATTCTGTACTTTCTCATATTCTCTCCTTTGAAAAATCTTTGCATTTTATTATACTTCATAACATTCCTTTTGTCAAGTGCAGGCCTGAAATGTTGACAAAAACATGAAAATATGATATAATAATTCTTCTAAGTCTATATAGGGAGATTTTTATGTTCAACGAAGCATATCGGCTCATCCAAGAATTCGGCACCATCATCATCCACCGCCATGCGCATCCCGACGGGGACGCCATGGGAAGCCAGATCGGGCTCTACTATCTCATCAGAGACAACTTCCCCGAAAAGAAGGTGTACATGGTCGGCGACATCGCGACCCGTCTCCCCTTCATCGACATTCCTATGGACGAGATCCCCGACGAGACGTACGAACATGCCCTCGCGATCGTCCTCGACTGCGGCTCTTCCCATCTCATCTGCGACGAGAGGTACAAGACTGCCGAAAAGACCCTCCGCTTCGACCATCACATTTACTGCGAAAAGATCTGCGACGTCGACATTGTGGAGAGCTCCTGCGAGAGCGCATGCGGCCTCGTGACATGGTTCGCAAGGGAGACAGGGCTCAAGCTCTCCGTGAACTCCGCAACCTACCTCTACATGGGCATGGTGACGGACAGCGGCAGGTTTGTGTTCGACTCCGTCACCTCCCGTACCTTTGAACTCGCCGCCTTCCTCCTCTCCCAGCCCATCGACCTGAGCGGCCTCTATTACAACCTCTACGCCGAGGACTTCTCCAAGATCATTGAGGAGGCAGACAACAAGCACAGGATCAAGTTCACCGAAAACAACGTCGCCTATATCTACACGACGATGGAGGAACTGCCCAAGAACAGCGACGCGGCGCCCGTGGTCTCCTCGGGCATGGTCGGGCTCATGCACGACATCAAGGGTGTGTTTATTTGGGTAAACTTTACCGAGGCAGATGACGGCGTGCATGCAGAGCTCCGCTCCAACCGCTACAATATCAACCCCATTGCCGTAAAATACGGCGGCGGCGGACACAAGCGGGCAAGCGGGTGCATCGTGCCCGACAGAGAGACCGCAATGAAGCTCCTTGACGACTTGAATACACTCGCGGGGGAACCGGCATGAACGAACAGATAAAGCTGCAAATTTTAGAAAAAATCGAGACTTATAGCACGATAATCGTCTCCCGCCACATCCGTCCCGACGGCGACGCGGTGGGTTCGACGAAGGGCTTTACGCAGATCCTCAGAGACACCTATCCCGAGAAAAAGATCTATCTCACCGATGAAGATCATTCGGAGTATCTCTCCTTCTGCGGCGGCGAGGACACTGTTCCCGAAGAGGCCTATGAAGGGGCCCTTCTCGTCGTTATCGACACGGGCACGCGGGCGAGAATTTCCAACCAAAATTACGCCAAGGCCAAGGAAATTATTAAGATAGATCACCATATTGAGGCAGATCCCTACGGCGATATCAACTGGGTAGAGGATTTCCGCTCCTCGGCGTGCGAGATGATCGCAGACTTCTGCGTGACCTTCAAAGACCGTCTCAAGATCTCCCCGACGGCGGCGACATTCATCTACATGGGCATGGTGACGGACAGCGGCAGGTTCCGCTTCGAGGGCGTCACGGGGGAAACCATGCGGCTCGCGGGCGCGATGCTCGACTACTGCGTGGACTATGAGACCCTCTTCGCCCACCTCTACACGGAGGATATCACGAAGTTCAGGCTCAAATCTTACGTCTACGACCACATTCAACTCACAAAAAACGGCGTTGCGTGGATCTATATCGACCGCAACGTGCAGGAGCAGTTCGGCCTCACCCTCGAGGCGGCGAGCGACGTCGTGAGTGACCTTTCAAAGATCCGCGGCAGTCTTATCTGGATCGCATTCATTGAGAATGTCGAAAAGGGTAACATCCGCGTGCGACTGCGTTCCCGCTTCTTGGGGATCAACGACATTGCCAAGAACTACCACGGCGGCGGGCACAACATGGCCGCGGGCGCGACCGTCTTTTCCGTTGAGGAGATGAAACGCTGTGTCGAGGATGCCGATATTCTCCTCGGCGAATACAAATCCACACATGAGGGCTGGTTATGAAGATACTTTTGACAAATGACGACGGGATCGAGGCCACGGGGCTTCGGCTGCTCGTCGAATGGGCAAAGACGCTTGGCGAAGTCACCGTGTTCGCCCCCAAGTTCCAACAGAGCGCAAAGAGCCACTCCATCGAGATCCACAGGCCGTATGAGGTGAAAAAAGTGGACCTATTCGGCGAAATTGAGGCGTGGAGCATCGATTCCACCCCCGCCGACTGCGTCCGCGTCGCCATTCTCGGCATGAAGAAGAAGTTTGACCTCGTTCTCTCGGGCATCAACTGCGGAGCAAACCTC
>CANRDK010000050.1 GCA_947629345.1 uncultured Clostridia bacterium
AAAAGCCCGTGAATCCCGCGCCCGAGAAGCCGCCGAAGCCGCCTCCCCCCATGCCGCCCATGCCGGGATGTTCCTGCTCGTAGTCGTAGGCGGCCCGCTTCTGCTTGTCGGAGAGGACCTCGTTCGCCTCGTTGATCTCTCTGAACTTCTCCGCACAGGTGGGATCGTCGGGGTGAAGGTCGGGGTGGTACTGTTTGGCGAGCTTGCGGTAGGCCGATTTAATCTCCTCCTCGGTGGCGTCCTTCTTGACGCCGAGCACGTCATAGTAATTTTTTTTGTCTGCCATAATCGTCCTTTGATTTGTGCCGAAAAGCCGCGATATTGCGGCTTTGGGGGGTGATTGTTTTCGCTCCGCGCTCATTCTGAGGGAGGCGTAGCCGACCGAAGAATCCCATTGAACCAACGGACCCGTGCGTTTCATGGGATCCTTCGCTACGCTCAGGATGAGCGCGCGGGGCAGGATGAGCGCGCGGGGGAGCCATGAGCCCCCTCCAAGGGGGAGGGGGTAGGGGGCGGGGAGTTACTGTTTAAATTCTGTATCTCCGTCGGTAGAGCCGCCGTCGGGATTACCGCCCTGCGGGTTCGCCTGCTGATAGAGCTTGGTGATGACGGGCGCGATCTTCCTCTGGAGTTCATCCGCCGCCGCGTTGAATGCGGCCTCGTCGTCCCCTTCAAGCGCCTTTTTCGCCTCGTCCACTGCATCCTGCAATGTCTTTTTGTCCTCCTCGCTGAGCTTGTCGCCCGCCTCGCGGAGGGTCTGTTCCACCGAGAAGATGAGCCCGTCGAGCTTGTTCTTCGCGTCCACCTTCTGCTTGCGCTTCTTGTCCTCTTCGGCGTACTGCTCGGCGTCCTTCACGGCCTTGTTGATCTCATCCTCCGAGAGATTCGTCGAGGAAGTGATGGTGATATCCGTGGATTTGCCTGTGCCGAGGTCCTTGGCCTCGACGTGCACGATGCCGTTGTGGTCCACGTCGAAGGTGACTTCGATCTGCGGAATGCCGCGGGGCGCAGGTGCAATGCCGCCGAGGGTGAATCTGCCCATAGTCTTGTTGTCGCGGCAGAACTCACGCTCGCCCTGAAGGACATGGATCTCCACCGTCGTCTGATTGTCCGCCGCCGTGGAGAACACCTGCGACTTCTTGACGGGAATGGTCGTATTTCTGTCGATGAGGCGGGTGAACACGCCGCCAAGCGTCTCGATACCGAGGGAGAGGGGCATGACGTCGAGAAGGAGCACGTCCTTGACTTCACCCGTGAGAACGCCGCCCTGAATGGCTGCGCCGACTGCGACGCACTCGTCGGGATTGATGCCCTTGAAGGGTTCCTTGCCCGTGAGAGCCTTGACCTTTGCGACGACGGCGGGCACGCGGGTAGAACCGCCGACGAGGATGACCTTGTCGATGTCGCTGTACGAGAGGCCCGCGTCCTTCATGGCAAGGCGCATGGGCTCCGCCGTCTTTTCGATGAGGTCCTGAATGAGAGCCTCGAACTTCTGGCGGGTGATCTCCATCTCGAGGTGGGCGGGACCCGCCTGCGTCATGGAGATGAAGGGCAGAGAGATGGAGGTGGAATTCATGCCGCTCAGCTCGATCTTGGCCTTTTCGGCGGCCTCCTTGAGTCTCTGCATTGCCATCTTATCCTGCGAGAGGTCCACGCCGTGGGACTTCTTGAATTCTTCCACCATATAGTCCATGAGACGCTTGTCGAAGTCGTCGCCGCCGAGCATGTTGTTGCCGTTGGTCGCGAGAACTTCAAACACGCCGTCCGAAATTTCGAGAATGGAGACATCGAAGGTGCCGCCGCCGAGGTCGTAGATCATGACCTTGGAGTTCTCCTTCTCCTTGTCGAGCCCATAGGAAAGGGCCGCCGCCGTGGGCTCGTTGATGATACGGAGCACGTTGAGCCCCGCGATCTTGCCCGCGTCCTTGGTGGCCTGACGCTGTGCGTCGGTGAAGTAGGCGGGGCAGGTGATGACGGCGTCCGTCACCTTTCCGCCGAGGTAGGCTTCCGCGTCTGCCTTGAGTTTTGAGAGGATCATCGCAGAGATCTCCTGCGGGGAGTAGGACTTGTCGTCGATCTTCACCTTGTAGTCGGAGCCCATCTTGCGCTTGATGGAGCTGACCGTCTTTTCGGGATTGGCAACGGCCTGACGCTTTGCGACCTGCCCGACGACGCGGGAGCCGTCCTTCTGGAACGCTACGACGGAGGGGGTCGTTCTCGAGCCCTCTGCATTTGCGATGACGACGGGCTCGCCGCCCTCCATCACCGCCACGCATGAATTTGTTGTACCCAAATCGATACCGATAACCTTTGACATATCTATATTCTCCTTAAAATGTTTTTTTGATTGTTTTCCTCGGCTCCCCTTGTAGGGGAGCTGTCACGCGCCCTTGCGTGACTGAGGGGTTCTCGGCCCCCGCCTCTGCGCTCATCCCGCCTCCGTGCTCATCCTGAGCGCAGCGAAGGATCTCATTAAACGCACGGGAGCCTGTTGTGGCGGCGTCATGCTGAGAACGGGAGCCATACGCAGTCTATGAGAGCTGTACCGAAGCATCTCGCCGCATACATTACGGACACTCGCCGCGAGATTCTAACTTCGCGCTACGCGCTCGTGCCGCGCTTAGACACGACATAGAATGCGCGCGGGGCGGGTTAGTCCCGTTCTCTCGTCCTGCTCTCGTTCTCAGAATGACGCGGCGGGCGGACTCCGTTTGAGGGCGTACCCCCACCCCTACCCCGCCCCCTTACGCAGGGGGCGGGCAAGAGAGGCGAACCCCGCCCTTACGCAGGGGGCAGGCAAGAGGAAGAGCAGAATGACGCGGTGGGGGACCTCACTTCGCGACGACGACCTGTGCGAAGCGGAGCACTTTGCCGTTCTGCATGTACCCCTTGAGGTACACCTGCTTCACCGTGCCGCTCTCCTCCCCCTCTTCGGGGTCCACCGCCATGATCGCCTCGTGCTGTTCGGCGTTGAAGGGCTGCCCGAGCGGGTCGATGACCTCGATCTTTTCCTCCTGCAACACCTTTTCAAACGCCGCCATCACCATCTGAATTCCCTTTTTCGTGGCTTCATCGGTGCAGGACGCGAGCGCACGTTCGAGATTGTCTCCGATGGGGAAAAGCTTTGAAACGACGTCTGCCCTTCCCTCCTGATACCGCTGTGCGCTCTGGAAAGAGGTGCGCTTGCGGTAATTGTCGTACTCCGCAGTGACGAGATACCATTTCCTTTTATAGTCCTCGGCGAGGGACTTTTCCTTTTCGAGTTCCGCTTTCAGCGTATCCTCTGCGGTGGGCGCGGGAGCCTCTTGGGGCTGTTTTGCCTCTTTATCTGCCGCGGCCTGCGCTTCCGTCTCCGCCGTATTCTTCTTTTCAGTTTTTTTGCTCATATCGTACCGCCCTTTTGTTTTCCTATTTTATATAAGATGATTTTTGCCCTCTCAAACAAAAATTACAAAAAAACACCCGAAAAGCGAAAAAATTTTTTTCGGCAAGTCTTTACAAAGATATTGAAATGTATTAAAATAGAGAAAAGATAAGGAAAAATGAGGGGAATCATATGGAATCGAGAGCATTTGAACTCTTTGCAAAGCGCAACAACAAGGTGAGCGTCCGCGTCATCCCCGGGCACTTCGCCACACAGCATTCGCATGTGAACTACTGCATCGACATGACGAAGGTCAAAACGGAGATGAACGCCGCAAAGGCCGCCGCCAAACTCCTTGCGGAGAACTTCACCAACGTGACGGTGGATACTATTATCACCCTCGAGCGCATGAAGATGGTGGGCGCATTCCTCGCCGAGGCCCTCGCGGGCGGCACGGGACTCAACATGAATCAGGAGATCGCCGTCATCTCTCCCGAGGTCACATCCGATGAAAAGCTGATCATCAGGGACAATATGCTGCCCTATATCCGCTTCCGCCATGTATTGATCTTGACGGCAACGGCCACAACGGGCATGACGGCGATGAGCGCTGTCCGCGGGATCCGCTACTACGGCGGCGAGGTCGCAGGGGTCGCCACGGTGTTCGGCGGGAAGTTTGAGATCCCGGGGGTGCCCGTCGTCGGGATCATCGGGGCGGAGGACCTGCCCGATTACAGTTCCTACCGCGCGAGCGAATGTCCCCTCTGCCGCAGCGGCAGAAAGGTGGACGCCGTGGTCAACTCCTACGGGTACAGTAAAGTATAAAATTTGCAACATATGTGCGAAAAAAGCTCTCCCAAGGGAGAGCTTTTTTCGTCCCGCCGCTCATGCTGAGCGTCAGCGAAGCATCCCGTTAGACGCACGGGAGCCATTTTAATTAAAAATTATGGCGGGATGTGATTGGAATGACACCCCTTCCGTCTCGCTACGCTCGACACCCACCCCTCAAGGGGTGGGCAAGGTGACTTCGTACAGCCGCTTCTTGGCTCCCGAGAGTGTCGTCCACGCCCGTCCCTCGGCTCCCCCTCCGAGGGGGAGCTGTCACGCCGCCCTTGGCGTGACTGAGGGGGTGTCGTTCTCAATCACGCCCCACCACAATTTTTAATTACTTCCGTTAGTTTAACGGGATCCTTCGCTACGCTCAGGATGAGCGAACAGGCCGCCGTGCGTTTAACGGGATCCTTCGGCTACGCCTCAGGATGAGCGCATTCCACTTAACCCCTCGAGCGATTTGTTTTCGTAGAAAACAAATCGCTCGAATCTATCATATCGCCTTTTTTCGGTAAATAATCACCCTTTGGCCCTCTTTGACGGGGAATTCAATGTCGGGATTGGACTTTTCTACGTCCTCGGGGGACTTTTTCAGCCGCTTTGCGAGTTCCCACAGGCCGTCGCCCGCCTTGGGGATGTAGACGCTGATCGCGCTGTCGCTCCCCACGAGCTTTGCCCCCTCCTCTGCGCTCGCCACAAGGTGGGCCGTGTACGTCCTCTTTTCCTTGAGAAGGACCTTGACCGTCGCCTCGGCGTCGATCTCCCCCTCCTGCTTCTGGCGGGCGGACATGCCGCAGACCATGACCTCGGCCTCCGCATCCCCCGCATCCACTGCGACGGAGAAGGGCAGGCTCACCTCCACGGCGCGGTACTCTCCCTCGCTCGACTTCACGAGGAGAACGGCATTCACAACGCCCTCTGCCGCCCTGCCGCTCTCCGTTGTCACGAGTTCCGCCTCCGAACGCTGCAGCGCAACGGCCTCGAGCGTATCCGAGAAGTTGACGCTCCCCGCAAGGATGGCCTTGCCGCCGACCCGCTCCGTCACCCGCCTGTATTCCCCGACGCCGACAAACGTTCCGTCGAAGTAGCCGAGGCTTATTTCACTCTCCGTGGAGAACGCGTCCGTCGCGCCGTCGAGGGCAACTTCTTCATACACACAGCCCTCCGCGGAGAGCGTAAAACGCGCATATATGTTGCATTTTCCGTCCTCTTCCTCGGCATGGATGGAGGCATCCGCGACGCTGACTTTTACCTCTGCGCTGCTGCCCGCAAAGGCGTCGTCGCAGGGAATCTCCACGCGGAAGGGCACGAGCCGTTCAAAGGAGATGAGCCCGCCGTTCTGCTTCAGCGCAAGCACGCAGAGGTTGATCTCCCCCTCCGCCCGCACAAGTCCCGTTTCGCAGACGACGTCGGTGACGGCGACCGTCTCGCAGTGCTGGAGAATGTCCCCCAAGGCGTCCGTTTCAAACTCATCTTCCGCCTCCGCCGCCCCGCCGCAGAGGTGCGCAGTGACCGCTTTCACCGTCTCCCGCTTCATCACGAGGTCTCCGCCCGAGAGGTAGTCGCAGCTCTCCTCGCCGTAGAGGGAGATATCCGCGCCGAGCAGGGCCGTCACATACACGCTTGCCCCCTCCCGCCGCACGGAGACATTCTCGACGGCGACGCTTGCCCTTGCGGTGAGAGCGGGATAGACGCCCGCGTCCTTTGTGGTCGCCGCAAATTCCACCCCCTTTTCGGCGCGGCAGATGTGCTTTTCCGCATCCTCATAGACGATGGAGAAATGCGCCTTGCCGTAGTAGCGGACTTCGCCGTTGCCCGCATCCGCCCCCGTGAGGACGGCATGGGCATGCGACAGGAGAACAGTTTCCACCTCTCCGCCGAAGCGGCACTCCACCGCAGTCTGTGCGGAGAGCTCCTTTTTCTTGCCGAAACTGCGGAACGTCTGCGTCTGAATTTTCATGTTTTTTACTCCTTGCCTTGATTTCTCCCTTCATTCTATGCCGAAAATTGCCCGCTTATGCGTCGGTTTCCGCGCCTTGGACCGTTTATTTTCTGAAGGATCGGTCAATCATTTCCATATGATCAAACCTAGCAGCGATATTTCGTCCGTCAAAAAGACGATCTCCGATTATTTTCAAAAACAGGTGGACGTGACCGTAAATTTGGGGAGGAACAAGATCGTCCGCTTCTGCGGGAAGCTCTCGGGGGTATACCCCGCCCTCTTCACCGTCTCCCCCGACGACAAGAATTTCTTGGGCAAGACGTCCTATTCGTATGCGGAAGTGCTCTGCGGCAATGTGAAGATCAAGCCTCTCTGAGGGGAAATTTTTAAAAAAAGTTTCCCCAAAAGTGGCACTGCGGCCCTCCTTTCCCCAAAATGCGTGGTATCATGGAATTGCGGCGGGAAAAGGACGGTATTTTATGACGGTCTTGGAACTCTACGGCGCCCTCAGACGCTACGGCGTGGACGTCTTGCTTCTCGCTCTCGGAGTGACGCTTTTAACGTCTCTCCTCAAAAAAACGGTCATGAAGTCGGTCAGCAAAAAGGTATTTGTGTTTTTGCCCTTCGGCCTCGGGATCCTCATCTATTCCCTCTACAGCATTCTCTCAAGGGGAGGCCTGTGCTTTACGGCGGAGGAGATCTCTGCGCTTGTGAAGCATGGGGTCTCTACAGGGTGCGCGGCGACCCTGTATTATGTATTCTATGAACAGTTCCTGCGCGGAAAGTTCACGGCGGATCCCCTCGCTCCCCTTCTCGAATGCGTCCCTGAGGAAAGGAGGAAGGAGGCCTCCGCAGCCATTCTCTCCGCCTGTGAGAATGCGGGGGAACGGGAGCTTACGGAGGTCATTTCGGAACAGTTGAGCGCCTTTGCCGACCCGCCCCTTTCGGAAGAGGAAGCGGCCCTCACCGCTGAACTTTTGAAGGAGTACATATCCTCCCTCGCATGACGTTTTCCGCCCCTTTGGGGCGGTTTTTTTGACAATTTCGTTGATTTCTTTTTAAGGACAAAAAGAAATCAACGAGGGGTTAGGTACCGCACGCTCATCCTGACCCTGAGCGTAGCGAAGGGGAAGGATCCCATAAAACGCACGGGAGCCCATTTAATTAAAAATTTAAAATTTAAAATTAAAAATTGTGGTGGAACATATATTAGAACGTCCCCTCCCCCTACCCCCTCCCCAAGGAGGGGGCATGACGTTTGACTCTCCCCAAGGAGGAGGCATTGACTGCATTCCACTCCCGTTCTCAGCATGACGCGGCGGGGGCTTCGTTCAGGCGAGGACGGACCCTTGCTTCCCCTCTTAGGGGAAGTACCCCGAAGGGGGGATAGGGTTTCTAAAACCCCTCAGTCACTGCGTGACAGCTCCCCTACAAGGGGAGCCAAGAGAGCGAGGCCGTGACAGCTCCCCTAAGAGGGGAGCCAAGGGGCTCTCTATTCTCCCCCCGCCTCAATTTTTAATTTTTAATTTTTAATTTTAAATTCCCCCTCTACCCTGCGCGGGTGAGTTTTACGGTCAAAACGGTCATGTCGTCCTCTGCCTTGCCCTTGTAGCGGCCGAGCGCGTTCTTCAAGATCTCCTCAGAGAGGGACTGCGGGTTCAACGGCTTCAGGGCACTCAAATACGAGCACAGCTCCGCCGAGGAGCCGAACGCCGTCGTCACCCCGTCGCTCATGAAGATGAGGAAATCCTCCGCCTTCATCGTCACCCGCATGGTGGCAGGGTGAACGGCCTCGAGCATGCCGATGGGAAGGCTCTCCCCCTCGAGCACCCTGAGCTCCTCCCCCGAGAGCAAAAATCCCATGGGAGCCCCGATCTTGACGATGTCTGCATTCCCCGTGTCGAGGTCCACGGAGGCGACGTCGAGGCAGGAGAAGGTCTCCTCGCCCGAGAGTGCAATGAGTCGGTTCACCGTGGAGAGGACGGTGTTTGAGGGCATCTTGGCCTTATAACAGCTCTCGAGCAGGGAGAGCGTTCTATCCGATACCGACCTTGCGCTGTCCCCGCTCCCCATGCCGTCGGAGAGGGCGACCATGAATCTACGCTCATCGATCTTTAACACGGAATGGGTGTCCCCGCTGGCTGTCTCCCCCGATTTGGGACAGGCGGCAATGCCGAAAACGGCGTCATAGTCGGGCTTTCTCCGCAGAATAAAGCAGGCGCGGTCGGAGGTCAGCGGGATCTTTTCGGAGAGGGCGAGCGGCACCCCCAGCGCATGCGAGGCGACGCGGCAGAGCTTCTTCGCGTCGGTGTTTTCGGCCAGCGTCATGGAGGCGGTGAAGAGGGTCCCCTCGCCGTATAAAAAGATCTCCGAGCTCATCATTCCCGCCGACGAGAGGGCGTTGGAGAGCAGCCGTTCCTCATCCGAAAAGGCAAACTCCTCGCTCTGTTCGAGGGCGATGTCTCTGAGGATCTCGCTGACACCGTGGGCCTGTTCGGCGAGAAGTTTTCTGCCCGAACGTGCGGCGTCGAGCTCCTGTTCCATGCGGCGGTAGTCCTCGAGAAGTTTGTTGAGGGCAAAGAGAAGCCCTGCGGCGTTGCGGCAGGACACGGAGAGCTCCTGCGGCAGATCGATGAGGTTGACCTTCCCCTTGGCCTTGCCGACGGCGATGAGCTTGTCGAAACTCTCGTAGAGCCCGCTCTCGCGGCACTTGCGGCGGTTCGGACAGGAAGCGCAGAGGCAGGCGATGAGCTTTTCCTTGAAATGCACCCCCTGCGCCCTGTTGCTGTCGGCGGTGAAGGCCGTTTCGATCTCGCGGAAGAGGGAGGACACCTCGTAGAGCTGTTCCCCCACGGCGCGGCGGTTGCGGTTGATGGCGATGCGGGGCAGTGCACGCTCACGGTAGAAGAGAAGGGTGCGGCGGAGCTTCTTCATCGCCCGCTCGGGCAGACAGCTGATGACGGCAAAGGGCAAAAAACAGACGCAGACGGTGACGGAGATCGTGACGGCGGTCCCGCTGAACAGCCCCTCAAAGTACTGCACACCGAGAAAGGCAAGAAAGGAAGAGAGCGAGGCGACGAGGTTCCCGTACGGCGAAAAGAGAAGTCCGACGCAGGCAAGAATTGCATACTCGGCGGCGGGGACGGCGCTCATCTTTGCGGCGCAGAGCGGAAAGGAGAGCACGAGGGCAAAGGGCACGGCGGCGGCATTTTTCAACAGAACTGCCCCGCCGAGGAGCAAGAACAGCGTCACTGCGTAGAAGGGAACGAGCCCGCCGAGGTTAAAGAGCCCAAGGCCCGTAAAGAACCACAGGAGGGCGACTTCGCCGATCTCCGCGGCCACGAGACGGCAGCGGAAGGCACGGAAGAGGAGCGCCCGCACCGCCCCCTCAAAGAGAAGCGCAAGGGCCACGGTAAAGGCGGCGAGGATGACCTTTTGCCAGATCGCGGGAATAGGAAGGAGGGCATACCCCGCATGCGGATACAGAAAGATGAAGGGAAGCTGGGCCGCGGCGAAAAGGAGGGGCGGAAGCCATTTGGTCCGCTTGCGCATCCGTTCAAAGAGGACGAAGCAGAGGCAGAGAAAGGCCGCCTGCAAGAGAGAGGAGAGCGTCGCCGCAAGGGAGAGCGCAGCCGCCGACGAGAGGACGTATTCGGCGCAGAGCACAAAGGGATTCAGACCACACATCAAAAGGGCGTAACAGAGACAGAGGGCGAGCGGTTCCTTCATCGGCATGGCGAGGTTCAAAAGGACCATTACGGGCAGAGGAATGAGATAGGCAAAGCAAGTTTTCCACGAGAATTTGAAACGGGGTTTTGTCATGGCATGCACCTCGGGTTTTTCTCGATTATAAAAAAAATCTCCGCCCATATCCACGGAGATTGCGTCTTGTATTGTCGAAATATAAGTTCACGTTGTGGCCCGCGGGTGTGGACACGGGCTCAGCCCTCATCCCGAGCGAAAGGCTCCCCTCCTCATCCCGAGCGTAGCGAGCGGATCTCGTAAACCGACGGGAGCAAATCGCTCATGCTGAGCGTCAGCGAAGCATCCCATTGAATGCACGGGGGTCCGTTGGTTTTATGGGATCCTTCCCCTTCGGCTTCGCTCAGGGTCAGGATGAGCGGCCGAGGCAGAATAAACGCGCGGGCGGGTTGTCCCCTCGGCTCCCCCTCGAGGGGGAGCTGTCACGGCTGCCCTTGCCGTGACTGAGGGGGTGTCCCCCCAAACATGAATTTACCCCCGCGCAACCGCACGGGGGACATTCTTTGATTCAGTTGTCGGGCGTTGCCCATTGCAGGGCTTATCTCGACTTTTCCTCATCATTTGGGCCAAGGGGCCCGTGCGGCTGATTCTTTGCCGCGCTTCACTTCAAAGTCGCTTTTCCGCCCTTATCATATACTGGTACATTGGTCTGCTCCTCCTTTATTGGGTCGTTCCCCATCCGTGGAGATTGGTCATATCGTTGTACCTCCCGATATGAATTTTTTTGGAAGCCTTGACGTCCCTCTTCAGCCTCCCTGTGGGGTACGAGCTTTTCCGCCCGTACGATCTTTCATGAAAGATTCTCACAAAATTTGTTTGTTTCTTTCTCTTTCTGGCTTTAGTATAACATAGATTTCGAATTTGTCAATAGGTTTGAGAAAAATTTTTTGGGAAAATTTTTGCTCAATATTCTGCAATGCCGAGAATGTAGTCCGATTTGACGTCGAGGAGAGCGCAGAGCTTGGCAAATGTGTCGAGCGCAGGGAAGACGTCCTTTTTCATGTACTTCGACACCGTCTGCGCCGAGACGCCGATCCCCTTTGCAATGTCCTTTTGCTGGATGCCGCTCGCCGCGATACACTCCCTCAACCTCTGCTGAATGTCCTGAAGTTCCATATTTCTCTCCGAAAATTTTATTTTTTCAAAAAAAATATCGCACAATGTACGATTTTTCGCTTGACAATCGTACATTATACGATTATAATAGAGGTAACTTCTGCCGAAAAAGGGCGGAAGCAGGTAAATCGCAGAGAATCATGTCTTTCCCCCAAATAAAGTCATTTCGTACGGTTTACCCGTCCGCGGCACGCTCTTCGCCGCGGATGTTTTTTTTGTTTGTCGAAGGAGCACCTCGGAGCACGGGACACGCACGGGAGCAGATCGCTCATGCTGAGCGTCAGCGAAGCATCCCGTTGAACCCTGCTCCGTTGGTTTCATGGGATCCTTCCCCTTCGACGTTGCTCAGGGTCAGGATGAGCGCGGAAGACAATTTTCAATTATAAAACTCGCGGCTGCCGAGGTGGCAGCCGCGAGTTTCTTATGCTTCGCAGTTCTTTTTTAATGTTGCAAGGCTCTCACGGAGCTCCTTCGGCAGTCTGTCGCCGAATTGCTCGTAGTAGCCCGCGATCTCGTCCGCCTCGGCAGACCAGCGCGCCTTATCCACATACAGGATCTTTTCGAGCGTCTCCCTGTCGTAGTCCAGTCCCTCGAGGTCGATATCCTTGGCGTAGGGCACATAGCCGATGGCCGTCTCCTGCGCATCCACCGTGCCGTCGCAACGCTTTAAGATCCATTCGAGGACGCGCATGTTGTCCCCGAAGCCCGGCCAGAGGAATTCACCGTTTTCGCCCTGTCTGAACCAGTTGACGTTGAAGATCTTGGGCGGACGTGCGATCTTCTTCCCCATCTCGATCCAATGGCCGAAGTAATCTGCCATGTGATAGCCGCAGAAGGGCTTCATGGCCATGGGGTCATGTCTGAGCACACCGACCGCACCCGTGGCCGCCGCCGTCGTCTCCGAACTCATGATGGAACCCACAAACACGCCGTGGTCCCAATCGCGCGACTGATAGACGAGCGGGGTCGTCGTCGCCCTTCTGCCGCCGAAGATGATGGCGTCGAGGGGCACGCCCTCCTTGGAGTTGAACTTGTCGGAGAGGCAGGGGCAGCCCGTTGCGGGAGCGGTGAAGCGGGAATTCGGGTGCGCGGCCTTGGTGCCCATGTCGGGCGTCCAAGGGTTGCCGAGCCAATCGATGAGATGATCGGGAGCCTTCTTGGTGAGTCCTTCCCACCACACGGTGTTGTCTGAAGGGTCGATGGCGACATTCGTGAAGATGGTGCCCTCTCTCGTTGCCGCAAGGGCGTTGGGGTTGGACTTTTCGTTGGTGCCGGGGGCGACGCCGAAGAAGCCGTTTTCGGGGTTCACGGCCCACAGCCTGCCGTCTGCACCGGGACGGATCCATGCGATATCGTCGCCCACCGTCTCGATCTTATATCCCTTTTCGAGATAGTGTTTGGGCGGAATGAGCATGGCGAGATTGGTCTTGCCGCAGGCGGAGGGGAAGGCTGCGGCGACGTATTTCTTGCTCCCATCGGGGAAAGTCACCCCCAAAATGAGCATGTGTTCTGCCATCCAGCCCTCTCTTCTGCCGAGGCAGGAGGCAATGCGGAGCGCAAAGCACTTCTTGCCGAGGAGCACGTTTCCGCCGTAGGCAGAGTTGACCGAAATGATGGTATCGTCTTCGGGGAAGTGCATGATATACCGCTTTTCGGGGTCCACGTCGCACTTGCAGTGGAAACCCTTGATGAAGTCGCCGTCCTTGCCCAAATAGTCGTAGCATTCGGTGCCCACCCTCGTCATGATGGCCATGTTGAGGACGACATAGATGGAGTCGGTGACTTCGATACCGATCTTAGAGAAGGGGGAGCCGACGACGCCCATCGAATAGGGAATGACGTACATCGTGCGGCCCTTCATCTTGCCGCGGGCGATCTCTCCGCACATGTGGTAGGCCTCCGCGGGATCCATCCAATAGTTGATGGGGCCCGCGTCGTCCTTATTTTTACAGCAGATGAAGGTACGGGCCTCCACGCGGGCGACGTCGTTTTCCGCCGTACGGTGGTAATAGCACCCGGGGAGCTTTTCTTGGTTGAGTTTGATCATCTCGCCCGTCTTTACGGCCTCTTCACGGAGCGAGGCAAGCTGCTGTTCGCTGCCGTCGATCCATACGATCTCGTCGGGCTGGGCGAGCTCTGCGCTCTTCTTTACAAAGTCGAGAACTTTTTTGTTTTCGGTCAGTGCCATGGTTGATAAAATCCTCCTGATTGATATCTTATGCAACGGAAAGGGCATAAGGCCCCTTCTCCTTCATTGTATATTATACCACAAATTTTGCAGTTTGTAAACGAAATCAATAAATTCACATTGGAAAATGTGGCAGGGCGCCATTCTGAGAAACCGAGCAGGACGAAAGGACGGGACTTGACCCGCCCCGCGCGCGTTCTATTTATGTCTAAGCGCGGCACGAGACCCTTGGCGCGAAGTTAGAATCTCGCGGGGCGTTTTCTTTGCGGTCGTTGCCCACCCCCCCTACCCCCCTCCTCGGGAGGGGGCATTGACGCCGTTCGGGCCGCACCCCAGCCGTTCCAATCGCGTCATGGTGAGCGCAGTCGAACCATCACCTTATTATAATGCGGTGACCCTTCGA
>CANRDK010000051.1 GCA_947629345.1 uncultured Clostridia bacterium
ACAAATTCGGAAGGCTCACCGTCGATATTGATACCCCGTTTTATATTTCAGACAGTTCTCTCAACTTTTCGCTGCGGGAGGGGGGCGGATACACGCTCACGCGGGAGAGTTTGCCGCTCGGCGAGCTCACCTTCACCCTGACCGAGCAGGAGAGGCTGTCTTCCGACAAGAACCTGACGAATTATGACAACGGCGGAAACTCTGCCCTCGTCACGGCAATCGTCATCATGTGTATCGTGGTGGCAGGGGCGGCGAGCGTGGCCGTCGTCATCGCAGTGCAGTCGCGGAAGCGGAAGAAACGCCGCGAGGAGGAGGAAATGCGTCTCCTTCAGACCCGCCCGCAGGAGGGAAAGATCGACCTCCCCGACGATAAAGAATAATCAATGCGCCCGCCTCCTCGGCGGGCGTTTTCATGTGCCCGCCCCGCTCATCCGTATCCCGAGCGTAGCGAGCGGATCTCGTAAACCAACGGGAGCAACTGCTCATCCTGAGCGCAGCGAAGGATCCCATAAAACCAACGGAGCAGGGTTCAATGGGATTCTTCGGTCGGCTACGCCTCCCTCAGAATGAGCGGTTGTTGCGGCGTCATGCTGAGAACGCCCGCCGCTCATCCTGACCCTGAGCAACGTCGAAGGGGAAGGATCCCATTAAACCAACGGAAGTCCGTAAGTCTAACGGGATTCATCGCTTCGCTCTGAATGAACCCCCGCCCCGACGTTCTAAATCACGTCATGGTGAGCTCCGTCGAACCATCACCTTATTACAAAAAAAGTCAGGCTCACGATATTATTCATTTATACATTTTTGAAACGGGAGGGGAGGGACGAATTAAATATAATTGAATTTTTTGTTTTGACTCTATCCCATGCGCCCCTCCGCGCGGCCTACAGCCGCGCGGAGGGGCGCATGGGATAGGGGAAAATTCGTACAGCCGCGGTGAAAAAATAGGTATAAGTAAAACTAATAGTATCTATTAAAAAATTTACTATAAAAAATTTCCTTTTTCCCCTGAAATTCATTTGACCAAATTGTATAAATGCGATTATAATGGAATAACAATCAAGGAATATCGGAGTACCATTCCGAAAAATTTCCCAAGGGAAGGGGTCGGCCCCTTTCTACGCAAGGGGGGCAGTACAAGCTGGCGCTTGTACTGAAAAAATTCCTATCCGTTCCTTGAAAAATTCGCAATCATTTTTATGGAGGTAAATAAAATGGCAAAGTACTGGAAAAGAATTGCAGTGTTCTTCGGGACAGCGGTTCTTTCCGCATCCCTCGTGCTCGGCGCTGCATGCGGCGGAGAAGGCGACAACGGTGGTAATACCGACGACGGCGGGAACCCCGCAGTTGATGGGAAAACCGGGTTTGTGGTCGGCGATCCCGAAGCCGTGACCTATCGAACATATACGACCGTGCTTCCCAGCAACTGGAACGAGCTCACCTATGAGGACAACAACGATACGCAGATCCTCAACTATCTTGTCTCATCGTTCTTTGAGTACGACTATGAGTTCGACGAAGCTAAGGGCGGCAAGTACAAGGCGGACGGTTCCATCAACGCCGACGCGATCGTTCCCGGCGGCTTCTCGGTGAAGTACTCCGCGGCGACCAAGCTCGAGGACGTCACTTCTTCTGTTGACGCCAAGTGGGGCTACACAGACGAGCAGAAAGCGGCAGGCGGCTATGCGTGGAAGATCACCCTCCGCGAGGACCTCAAGTGGGACGACGGCACGCCCATCGACGCGTCTGACTTCGTCTACACGATGCAGGAACAGCTCAACCCGAAGTTCCTCAACATGCGCGCGAATACCTATTATAATAACACGCCCATCAAGAACGCGAGAGCTTATCTCTATCAGCAAGGCCCGATCTATAACGACCTTGTGACGTTTGAGGGTGAAGATCCCGTGCATGTCGATGCCGAGCCCACCGTAAAAGAGGATGGTACGCTCTCCATTCAGTACAATGGGGAAGCTGTTGACCTCTATGCTTCGTTCACGACGGGTATTTCCGTTTTCTTCGGAGAATCCATGGCTACATATTACAGGGCCGGTTACAGCGCCTACTTCCGTAAGCCCTATACGGGCGATACGAGCGATCCCGATGCGCTTCCCGATTATGTTGTCGAAGTGCCAGGGCAGGAAGAAGGTGATCCTTCCACCTACTATGAGGATCTGTACGCGAAATGGGCTGCACAGGAAAGCGAGCGCGGCTATGTCGCCGTGACAAGCGAGCTGTTGGATGACCTGAAGGTGATTGCACAGTCTTTCGGCGACCCGAATCCCACCGCATGGCAGGAGCTTGTGTTCTACTTCGCAGGCCTTTCCGATTCCTTTGATTGGGACAACGTCGGTATGTATTCGCCCAGCAAGTATGAGATCGTTGTCTGCCTCGAGAGCCCCATTATGTGCCTCAAAGAGGGCGACAGCCTCTCCTATCTTGCGGCTTACAACTTTGCGAGCCTTCCCCTTGTGAAGAAGGATCTCTATGAATCCTGCAAGCAGGAGCCTCAAACGGGTTCCACCCTCTGGACGACCAACTACAACTCTTCGCTCGCAACGACCGCAAGCTGGGGCCCCTACAAGCTGACCCAGTTCCAGAGCGGCAAGTCCTATACCCTCGAAAAGAACACCAACTGGTACGGATATGCCCTCGATGACAACAAGGGACAATACAACATCGACGCCGTGTATTGCGAAGTCATTGCCGACGTCAACACCCAGTGGATGAGCTTCCTCGGCGGCTATATCGACGATATCGGCCTCGATGTTGCCCACAAGGATGACTATCGTAACTCCAAGTACACGAGCTTTGCTCCCGGTACCGGTACCTTCGGTATCCAGCTCTTCTCCGGTCTTGATACGCTCAAGTCGAACGGCCACAACGCAGGCGTCCTTGCCATTCAGGATTTCCGTAAGGCCATCTCCCTCTATCTCGACCGCGACGAGTACAACCAGACCTGCTTCACCTCGCACCGCTCCTGCTACGGCATCATGGGCCCGAGCTACTACTACGACGTGGAGAACGGCGGCGTCTACCGCGACACCAAGCAGGCGAAGGAGACCCTGCTCTCCGTCTACGGCTTCTCGAAGAATGCCGACGGCAAGTGGACGGACGGCACCAACGTCTATACCGATTATGAAGAGGCTTACGAAGCGATGAACGGTATGAACCGCACCCTCGCCAAGGAGCTCCTCGAACAGGCTTACACGGAGCTGACGAGCAAGGCCGACTATTACGGCTACGATGCTTCCAAGAAGATCTCCATCACCTACGGTGCCTCCGCAGACAACGAAAACACCAGGCGTTCCTATGACTACTTCGTAAGGTTCTTCAACGACCTCACGAGCGGCACCTCCTTCGAGGGCAAAGTTGAGCTCGTATTCGACGCTTCCGCAGGTTCCGGCTGGGCGGATGCGTTCAAGGACGGCGAAGTTGAATTCGCGGCAGGCACCGGCTTCTCGGGCGGCGCGTTCGACCCCGAAGGATTCCTTCAGTGCTATGTCGATCCCGAAGCGGGACTCATGTATTCCGAAAACTTCTGGGATACCGATGCCGAGGACTTCACCTTCACGATGCCCACCGAATACGGCGAATTCGACGGCGCAGGTCAGGAGCTCACAATGAGCGTGCTCAACTGGTACTGCTGCCTCAACGGCGTTGCGAGTACCTATCAAGCAGGCGAATACAACATCACGTATACCTACAACTGGGGTGCAGGTGCGATCCCCGAAGGCGCGAGAATGGAACTCCTTGCTGCGCTTGAAAAGCTTGTCCTCGAGAAGTACTACACAGTCATCACCACTTCCGAGTACAGCGCAACGCTGCTCGGTGCGAAGTTCACCCAGTTCTCCGAGGATTACAACATCTTCATGGGCTTCGGCGGCTTCCGTTACATGATCGTCAACTACAAAGACGGTGCATGGCAGGATTTCGTTGGCGCTACGAACGGCGGCAATCTCACCGACTTCTATAAGGCAGAGAACTGATAGAGTCCCAATGGAACGATTTGGGGGCGGAAGCAATTTCGCCCCCATAATTCGCTTCATTCGGCTTTAAAAGGAGTAATCTATGTACATGTTCAAATACGTTTTGAAGAGGATCGGGCTCATGATCATGACGTTTGCCATCATCATGGTCATGTGCTTTGTCCTCATCAAAATGCTCCCCATCGTCGTGCCCGCGCAGGTCGGCATGGATGCGAGGATCCAGTATATGCAGCTCGAAGCGAGGGGATATATCTGCAATCTCGTCATGGATGAAAAGACAAATCAGGTCATATCCTTCGACTATGTCCCCGTCATGAAGCAATTCTGGACCTACCTTGTCCGTATCTTCAAGGACGGAGACTTCGGGATCGGCGTCACCCTTGCGCAGTATCGCAACCAGCCCGTGTGGGATATCTTCCTCGAAAAACTTCCTCCCACGATCCTCATCAACGTCTATTCCACGATCATCGGCGTGCCCATCGGCCTCGGGCTCGGCATCTTTGCCGCGCTCAAAAAGAATAAATGGCAGGACCAGATCATCAACGTGGTGGTCATTCTGCTCATCTCCCTGCCGTCCATGGTCCTCGGGCTCGTCATCCAGTATGTGTTCTGTTTCCAATTGAAATGGTTCCCGCTGACGATGCAATCGGGCTACAACTACTTCTCATGGGAAATGTTCCGAAGCATGCTTCCCGCCGTGTTCTCGCTCTGTCTCGGCTCCATTGCAGGCTATACGCGCTTTACGCGGGCGGAACTTTCGGAAGTGCTGACGGGGGAATACATGCTCCTCGCCCGCACCAAGGGCCTCACGCGGGGGCAGGCGACCATCCGCCATGCGCTCCGCAACTCCATGGTGCCCATCTTCCCTTCCATCCTCTCCGAATTCATTGCCGTGCTCTCAGGCTCTCTCATCATTGAGGCAATGTTCTCCATCCCGGGCGTCGGCGGGCTGTATCTCGATTCGATCGTCTATCAGGATTACGATTTCTTCATGCTCCTGTCGGGGTTCTACACCCTCGTCGGGCTGGCGGCGGGGATCGTCGTTGATATCTCCTACGGGTTCATCGACCCGAGGATCAGAATGGGGGCGAAATAATGGAACAGATCTATCCCGAAATTTCCAAGGACAAATTAGAATTTGCAGAAAAACAGGACGTATCGCACGATAAGTCCTTAAAGACGAAGCCGCGCTCTGCCCTCCGCGACGCCTTTTCCCGCTTCTGCAAGAACAAGGGCTCCATCGCGGGCGCGATCATCATCATTATCTTGGTGCTGTTTGCGATCATTGCTCCCTTCTGCACGCAGTATACCGTCGCCTATCAGGATTCCTACTTCACGACCACCCTTCCCAAGTCCCATCTCTTTGAGAATACGAGCTTCTGGGACGGCTGTGAGGCGAAGGAATCGGGCCGTACCTCCTTCCTCTACTACTATGCGATGGGGCAGGAGACGGGGCACAACGCCGTCAAGAATCAGGAATTCACCTACAACGAGGAGACGACGCTCTACAGCTACCGCCTCGATTCCTACCAAAAGAACGGCATGATCTACAAGAACTTCTCCGCCGAGGAGTATGAGGCGCTGCAAACCTATCAGACGGAATCGGGCAAGCAGGTCATCTATCCCATGGTGCCCGTCAAGAGCCGTCCGCAGGCGCAGCAGGACACCAACGACGCCAATTACTACTTCCAAACAACGGGGACCTCAAAGACGTCGATCGTGCTTGACGAGGACGGAAACGTCATTCCCGTCTATGCAAGTTCCACGACAAAGGGAGAGCTCGACAACGGCTACCATTCTCTCCGCATCGAGGGGGAAGATGGCTTTGTGAACGAGGACGGTGAAAGGGTGTGGTATGCCTATGCCCGCCGTACCTCTTCGGGCGTCGAGTGCCGCATCAACTACTACGAATATTACATTTACTACCATACGCAGATCCTGCAGGACGGCATCACCGAGCCCTATTTCCCCTTCGGGACCACGGGTTCAGGGCAGGATATTCTCACTTGCCTTGCCTCGGGTGCACGCTTCTCCTTCATCTTTGCGATCGCCGTCGCCGTCGTCAACCTCGTCGTCGGCGCGATCTACGGCGCGATCGAGGGCTACTACGGCGGAAAGACCGACCTCGTGATGGAGCGCATTTCGGATATTTTGAGCGCGGTCCCCACGATGATCATCATCACCCTCCTAAAACTCCACATGGGCGGCTCGAGCCAGATCTTGGTGCTGTTCATCGCATTCTTCCTGACGGGGTGGATCGGAATGGCGTCGAGCACACGAATGCAGTTCTACCGCTACAAAAATCAAGAATATGTGCTTGCGGCGCGGACGCTCGGCGCAAAGGACCGCCGCGTCATCTGGAAACACATCTTCCCCAACGCGATCGGAACCCTCATCACGGGCTGTGCGCTCATCATTCCGAGCATGATCTATTCGGAGACGAGCTTGAGCTATCTCGGCATCATCAATCTCTCCTCGGGCAACATCACGAGCGTGGGAACGCTCATTGCCGCGGGGCAGAGCGCTCTCGCCACCGCGCCGTTCATCACAATGTTCCCGTCTGTGTTCCTCATTCTGCTCATGCTGAGCTTCAACCTGTTCGGCAACGGCCTCAGGGACGCGTTCAATCCCACCCTGCGCGGGACGGAGGGCTGATATGGAAGAGAAAGAAGTCAAGCTCGAAGTCAACAACCTCAAAATTTCCTTCCGTACGGACGCCGGCAAGGTGCAGGCGGTGCGGGATATCTCCTTCAAACTCTACAAGGGGGAAACGCTTGCCATCGTCGGCGAGAGCGGCTCGGGCAAATCGGTCACCAACCGTGCCGTCATGGGGATCCTTGCGGGCAATGCCATCAAGGAGGGCGGCGAGATCGTCTACGACGGACAGGATCTCATGAAGATCTCCGAGGAAGATTTCCACCGTATCCGCGGCGACAAGATCGCCATGATCTTTCAGGACCCGCTCTCCTCGCTCAATCCCATCATGCGCATCGGGAAGCAGATGACGGAGGCCATGCTCATCAAGGGCAGGGTCAGCCAGAAGAATTCGAGAAGGGATTTCAACACCACGCTGAAGCTCCTGAAAGAGGCCATGGACGGGGCTTTCCCGAACGAGGCAGAAAAAAACAAGCAGTTATGCAGCGATTTCGACCGTTTTGAGTTCAAACATATTGCCCTCGAACAGGCCTATAACCGCGCCACGGAGGCGGCTGAGGACGCCGCTTCGGACATTGAGGATATCCTCTTTCGCATCGAAAAGGAGGCATACAAGGATGTCGTCCGCGATGCAAGGAGCGCAGTCTCACGCGCGAAGGACAGCTTCGACCGCTATGTCGTGTACGACCGTGCCGAGGAGCTAAAGGGGCTCTTAAAAGAGGCCGCGGTCCTGCTGAAGTCCTCCATTCCCAAGCGGATCGGGGCATTTTTCGCCTCCTTCCGCGGGAGAGAAAGGGAGGAACAGGCCGATTTCGCCGCCCTCGCCGCAACGCTCACCTCCATCCGTTCCATTCTCACCGAGACCCTCGCTTTCCCCATGCCGAATTTCTTTGCAATGGGGTACTATCTGACCTTCTCGCAGGAGCCTCTTCCCGCCCTCGGCGTGGAGGAAATGAACACATATCTCCACGATTATTTGAGCGAGAAGTTCATGAGTGCGTTTATCGACCGCGCCGCCGAGGCGCTTCGCTATTCGCATGAGGCGGCATGTGAACGCAAGCGGGTCGCAATCGCAAAAATTGAGGAACTGCGCCCCGTCTTTGAGGCGGAGACGCTTGAAAAAAATGCATGTTATGCTGCGGTTAAGGCACTTTCCGCAGTCGTGACGGAAGGGATCGACAGGCTCGAGATCGTCAAGGACAATCTCGCCTACACCTTCCCTACGAGCTTAGAGGCGGCCGTGAAGCTGTACTTCGACGGCGTCGTCCGCAACAAAAAGGAGCAGGACCGCTACGCCTCCCAGAGCAAGCGGTATGAAGCCTTGGTCGCCGCGGGAAAGACGCCCTCCTACTCTGTTGCGGAGATGGACCTCGTCGATCTCAAGGGCGCAAGGGAGGGGATCCTGAGCCTTCTCGCCCGCGTGACGGAGAATTTCAGCGCCAAGATCGCCAAGACGGACGACTACCACGCCAAGGCGGACGCGCTCATCGACTATCTCAAGGAGAAGGCGTCTGGCGTCGTCTTTAAGGTGACCAAGAGCATGGCCAAGCTCCGTGCACTCAAGCTCATGGACGAGGTCGGCATTGCCGAGCCGAGAAAGCGTTTCTATCAATATCCGTTCGAACTCTCGGGCGGCATGCGCCAGCGTATCGTCATCGCAATCGCTCTCGCGGCGAATCCCGACATTCTCATCTGCGACGAGCCCACGACCGCGCTCGACGTGACCATCCAATCACAGATTCTGGAACTCATCAACAGGATCAAGATGCAGAGAAATCTCTCCGTCATCTTCATCACACACAACCTCGGCGTCGTCGCCAACATGGCAGACAGGGTCGCCGTCATGTATGCGGGAAAGATCGTGGAGATCGGGACGGCGGAGGATATCTTCTACTCTCCCGCCCATCCCTACACATGGGCGCTTCTCTCCTCGATGCCCGACCTCGACACCAAGGAAAAGCTCGAGGCGATCCCGGGGACCCCGCCCAACATGATCTATCCCCCCAAAGGGGACGCATTTGCCGAGCGCAACAAGTACGCGCTCAAGATCGATTTTGAAATGCAGCCGCCCATGTTCCGCATCTCCGAGACGCACAGCGCGGCGACATGGCTTCTGCACCCCGATGCGCCCAAGGTCGATCCGCCCAAGGCGGTCGTCGATCGGATCGCCCGCATGAAGGAAAGAGGAGGGATCCATGACTGACGATATCATTCTGAAGGTAGACCATCTCTGCCAATACTTCAAGATGGGGACGGGGGAACTCAAGGCCGTGGACGACGTCAGCTTCGACATCAAACGCGGCGAGGTGTTCGGCCTCGTCGGCGAATCGGGCTGCGGAAAGACGACCACGGGCCGCTCCATCATCCGTCTCTATGACATCACGGGCGGGAGCATCTATTTTGAGGGTCAGCGCATCTGCGCGGGCACCCGCACCTATAAGGACACCATCCGCGCCGCCAAGGCCGCCTACAGGGCGGAGAAGAAAGAGATCGCGGCCATGCGGAAAGAGGGGGCCGACGAGGAGGAACTCGCCGCACGGACCAAGGCGGTGGATGAGGAGCTTCACCGCGTCATGGCGGAGCAGTCTGCCAATATCCGCAGTGCCATCGACGATCACAAAAACTGCAACAAGAAGTTCGCCAAGGCCCAGATGGATAAGGTCAGGGAGACCTATGCCGAAAAGAGGGCGGCGGAGAGCGATCCCGAGGCCCTTGCCGCGCTCGAGAAGGAGGAGAAGGAGGCCCTGCGGCTCGCAAGCAAGGACCGCATCATGAACAAGATCCAGATGATCTTTCAGGATCCCATTGCCTCCCTCGATCCCCGCATGACCGTGCGCGAGATCATCTCGGAGGGGCTTGTCATCCGCGGCGTCAAGGACAAAAATTATATTGAGGAACAGGTCAACCGCATGCTCGACCTCGTCGGGCTCGTTCCCGATCACGCCAACCGCTATCCGCATGAGTTCTCGGGCGGACAGCGCCAACGCATCGGCATCGCACGGTCCATCATTCTCAATCCCGAATTCATCATCGCCGACGAGCCGATCTCCGCGCTCGACGTCTCCATTCAGGCGCAGGTCATCAATCTGCTGAACGATCTGAGACATGAACTCGGCCTGACCATCCTCTTCATCGCCCACGACCTCTCCGTCGTCAAGTATTTCTCCGACCGCATCGGCGTCATGTACTTCGGAAAACTCGTGGAACTGGCCCCCTCCGATGAGCTGTTCGCCCATCCGCTTCACCCCTATACCCGATCTCTCCTCTCTGCGATCCCTCTGCCCGATCCCATCTATGAACGCGGACGGACGAGGATCGTCTACAATCCCATCGCCGAGCACGACTATTCCGTAGACCGTCCCACGATGCGGGAGGTGTCGGAGGGCCATTTCGTCTACTGCAACGAGGCGGAATTCGAGCGGTATACAGCGGAGCTTTCATGAAAAATACCATTCTGAAATATGTTTTCTCCGTGCTGGCGGGCGCAGGCATCGCCCTTGCCGTCATGGCCTCCCGCGGGATCTTCCACGAGGACAGGACGGTGCAGATCATGGGGATCCTCTCGGACGGCTTCTTTGTCGCGGGCGTGGTCCTCTCCTGCGTGGGGCTCATCATCTTTGTGGGGAACGGCGGGGTATTCGACATGCTTGCCTACTCCATGATACTGTTTTTCAGCCTCTTCCGCAGAAATTTGGAGCGCAAGTACAAGGATTTTTACGAGTATCGCGAGGCAAAAAAGGGGAGAAAGCGCTCTCTTGCCTTTCTCCTCCTTGTCGGCCTCTTCTATGTCGCCCTCGCCGCCCTGTTCCTTGCCCTCTATTCCACATTGTAACCTTCTCTTACTTTTTACTCCTTTTTACTCCTTTACGCCTCGGCCTCCCGCCGAGGTTTTTTTGTTGTCCCTCGCCCGTTCATGCTGCTCCGCCTCTCGCCTGCCCCCTGCGTAAGGGGGCGGGGTAGGGGTGGGGGTCCGCCCTTGAACGAAGTCCGCCCTCGGCTCCCCTTGCAGGGGAGCTGTCACGCCGCCCTTGAACGAAGTCCGCCCTTGGCTCCCCTTGTAGGGGAGCTGGCACCGCAGGTGACTGAGGGGTTCCAGAAACCCTATCCCCCGCTTACGCGGGTACTTCCCCTAAGAGGGGAAGCAAGGGCCCCGCCCGCTCATGCTGACCCTGAGCGTAGTCGAAGGGGAAACATCCCGTTAAACGCACGGTTGCACATTCTTTGACGATTTTCAAGTAAATACCAAAAAAATCTTGCAAATTTATTGGCGCTGTGGTACAATAAAACTGCGTCACAATTCAATACTAATAATCACAAGATACAACGGCATCGGTGTATCCTTTTTCCTTGTGATTATTAGGGAATTGTGACGCAGACAATACGGGATACTCTATGCGGGCGCCCGATATTGTCGGGCGTCCTTATTTTTTGCCCTAATTTTGCCCGCCCCCTTTCTAAGGGGGCGGGGTAGGGGTGGGGGTTCGTCCTAAAAACGCCCGCAAATAAGAAAAAAGGAGAAAGTAACAAATGAAGCACAAATTTTTGACCATTCTGTTGGCTCTCGTCACGGTTCTTTGCCTCGTGGCCTGCGGCGGCAATGGCGGCACGGGCAGCAGCGGTTCCGACACCGAACAGGGCACCCAAAAGCCCGATGACGGGAACAAAGATCCCGACAAAGACGACAAAGATCCCGATGAGGGAAAAGATACCCCCGAAGAGCATGAACATGTGTACACAGTAGAAAACGTCTGCGGCATCTGCGGCGAGAAGTGGGAATACACCGAGGAGCTCGAGTACATGATGATCGACGGCACAGGTGAGGGTGAACCCACCGAGCACGAACTCTCCTATTGTGTCGTGGGGTTGAAGGAGGGAGAAGAGGCGGGAGACGTCGTTCTGCCGTACGGTCACAACGGAAGATGGGTGACCATGATCGGCGAGGACGCCTTCAACGAGCGGGAAGATCTGACGGGCATCACCTTCCCTTCGAGCATTACCGTCATCGGTAAGGATTCATTTTACGGCTGTACTTCGCTCACGCGCCTTGAGATCCCCGACAGCGTGAGGATGATCGTTGACAATTCCTTCATCGGCTGCACCTCGCTCAAGAGCCTGAAGATCGGCGGAAATACGGTCATCTGTGAGGATACATTCTCAGGCTGTACCGCTTTGACGGACATCGAACTCTCCGACAGCGTCATTTCGATCGGGGAAGATGCGTTTTACGGCACGGGGTACTACAATGATCCCGCCAACTGGGATGAGAGCGGCGTGCTCTATATCGGCAATCACTTGATCAAAGGGATCGGGGTCAAAGAGGGGACCTATACCGTACGGGAAGGGACCAAGACGATCGCCGACTTTGCATTTGAATCACCCTATTACTATACCACACACGAATCCGAGGTCTGTCATATGACAGGGGTCGTCCTTCCCGAGGGAGTCACCTATATTGGGGATGTTGCGTTTGCCGGCTGTGAAGAGCTTGCAAGCGTCTCCATCCCCGACAGCGTGAATCATATCGGATACGCTGCCTTCTCTAGCACGGCTGCCAATCAGAATAAAGCAAACTGGGAAAACGGCGAGGTCCTCTACTTGGGGAACCATCTCATCGCTGCAAAGGAATCTCTTGCAGGCAATTATACCATCCGCCCGAACACAAAGACCGTCGCGGACAATGCGTTTCAGGATTGCACCTTGCTGACGGGAATTGAGTTCCCCGATGGCTTAGTTTCGATCGGGGGAGCATTATTTGACAGATGCAGCGGGCTTGTGAACGTAACCCTCCCGAACAGCGTGACATCACTCGGGGATTTTGCATTCAGGGATTGCGAGGCCCTGACAGAGATAAAACTCGGGAGCGGGCTTGTCTCGATTTACTCCTGCGCGTTTGAGGGATGTTCTTCTCTCAAAAAGATCACGATCCCCGCAAGCGTGAGGGAATTGGGGATGCGCGTGTTCTCAAACTGCAGTGCGCTTGAGAGCATTGAAGTCGAAGCAGGCAACGAGGTCTTCCGCAGTGAGGGGAACTGCCTCATCCAAAAAGCGTCGAACGGGCTCATCTATGGCTGTAAAAACAGCCGCATTCCCGAGGGCGTGGAATGGATCGGGCAATATGCCTTTGAGGGGCACAGCGATCTTAAAACCATATATCTCCCGAGCACGCTCACCGTTTGGGGGGATTATATCTTTTTGAACTTCAACATATTCGACGGATGCGATGCGCTTGAGATCACGGTGGATGAAAATAATCCCGTCGTCAGCGTGGAGGACGGGATACTGTACTGGAAGGGTACGGCGGGGAGAAGAATTCTGTATATAAATGGCAAGATCAGCGGAAATTATGTGCTTCCCGACGATTTGATCTCAATTGAAAACTACATTTTTATGGGCTGTGACCAACTGACTTCCATCGTCATTCCGGGTAGGGTGACCTCGATCGGAAGGATGGCGTTTGATGGCTGCAGATTACTCACGCGCATTCTGTTCAAGGGAACGGTGGAGGAGTGGCAGGCCATTGAAAAGGACTTTTTGTGGGATTCAGGCACGGGGAATTACATTGTGGCCTGCACAGACGGGATGGTCGATAAAGAGGGAAATGTGACGTATTTTAAGCAATAAGTTGATGATTTTTAGAAATCGCCCGCCGACATTCTCGGCGGGCGATTGTTGGTAACTGAAAACCACGCGATAGTCGCGTGGTTCAAAAGAGGCTATGCCGATGAGGTAGACAAAAACACTCC
>CANRDK010000052.1 GCA_947629345.1 uncultured Clostridia bacterium
CGGGAAGCCTCTGCTTTACCGCATGCGGCGGCAACGGGGACAACGGGGACGATCACAGCGGCACCGAACAGCCCGATCCCGATAAGCCCGATCCCGACAAGCCCGATCCCGAAAAACCCGATCCCTATGAAACGCTCAACAAGATGGTGCAGGCGGAGTATAAAAAGATCGAGGTCTCCGTGACGGATACGTTCGGCGAGGGTGTGACCCTCTCGAGCTCGTACACCGTCAGCTTTGCGGATGACGCCGTCACAGTGGAGTATCAAGTGGAACGCTTCGCCGAGATCTCTCTGGACACTCTTCCCGAGGACCCCGTTGAGACGCTCACGGGCAAAGTGACGGTCAAGGACGGGCAAGTGACGCTCGTCGAAGGGGAGGATATCGGCCTCACCGTCTCTGGCAAGCTCTTCGACTTCAAGGAGACATATTTCGGGAATACGGAGCTCACAGACACCTCGCTGAAAGCGGACGTCAAGGACTCCAAGAGCTTCATGGGCGTTGAAAACTGCACCGATATGAAGGTAGAGGCGGCGTTTGCGGCATCTTTCACCAAGATCACCGTGGCCTATGTCGCCGCAGCGGGGGATTCTGTCAAGATCGATTACGCATTTACAGCCTGAGCGGTCGAGAATTTTGTCCATTTTGTGAATTTGTATCAATAAATGAAAAATAATAAATTTATTTGTAAAATTCTCACGCCAAGAGTCTTGATTCTTTTGAAAAAATATGGTATAATCCATGTTGTGCAAAGAGGAGTATCGTAATCGGCCTCCGTGTTGTGTCAAAAAAACACTTTTTTGAAAAAAGAGAGGAAACATGATGAGTTTAAAAGCGCTGAATGCGTTTTCACTTGGCAATGTGGATATTATTTTCTTTGTTGTGCTCGCGGCACTCATCGCACTCTGCATTGCATTTTATTTCCTGATCCCCGTGTTCAATAAAAAACAATACCGTGAACAGCGCGAAAATCTCAAAAAGAGAGAAGCGGCGTTCAGGACCAACATCGGGCAGACGGACGGAGCCGAAACGGATGGGGCGGAAAATCTTCCCGAACCCTCCGCGGAGGCGGCTCCCCAAGAGGATGCCGTAACGGCTGAGCCGAAAGAAGATGAATAAAAGCAGGATCTTTTCCACAGTCATATATTTCATCTTCACGTTCGGCATAGGCATCATCTTTTCGCTGACGCTGCCCGGGTATTTTGCAACCTTCACGACGCCGTCGGAGGTGATCCGCGACGCACTCGCAAGCGGTGACTTCCTGCGGGGCATCGTCCTGACGGAACCGATCGGCTTTTCCGAACAGCCTGCGCTCCGGTGCTCCTTTGAAGGGGGCGGCGGCGTTGTGCTCTACGAGGCCGTGATGGAGGTCTATGACAGGAACGAAGAGGAGACGCCCGCCGAAGACGATCTCACCCATGGGATGCTCTACAAGAGCTACACGGGGTATGTATACGGGATCGAGGGCCGCTACGATGCGTTCTCCCAATCGTCCAACGGCACCTCCCTCCGCGTGACGCAGGCGGACGGAAGGGAGAAAACGCTGGAACTCCTCGATTACGATTCGGACGGAAACGGCACAAAGGACGGCATTTCCACATTTACGCAGAGCGGATTTATCGTCCTCGATATCCGCGAGAGCGACGTGGATTCCATCAAAAAACTTGTCTTTACCGACAACACGGGCAATGCGGTCTTCACAGCGGAAGCAGAGAGGGAATTTGGGTTTTCGACTGCACTTTTCGACTGTTTCGGCGATTTGGAGGAATACAACGCTCTCGTTGCGGGATTGGACCGCGAGGGGATCACAGACGCCGAGCGGACGGCGCTCAACGAACAGCGCAACACCTATGTGCGGGCCGTTGCGGAGAAGATCGAAGGGACGGAGGGATGTACGCTCACGGCCGAATCCGAGGCATACAGGGCGGCGGTGGACGAAGTCAACGGCCGTGCCAACAAAAAGGCCATTCCCTTTATCATCATCTACTTCGTTGCGATCTATATTATTGCAGACTTCCTGCTCGGAACGCACTTCATCATCAAGTTCTTCAAGTGGTTCCTCTTCAAAGTATGCAAGATCCCCCGCAAGGAGAAAAAAGTCACCAATGAGGACTTTTACGGGCACGACTATTACAGCATGGTGACGATCAAGCTCGATCTTTCCGCTGTGCCCGAGTTCAACGGCAGCGTCGGGATCAAATATATGTCGGCAGCGGGGGAGGAATTCCTGTTCACGCTGTTGAAGTCAGAGGAATATACGGCAACGCTCCGCATGAAAGCGGGCGTGTATGTCAACCCGTTCATCGATATCGACAGGGGGTACGGCCCCGTGAATCTGCCTGATAATCTGGTGGCCGAAGGCTATCAGAAGGAAATTTTAATAAAAATTGTAAAGCGCGAGGAATAACGCCTATGAGGATTTCAATTCAGCACTTAACGAAGATCTTTCCAAGCCGCACGAGAGGCGGCGAAGCCGTTCACGCCGTGGAGGACATGAACATCGAGATCCCCTCGGGTGAACTCGTGGGCCTTCTCGGCCCGTCAGGTTGCGGTAAATCGACCACGCTCTTTATGCTGAGCGGGCTCGAGAGCCCTTCCTCAGGCAAGATCCTGTTCGACGATCAGGACGTCACAACGCTCGCTGCCGAAAAGCGCGGCGTCGGGCTCGTGTTCCAGAACTACGCCCTCTATCCGCATATGACGGTGGAGCAGAACATCCGCTTCCCGCTCGACAATATGCGCATCAAGAAGGAAGAGGGCAATGCCCGCGCGCTCGATGCGGCAAGGCTCGTGCAGATCGAGGATCTCATGTCCCGCAAGCCGAACGAACTCTCGGGCGGCCAGCAACAGCGCGTCGCCATCGCCCGCGCCCTCGTAAAGATGCCCAATGTCCTCCTTCTCGATGAACCGCTCTCCAACCTCGACGCCCGCCTGAGGCTTCAAACGCGCGAGGAGATCAAGCGCATCCAGCGCACGACGGGGATCACGACGGTGTTCGTCACCCACGACCAAGAGGAGGCGATGAGCATCTGCGATACCATGGTCGTCATGAAACTTGGCATCGTCCAGCAGATCGGCGCCCCGCAGAATATCTACGACGATCCCAACAATCTGTTCGTGGCGAATTTCCTCGGCACGCCGCCCATCAATATTTTCAAGGGGCAGCTCAAGGACGGAAAGGTATACATCGGCGACGAAGTCATTTCGGACGCTCCTTTCGGCAAGGACAAGGCTTGCTCCGCCTTTGACGACCGCGAGATCTATGTCGGCATCCGTCCCGAGGGATTTATCTACGACCCTAACGGGGAACTCACCCTCAAGGTGGACCATATCGAGGTCATGGGCAGGGACAAATCGGTCGTCTCCACCCACGAGGCCTCCACGAAGCCGACGGTGCGCTGCATCATCGACAGCGACGTTCTTCTCCCCGACGCCGAGGAGCTGAAGTTCAAGATCAAGCCCAACAAGATGCTCCTCTTCGACGCCGCGACGGAGGAACGGCTCAGAGACCCCGTCAACGTATTTCATGGAAAAATCGAGGGCGGCAAGCTCCTCATCGGCGGGGAAGCGATCGCAGAGAGCTCCCTCGAGGACCGCGAGGTATTGGTCGGGCTCGGTTCCGATTCCTTTGTCCTTGCCGAGGAGGGCCCGCTCACCCTCAAGATCGACCGTATGGAAAATAACGGAAAGACCGTTGCGGTCTGCGGAACGCATGCGGATTCCGTGAATCCCGTTGTCCGCTGCAATCTTCAGGGCGTACAGCCGCAGGAGGCTGACGAACTGAAATTTGCCGTAAAAGCGGGCAGTGCGCTCTTGTTCGATCCCGAAACGAAGGAGAGGTTGATATGACGGAAATCGAGAAAGACATGATCGAAGCCGAACCGCAACCCGAAGTACAACCCGAGCCGCAGCCCGAAGCGCCGAAGAAAAAGCACAACCGCTTTGTGCAGTATTTCATCAATTTGGGTTCACGGATCAAGGGCTGGTTCGTGGATAAGGGACGGGCCATCAAGGACTTCTTCAAAAAGAAGCCCAAGGACGAATATGCCTACAGCGGGCCCGAGCTCAGCAAGGGCGAAAAGTTCCGCCGCGGGCTCAAGTCGCAGAGCGGCTGGCTGTTCGTGGCCCCCGCGCTCATCTTAATGGCAGTATTCACCTTCTATCCCATCATCGCGGCGTTCGTCAATTCCTTCAAGATCGATTATTCGAGCACGACGGGCGCCTTCAAGGGATGGGGTTTCGATAACTTCGTCCACGTTTTAACGGGCGATACGGGCACGGGCGGCGCAAACTTCGTCCAGTGTCTCGTGAATACGCTGGTGCTGACCTTTATTTCGGTCCCGCTGTCAACGCTTCTCGCCCTTCTCATCAGCGTGGCCCTCAATTCCATCAAGCGCATCCAAAAGGCATATCAGACCATTCTTTTCCTGCCTTACCTCACCAACGCGCTCGCCATGGGCGCCGTGTTTGCGACCTTCTTCAAGATCATCGGAACTAAGAGCTATACAGAGACGGTAGGTATCGTCAATATCGTTCTCGGCTGGTTCGGGATCCGTCCCATCGATTGGATCGCAGGCGGTCAGGAGGTATGGACGATCGGCTCTCTCACGATCCCGTGGGCAAAATACATCGTCACCATCATCTACGAGGTCTGGTCGGGCCTTCCCTTCAAGATCCTCATCCTGTTCAGCGCGATGCAGTCCATCAACAAGCAGTACTACGATGCCGCAAAGGTGGACGGCGCCAGCCGCTGGACGGTGCTCTGGAAGATCACGGCGCCGATGATCATGCCCCAGATCAGCTATCTTCTCGTGACGGGCATCATGGGCGGCATGAAGCAATACTCGGCCGTCGTGGGCCTGTTCGGCGAGACGATGGGGCAGGCGTACGAGATGGGCACCATGGTCGGATATCTGTATAACTATATCGAACTCGGGCAGATGGGCTATGCGTTTGCCGGTTCGTTGATGCTCTTTGTGATCATCATGATCATCACCTTCATCAACAACAAGATCACAAAGAAGCGAACGACGTACAGGTAAGGAGGGAGAGCATATGGCGAAAAATAAAAAATCGGGCGAAGCCGTCGTCGGAAAGTGGGACCTCTCCGCGGGCGACGAAGGATTTGACGCCGAAAAGGTACAAAAGAGAGAAAAAATCAAACATATCGTCAAGAATGTCTTGGTCTATATTTTCCTGACGATCTGCGCCGTGCTGGCTTTCCTGCCCTTCTATTGGATGATCATTTCGTCGCTGAAGGTGGAGGAGGAGTTCCGTGAATCCGTTCCCACCTTCTTCCCGCACACCTTCCAGTGGAAAAACTATTGGATGATCTTCCATCAGGTGACTTCGGCGTCGAGCACGAGCGCGACCTTCGGGCGCATTCTCGCGAATACGCTCATCGTCGGGATCCTGTCCACCTTCTTGGGGCTCGTGATCATCGTCATCACGGCGTATGCGTTTGCACGGATGGAGTTCAAGGGCAAGAATATCCTCTTTGCCGTCATGCTGGCGACGATGATGATCCCCGGCGAACTCTTCACCGCATCCAATTACATTACGGTGGCGAAACTGCAGATGACGAACTCGTACACCGTTCTCATCCTCCCGTTCCTCGTGAGCGTGTACTATATCTATCTCTTGAGGAACAACTTCATGCAGATCCCCAATTCGCTCTATCAGGCGGCGAAGATCGACGGCCTGAGCGACATGGGGTACCTTCTCAAGGTCATGATCCCGCTCACAGCGCCCACCCTCATCTCCATCACCCTGCTCAGGTTCATCGGGACATGGAACAGCTACATCTGGCCCCGTCTCGTCAACATGCAGCAGTGGCAGATGATCACCAACTGGGTTACGGGCGGATTCGTGGACAGGGTCCAGCCCGACGGCTTCTGCCTCTACCCCTCCGGCAACGGCAGCGACTACGGCACGACGCCTCTCGATACGCTGAAGATGGCTGCGGTCTGCATGGTCAGTTTGCCTCTTCTCATCCTCTTCATCTTCTGCCGCAAGTATATCATGCGCGGCGTGTCGAAGAGCGGCACCAAGGGTTGATCCCCCAAATTCTATGATTTCTTTCGTGTCTTAACGGGCACGTCGGAGATAAAATAAAAAACAAGGAGAAAACAATGAAGAAACTTTTGACAGTGGCGTTGGCAACTTGTATTGCAGTCACGGGATGCGTCGCCTTTGCGGCTTGCGGCGGGGAAAGCGATTACGATCACACGATCGTATTCTATTCCTCACAGGGCGACGACCTCTCCAAAGTGACCCAGAATGCGATCGCGTCCTTCGAAGCCAAGTATCCCGGCTGGAAGGTCGAGCATTCCCAGCCCGGCGGCTACGACGAGGTCCTCAGCAAAGTCCGCGGCGACCTCACGGCAGGTCTCCAGCCCGACCTTGCCTATTGCTATGCTGACCACGTTGCCCAGTATCTCGACACCGGTACGGTCGTCGATATGAACAACTACCTCAAAAATGCCAATTCCTACACCTATACCGTAGGCGAAACCACCAAGACGATCGACAGGATCGGCTTCACCGACGAGGATGTCTCCAAGTTCATCCCCGGGTACTTCGAAGAGGGCAAGGCAAAGAACTTCGGCGGCCACAAGGCTGCGGGGTATGACGACGATGCGCTTCTCACCCTTCCCTTCGTCAAATCGACAGAGCTCCTCTATTACAATCCCAACGCGCTCAAGACGCTCGGCGTTGAAGTTCCCACAACGTGGGATGAACTCTGGAGCATTTGCGAAAAGGCAAAGCAAGAGTGGCCCACCTGCACGCCTCTCGGCTACGACAGCGACGCGAACTGGTTCATCACGATGGCCGAACAGCTCGGCTTCGGATACACCAGCGCAGACGACAGCCAGCACTTCCTCTTCAACAACGAGAATGCGGCCGCATGGCTCCAGAAGGTTGCCGATTATTACAACAAGGGCTATATCATCACGCAGGCGACCTATGAGGGCGCTTACACGAGCTCTCTCTTCGTGAAGGGCCCCGAAAACAACGGCCTCGTGTTCTGTATCGGTTCCTCGGGCGGCGCGAGCAACCAGGCGGGCACAGGGTTTGTGACCGACGTCGCTCCCATCCCCGGTGTCGATGAGGAGCACAACCAGTGCATCAGCCAAGGACCTTCCCTCGTCATGCTCACGGGCGGCCACGGCGTGACCAATCCCTCCGAAAAGGAGATCATGACCTTCCAGTTCGTCAAAGAGCTCCTCGACGTTGAGTTCCAGGCACAGTTCGCAAAGGCCAGCGGCTACAACCCCATGCGTACAGACGTCTATGATGTCGCCTCCTACAAGACCTTCCTCGAAGGCAAAGACCCCGATAATGGCGGTAAGCTCGAGGGCAAACAGCTCGTCGTCGCCAAGGCAGCCAATGCCGCGGTCGAGCTCAGCGATCGTTTCTTTGTCTCTCCCGCATTCATCGGCTCCTCTACGGCCCGCAGCTGCGTCGGTACTGTCATGGAACGTATCTTCCTGAACGGCATGGAGCCCGCCGAAGCGCTTCGCAAGGCATATAAGGACTGCGGAGGCAAATAATTGCAAGCAAAAATGAAAAAACTATTTGCAGTCTGCGTGACGGCCGTGCTCGGCCTGTGTTTCGCCCTTGCGGCCTGCGGCGGAGATAAGATCGCCGACAACACCGAGCACTTCGACGACATCACCAAGACCTTAAAACTTTCTAACACCTATGACGGCAAGACCCTCTTCAAGGAGGGCGGCGGCGGGATCGAAGAGGCCGTTGCGCCTATCCCCGGCGAAACGACGGACGGCGATACGACCTACTTCGGCTTAAAGACGAGCGGCGACTCCGTCACCGTCCGCTATCAGGGCGTCGATACGCCCGAGAGCACGGCGGGCGTCGAAAAGTGGGGGAAGGCCGCGAGCGTCTTCACCAACGAACGCCTCCACGCGGCGACGACGATCGTCATCGAATCCGCCAAAAAGGGGAATCCCCCCGATAAGGACTCCACGGGGAGCGGACGCTATCTTTGCTACGTTTGGTACAAGACGGCGGAGGACAAGGACCTCAAGCTCCTCAACCTCGAGCTTGTGGAGAACGGCTACTCTCTCAACAAGGAGAGCGCGAGCAGTTCCTACTATTCCTATTTCCAAAAGGCAGAGGAGTTTGCCCGCAGCATCAAACTGCGCCTCTTCTCCGACCTCGACGACCCGCTGTACGACACGCACCCGAAGGATTTCTCGCTCAGAGATTTCTCGGAGCATCCCGAGAACTTTGCCGAGAACAGCAAGGTCCGCCTCATGGCCTATGTCACCGAAAAGCGTACCTCCTCCACGGGCTCTGTCACATTCAAGATCGCGCAGTACGACGAGGAGACGAACAAGGTCTACGAGATGACCCTCTTCGCAGGGTACACCACTGCCACGTCGGCCATGCGGATCGGCAACCTCTATCACATCGTCGGGACGCTGCAGAAGTACGACGGAAATTGGCAGATCTCGGGCGTCACGCTCAACAACACCGCCAAGGGCAACGAGGATGAGACATGGACCGCCCAGATCGGCTATTGCCTCTCCTTCAATTCAAACAATCTCAATTCCCCCAACGGCTACGGCGACGTCACGGTCACCTCAGTCGACCTCAGCGGGACCACGCTCACCTTCGAGGGAACGGCTCCCATCCCCGATGAGGACGGCGAGACCGAATCGTTCACCTTCACCGTGACCGTGCCCGAAGGATACGACAGCATCAAAGTCGGCTCCAAACTTACCATTACGTCTTGTTACCAATTTGAAGCGGCCTCAGGCAAAGTTACCGTGACCGATGTCAACAAAATTTCGATCAAATAAATCAAAGGAGATATCATATGAGAAGTAAGAAAAGACTGACGCTCCTCGTGCTGATGCTGATGGCAATGATCGCCTGCCTCATCGGCGCAGTGGCGTGCGGCGGCGGTGTATCCCAGAAGGATGCCATTGATATGTACATCCTTCCGCAGAACCAGACTTTGGTAGATGAGGATTTCTCGCTTCCGAAGTACATCGGACAGGACAATGCCGTCGAAGTGAAGTGGGCGTCGAGCAACACCGCCGCGATCGAGATCGTGGATAGCGGCGACCAGTACACTGCAAAAGTCACCCTGCAGGACGAGGTGACCGACGTCACGCTGACCATCTCCGCGGGCGGATCCTCCAAGGACTTCACTGTCCGTGTTGACGGCTTCAGCGTCTACACCTTCATCGATAACTACAGCTTCCCTCAGTTGAAGAAGAGCATCAGCAGCGATTTCGATCTCGATACCTCCTTCACCTTCCAAGGGAAAACGGCTACGATCGCTTGGTCGATCGACGAGCAGTACAGCGAATATATCGCGCTCAACGAGGCGAAGAACGGCGTGGTCGTCACTCCCGCCGAAGAGATCAAGGACGTCAAGATCAAGGCGACATTCACCTATGGCGAAGAATCCGCTCCCGCGACCTATGCGTTCTCCGTTGCTCCCGCCCTCGACCACAGGCAGACCGTCAACAAGATCTACTCCGTGGAAGGGTATCCTCTCGAACTCAGCGGCTATATCGTCCATGTGACGGAAGCCTCCGAGAGCTACGGCAACGCCACCTTCTACATGATCGACGACGACTTCTGCAGCGGCTACTATTGCTACCGCGTCAAGATCGACAAGTCGAAGGTCGATAAGTATGTCGAAGGTGCACACGTCACCGTCAGCGGCGACACCACCAAGAACTACAACGGCCTTTGGGAAAACAACAGCGGCGGCACCGCCACGTTGGACGGCAAAGATCCCATTGACCCCAGAGATCATATCTATGCGCTCGACACCGACCTGCTCTCCAACGTTCCTTCCATGATCTGGCACGAGAGCACGCTCGTCAGCCTCTCCGGCTGGAAGATCGCATCCATCGAGCCCGTTCCCGAAAAGATCGATCAGACCACCAACGCCAACATTTTCACCCTGCAGCGCGGCGACGTCACCATTGCCGTCCGCCTCTCCAAGTACGTTTCCCGTACCGATGCAGAGGGCGCCGCATTCGTCACCCTGTTGAATACCCTCAAGGTCGGTGAATACGTCAACGTGACAGGCCTTCTCGGCAACTACAACGGCTTCCAGCTCCAGCCCGTCCTCGCAAGCGACATTCAAAAGGTCGATGCAGAGGGAACCAATACGGACGGCGCAAAGATCAAGGCCGCAGTCGCGCAGGTCGCAGATAAGGTCAAGGCCAACTTTGATGCTATGATCACGGCAGAAAAGACGGTTGAAATGCCCACCAATGTGGACGGCGTCACCATCTCCTACAGAGTTGCAGGACAGGACCTCAAGAACGTCACTGTCACCATTGCAGCGGACGGCAAGATCACAGTCGCCCCTGTCGATTCCGAAAAGAACTACGATATCGAAGTCACCTACAAGATCGGCGACTACGAGGGCTATTCCTTCTTCAATATCCGCAACTGGAAGATGTCCAATGAGGACCTTCTCGCGCAGGTGAAGGAAACCATCGAAAAGCTCACCATCGACGACGTCAAAAAGACGGGCGCTGTCACCATTCCCGCATTCGAAGACCTCGGCGCCACCGTCACTTGGGCTCCCAAGAGCGGTTCTCCCGCATGCCAGCAACGGCGGTATCGCAGTGAATGAACTTCCCGATGCCGACACCACCGTCACGATCGTTGCCACCATTGAACTTGGCGGAAAGACCGAAACGGCCGAAATTTCCTTCAAGGTCCAAAAGGCTCCCGACGAAGTGTTCCAAGCTCTCGATGCTCCCGCAGAAGGCGACTATCTCTATGCCGCAATGCACAAGGGCACAAGACTCTATGCTTCCAAACTTGAATTGGATGGTAACTATATCGCCACCACAGAAGATGTATCGGCGGCTGTCAAGCTCACGATCGCAAAGAAGAGCGACACCGAATGGTACATCAAGATGGGTACGCAGTATCTTGAAGTCAATCCCTATGCGAACAACAACAACGGCGTGTCCTATAGTCTCCGTCTCGTCGCAACGCCGACAGAAAATGCTGTTTGGGAATGGGATAATGAGATCAAGATCTTCAAACAGAAGCCTGTCGCAACCGAAGATAGCGTAACCCCTGCAACGGCTTACTTCTATATCGGCATGCGCGACAATTCGGATTACACGACGATGAGCCCGAGCGATATCAAGTATATTACCGGCTCCAACGCGGCAAATCTCGACGTGACGCAGCATCCTTCCCGTTTCGGCACCATGGTCTCCGCGAGCGAGGTTTCCGATGAGACCAAGGCACAGAATGTGCTCAACGCGCTCAAGACTCTCTCCCAGACCACCTTTAAGACGGCAGGCGAAGAGTTCGATCTTCCCACCGCAAACAACTACGATGCAACCGTCGAATGGACCGTCAAGGGCGGAAGCGACTACGTTACGATCACAGCAAACAAACTCAAGGTCGCGGCGACCCTTCCCGCAGCAGACACGAAAGTGACCCTTCAGATCGAAGTCACCGTCGGCCAGGCTGTCGTCAAGGCAGACGTCGAGATCACCATCAAGGCCGCACAGGTCGAAGGACAGGGCTTTGAGCCCATCACCGCTCCCGCTGCCGGCAGCGAGTACTATCTCGCCATGGATGTCAAAGGAGAGTGGTACTACTCCACGGGCGTGAAAGACGGCAACTATCTCGGAACGACCACCGAGATTTCGAAAGCAACCAAGGTGACTCTTGCGGCTTCCGGCGATGGTTGGACGCTCGTGACCAACGGCAAGTATATCGAATTTGAGACCTCTGAGCCTAATTCGCAGGGCAAGACCTTTGTCAACATTATGCTTAAAGACGCGCAGACTGAGGGCAAAGTTTGGAAGTGGAACACCGAATACTCCGTGTTCACAATGGAAGAGGGTGGTGAGACCTACTTCATGGGAACGTACGGCGATTTTAGGACGTTCAACTCCGCCAAGATCTCCTTCATCGCAAACGATAATGAATATGTTGGCAAGATCGGCACCTATAAAGGCACGATCACTCCCGTCGATCCCACCCCCGGCGGAGATGAACCTACCCCCGGCACACCTCTCGCAGCAGGCAATTACAACATTGTCCTGAGAGATGAAACCAACAACCTCGTTTGGTATGTCACGGGCGCGATCAACAACAAAGGTGGTTTGACGGTATCTCATGAGGATACAACAGTTGCTGTTTTGACGGTCATTTACGAAAACAGCAAGTACACCTTGAAGATCGGCGATCAGTATCTCGAAGCATATCTCAACGGTACCTACAAGAATATGCGCCTTGTGGATTCCCCGAGCTCCGACGCTATCGAGTGGAAGTGGAGCACCGAGTACAGCACATTCTACGCAGAATATACCGATGAGACCCGCTACCTCGGCGCAAACTACTACCAGAGTCAGGTCGATAACCTGTACGACAACGCCGTCACGCTCTCCAAAGAGATGAATTTCACAGGAAGCAATCCCGTTGTCATTCATTACGAGGCGGCAAGCACCACTCCCGGCGGCGGCGATGATCCCACCCCCGGCACCGGCGGCGGCAGCGAACAGCCCACGGAGGGTCTCCTCTACACCCTTGATGCCACGGTCAAAGGTTCCAGCAATTCGTATGCCGGCACAGCTACCGCTACCGTAGGCGATATCACTTGGACCGTCATGGGTAACACACAGACAGGAACGGGTGACTACGACGTTGATTATTGGCGTTTCGGCGGCAAATCTTCAAATTGCACTGCCGCAGAGCGCAAGATCACGGCTCAGGGCGCCATTACGGGCAAGGTCATGAGAGTTGTGATCGAATTCGGTACAATGTCAAAAACCGCTATCACCGTCAACAGCATTACACTCAAAGTTTATAAGTCCGATCCCAGTGTTGCCGGCGCAGAGGTTGTCGCTTCGAAGGACGTTACCTACACAAAGGACGGCACTGTCACCATTACGGCCGATGGCGATTGGACGGATTGCTATTTCGAGCTCGTCATGAATTTGACAGCCACCGCTACCTCTAATACGTGGATCGAAATTAAATCTATCAAGTTCTACTCCACCGCAGAGGACGCCGCAGCTGCTACCTCTCTGGAAGCTATTCTTCCCGACAAGCAGAACGCATAACGGCATAACAGCTCAATAGCTCAAAAAAACAACCTTTCTTCGGAAAGGTTGTTTTTTGTTGTTGTGAGTGCAGAGGGGGGCATACACGGTGGCAGCCCCGCGCGTCATTCTGCTCCCCGCCCTCCCGAGGAGCCCGATTATCCTTGCCCCCTCCCGAGGAGGGGGGTAGGGGGGTGGGTAACGAGTTCTGACTCATACTTCCCGAGGAGCCCGATTGTTCTTGCCCCCTCCCGAGGAGGGGGGTAGGGGGGGGTGGGTA
>CANRDK010000053.1 GCA_947629345.1 uncultured Clostridia bacterium
CCGTGCGTTCAACGGGATGCTTCGCTGACGCTCAGCATGAGCGCATGGACCCCCGTGCGTTCAACGGGATGCTTCGCGTTGCTCGGGATGAGGACGGACCCCGTGCCCCCCCGCGCGCTCATCCTGACCCTGAGCACAGCGAAGGGGAAGGATCCCATTAGATCAACGGGAGCAACACCCCTCAAAAATAGAAGATATCTTCAAATTTTTTGCCGAGGGCGACGGAGAGGACGAGCGCGAGTTTGGCCGTCGGGCAGTACTGTCCCGTCTCGATGGAGCTGATGGTGTTGCGCGAGACCCCCACGAGCGCGGCGAGTTCCCCCTGCGACAAATTCTTTTCCGCCCGTATCTCCTTCAGGCGATTGTGCAGAACAAGTTTTTCGTCCATATCAGAGATTCACCCCGCACAGTTCCAAGATCCACATCACCCAAAAGATCGCGACGCCCGCCGTGATGAGGACGGAAGTCACAATAGAGACCGCACGCAATTTTTTGGCGCAGACGCACGCCTGTGCGATGTTCTGCGCGGCGATCCCAGAAAATAGGATCACGTAAATTTCCGTGGGGAGACGGTCACCGACACACACCTCAACGAGCAAAACGATGACTGCGGCGAGGGTCGACGCAATGAAACCCGCATAGTTGCCCTACGCCATGCGTCCGCGCTGACGCTCATCGCCGAGCTTCTCGTTCTCCCTCTTCGCCCGCGCCACAATTTCCTCGGGAGAGAGCTGCGTTTCGTTTATTTCGGCCGTCTCCCTGTTTTCCTCTTCCATATATCCTCCTAAATGCCAAGTTCACTTGGCAGAAAGAATTGTATCACTGCCAAGGACACTTGTCAAGCGTTCTGCCGAAAAAAGATTGCCAATCCCCGAAAATTCTGCTATACTATAGGTATGGCAAGTTATGGATTTACAGATAAAGTGAAAATTTCCGTCAAGGCGGGGGATGGGGGAGACGGCATGAACTCCTTCAAGGCCTACAAGGGCAAGCCCGCCTGCGGTCCCGATGGAGGAGACGGCGGGGACGGGGGAAATGTCTATGTCCTCGGCGATAAGGACATGAATGACCTCCTGCCCTTCCGCTTCACCCGCAAATATGCCGCGGGAAACGGCGAGCGCGGGGGCACCAACCAGTGCTTCGGCAAGCGCGGCGAGGACGTCGTCATCAAGGTCCCCTGCGGCACCTTAGTGCGCGACGCCGAGACAAATAAGATCATCTGCGACGTCTATGAGGACGGCGAAAAGATTTTGCTCTTTGAGGGAGGAAGGGGCGGAAAGGGCAACGTGCGCTTCACCACCGCCCGCCGCCATGCCCCCAATTTCGCCCAGAGAGGGGTGAGCGTCAAGCCGCACGAGCTCATTTTGGAGATGAAAGTCATTGCAGACGTCGGCCTCGTCGGGTTCCCCAATGTGGGAAAGAGCACGCTGCTTTCCAAGATCTCCGCGGCACGGCCCAAGATCGCCGATTACCACTTCACCACCCTCTCTCCCAATTTGGGGGTCGTGAAGTACTACGATGAGAGTTTTGTCGCCGCCGATATCCCCGGCCTCATCGAGGGAGCTGCAGAGGGCGCAGGGCTCGGCCATGACTTCCTAAGACACATCGAACGCACGCGGCTCATTCTCCACGTCGTCGATATCTCGGGCATGGAGGGCAGGGACCCGCTGCAAGATTTTGAGACCATCAATGGGGAGCTCAGGTCCTACTCGGAGAAGCTCGCCGACCTTCCGCAGATCGTTGCGCTCAACAAGTGCGACTGCTTCGGCGCGGAGGAAAATCTCAAACGGTTCAAGCGGAAATACGGAAAAAAATACAACATATATGCGATTTCAGCGCTCAAGAGCGAGGGAACGGAGGAGGTGGTGAGGGCGCTTTTCGAGAAGCTTGAGACCCTTCCGCCCGCCGAGAGGATCCCCGCGGACGAGATCATCTTCGAGGAGGCCGACAACACGCAGTTTGAGATCTTTGTGGACGAAAACGGGGCGTATGTCGTCGTGGGCGGGCTCGTCGATATGCTCTGCCGTAACGTCGTGTTGAACAATCCCGACAGCATGAACTATTTCCAGCGGGTCTTGAAACTGCGCGGCGTCTTTAAGGAACTCGAAAAAATGGGCTGCACCGCAGGTTCCACCGTCATCGTCGGCGACGTGGAATTTGAGTATGTGTAGGAACCCGCAAGCCTTCCCCCCTTAGGGGTGAAGCCTTATGCAACCGCCAGTAAACCTAACAAGGAGAAAAATCATGTTTACATCCAAACAACGTGCAAATTTAAAGTCGATGGCGAGTACGATGAAGCCGATCGGGCAGGTCGGCAAGGAGGGCATTTCCGAAAACCTCATCGAGAGCCTCTCCAATGCCTTGGAAGCGCGGGAGCTCATCAAGGCGACTCTTCTGCCCGCCGCGGGGGAGGACGGGGAGAATCTCGCCGCCAACATTGCAGAGCTTCTGCATGCCGAAGTCGTCGCCGTCATCGGCCGCAAGGCGATCTTCTACCGCTACTCCCACAAGGAAAAAATCGAACATATTGTCTATTAAAGCGGCAAAAACGTCGTTTTTCCGATCGCGTCATGGTGCCCCGCGCGCGCTCATTCTGAGCGTAGCGAAGAATCCCATTGAACCTACGGAAGCAAGACGCACAATGGCCGCTCCCCATTTGAAAAGATTTTGATAGAGTGTTGACATTTTCCGAAAATCGGGTATAATAGAAGTAGGGAATTCCCTACTTTCCATTCCTACAAGGAGGAAAACTTCTATGGCTCAACCCGCTTTTATCGACAATGCCAAAGTGATGGCGAAGGGACAGGTCACGATCCCAAAGGATATTCGTACCATTCTCGGTGTAGATTGCGGCGACCGCATTTCTTTTGTCGTGGAGAACGGCAACGTCCGTATCGTCAATTCAGCTGTCTTTGCAATGCAGATGTTCCAAGCGCAGATGCAGGGCGTTGAAAATGCCCCTTCCGAGGAAGAAGTGGCGAAGATGGTCACCGAGATGCGGAGAGGCGAAGACGATGAGAGTGCTGATCGACTCTAACGTTCTCATTTCTGCCGCATTGAATCCGAACGGAACGCCCTTTAAAGCTTTTCTCAAGGCAGTGACGGCTCCCAACCAAGGGGTCATCTGCGAGCAAAACATTGACGAAATGCGGCGGATCTTCAACCGCAAATTCCCGACAAAGATCCCCGCGCTTGAATCTTTCCTCGCCCTTGCGCTCCTGACGATGGAGCTGATCCCCGTTCCCACTGAGGAACAGGAGAGCGAAACGCTCATCCGTGACGCAGACGATAGACCGCTGCTCCGTGCGGCGATCGTAGCAAACGTTGACGCTGTTATTACGGGCGACAATGATTTTCTCTCCGCAAAGCTCGAGCACCCAAAGATCCTGACCTGCGCTGAATTTTTGTCTGACTTTTGAATTGGTATGGCAAAGCGACGCAATCAAAACGGCGGGACGAGGAGACGCGGGGCTGGGTGACGCACCGACCGCTCATTCTGAGGGAGCGTTAGCGACCGAAGAATCTCATGAAATTTAGGGACTTCATTTCAAGAAGTCCTTTTAAATTACAAAAATAGGTTGATTTTTAGCTATAATTCTGCTATAATAAAATTGAGGTGATACTATGTTGATCAATACAAACCAGGTTCTTTCCATAACTGAGGCAAATCAAAATTTTTCGCGGGCGACGCGGATCGCTGACAGAGAGGGTAGCGTCGTCATTTTCAAGAACAACAAACCGCGCTATATGCTCATAAATCTTCAGGATAATCCCGCGATCGACTTCTCGGACGATGAAAAAATCGACGTGGTGGCAAAGCGCGTTTTGGAGAAGCATCGCAAGGCATTTGAGGAGCTTGCAAAATGATCAAATTCAGCAAGGAAAAGGTAATGCTCCTGCACCGTTTGCTCATTGAAGAGACGGGCGGTGAGGACGGGATCCGCGACGTCGGCCTGCTGGAATCTGCTCTCGAGGCCCCCTACGCCACGTTTGACGGCAAGGAGCTGTTTCCTACAAAGGAAGAAAAGGCGGCGCGGCTCTGCGCAGGACTCATCTCCAACCATGCCTTTGTGGACGGGAACAAGCGCATCGGCGTCTATGTGCTTCTGACGTTTCTCGAGGTGAATGGCATTTCTTTCGAAGTGAACGATGAGGAGCTCGTCGAGATAGGCCTCTCCCTTGCGAGGAGCGAGATGAAATATGAAGCGCTCCTCGCTTGGATCAGGGCGCACGAGGATTGAACATTGCCCCACCCGTTACGGCGGCAGGGGCGGGAAAACAGGGGCCCGTGGCGGCGTCGTGCTGAGAAGGGGAGCGGAATGGAGCCGCGTCCCCCCCGAGGAGCCCAAATGTAGTCATGCCCCCTCCTGAGGAGGGGGGTAGGGGGGTGGGCAACGACCGCAGTCTTTATGCGCCCCGCGAGATTCTAACTTCGCGCCAAGGACGGCGCTCGTGCCGCGCTTAGACACAAATAGAACGCGCGCGGGGCGGGATGAGGGCGGGCACAGGCTTCTGTTGGTTTAATGGGATCCTTCGCTGCGCTCAGGATGAGCGGGCGGCAGGGTGGCGCCCCTCTTGGCTCCCCTTGTAGGGGAGCTGTCACGCTGTCCTTGCGTGACTGAGGGGTTGTCGTTCTGATTATGCCCCGCCACAATTTTAAATTTTTAATTTTTAATTTTAAATTTAAAAAGAACGTCTCAGGGGAGACGTTCTTTTTTCGCACATAAGTGTGAGATTTTTACTTGTTCATGCCTTCCTGCACGGCAACGGCGACGGCGACGGTGGCGCCGACCATGGGGTTGTTGCCCATGCCGATGAGGCCCATCATCTCGACGTGCGCGGGGACGGAAGAGGAGCCCGCAAACTGCGCGTCGGAGTGCATTCTGCCCATCGTGTCCGTCATGCCGTAGCTCGAGGGGCCCGCCGCCATGTTGTCGGGGTGAAGGGTCCTGCCCGTGCCGCCGCCACTTGCGACGGAGAAGTACTTCACGCCGTTCTCGTTGCACCACTTCTTATAGGTGCCCGCAACGGGGTGCTGGAATCTCGTGGGGTTGGTCGAGTTGCCCGTGATGGACACGCCGACGTGTTCGAGTTTCATGATGGCGACGCCCTCGGGCACGTTGTCCGCGCCGTAGCAGTTGACCTTCGCGCGGGGACCGTCGGAATACGGGATGCGCTTCGTCACTTTGACCGTCTCGGTGTACGGGTCGAACACCGTCTCGCAATAGGTGAACCCGTTGATGCGGGAGATGATGAACGCGGCGTCCTTGCCGAGCCCGTTCAGAATGACGCGGAGGGGTTTCTGCCTGACTTTATTGGCGTTCATCGCGATGGAGATGGCGCCCTCTGCCGCCGCAAAGCTCTCGTGGCCTGCGAGGAAGCAGAAGCATTCCGTCTCCTCGGAGAGGAGCATCTTGCCCAAATTTCCGTGGCCGAGGCCTACTTTGCGGTTCTCCGCAACGGAACCGGGGATGCAGAAGGACTGGAGCCCGATGCCGATGGCGGCAGCCGCATCTGCAGCTTTCGTGCAGCCCTTCTTGATGGCGATGGCCGCGCCGACGGTGTATGCCCAGACGGCATTTTCAAAGCAGATGGGCTGGGTGCCGCGGACGAGCTTGTCGCAGTCCACGCCCTTACTTAGGCAGATCTCCCTGCATTCCTCAACGGAGGAGATGCCGTATTCCTTCAACGTTGCATTGATCTTTTCGATCCTTCTTTCATAACCTTCAAACAGAGCCATATCGCACCTCCTTATTCCTTGCGGGGGTCGATGTACTTCACCGCACCCTGTTCCTCTGTGAATCTGCCGTAGTGCCCGAGCGCTTTCTCCCACGCCTCGTTGGGGGTGAGACCCTTCTTGATGAAATCGGTCATCTTGCCGAGCGAGACGAATTCATAGCCGATGACTTGATCGTCCTTGTCGAGGGCGAGACGGGTGACATAGCCCTCCGCCATTTCGAGATAGCGGACGCCCTTTTTCGCGGTGCCGTACATGGTGCCGACCTGCGAACGGAGCCCCTTGCCGAGGTCCTCGAGCCCTGCGCCCACGACGAGCCCGTCGTCCGAAAAGGCCGACTGCGTTCTGCCGTACACGATCTGCAGGAACAGTTCGCGCATGGCGGTGTTGATGGCGTCGCACACGAGGTCGGTGTTGAGAGCCTCGAGTATCGTCTTATGGGGCAGAATTTCCGCCGCCATGGCCGCCGAATGGGTCATGCCCGAACAGCCGATCGTCTCGACGAGGGCCTCTTCGATGACGCCCTTTTTGACGTTGAGGGTCAGCTTGCATGCGCCCTGCTGCGGTGCGCACCAGCCCACGCCGTGCGTGAAGCCGCTGATGTCGGTGATCTGCTTTGCGCAGACCCATTTGCCCTCTTCGGGAATGGGAGCGGGGTCGTGCCACGGCCCCTTGGCAATGCAGGTCATCTCTTCCACTTCGCGTGAATATTGCATTGATGATTCCTCCATGAAAAATTTTCCGTTTGGATTACAAACTCCATTTTAGCATAAATTTCCATAGGTTGCAAGGGGAGAAGCGCAAAAATTAGGCCGAAAAATCGAAAATTTACGGCGGAGGGAGGGGAGGGTGAACGTCCCCGCCTCGCTTCCCCTTGTAGGGGAAGTACCCGCGCAGCGGGGGATAGGGTTCCAAAAACCCCTCAGTCACGGCAAGGGCAGCCGTGACAGCTCCCCTACAAGGGGAGCCGAGGGGACGGGTGCTATGTACTCCCGTTGGTCTAATGGGGTTCTTCGCTACGCTCAGAATGAGCGCGCGGGGGCGTATGCAGACATTATGCGGTCGTTGCCCACCCCCCTACCCCCCTCCTCGGGAGGGGGCATGACTGCGTTATGCTTACCCCCCCTCCTCGGGAGGGGGCATGACGCCGCTACAGGCTCCCGTGCAGACTTCGTTTGAGGGCGTACCCCCACCCCTACCCCGCCCCCTTGCGCAGGGGGCGGGCAAGAGGAAAAACAGCATGAGCGGGGGGGGGAATATTCGTATAAAAGAATAAAATCTTTGGGTGAGATTTTTTAATGTATAAATTATATTTATACCTGCTCCAAAAATTTCTTATATTATTGTGGAATTTCGGTGGCACAATTCGGTTGTGTTTTACAATAGGATATGATATAATCAAAGCATTCTTATATCAATATATGCATTTTTATGCAAAAAGAAGGAGTTTTTTGTATGAAGAAGTTCAAAACGACCCTGCTTGTGCTTCTTGCAACGCTCTGCCTCGTATTCGGCTTGGCGTTGGCCGCCTGCGGCGGCGATGGCGGCGGCACGGGCACAGGCAACGAGGGTGAGGGTGGCAACAAACCCGAAGTCAAGACCCACACCGTCACGTTTGACCTTGCGGGCGGTTCGCTCCAAAAGGGCGATCCCATCACCGTGGAGGACGGCAGCAGCCTCTCCGCCGCGTTGCAGGCGTATGCCCCCACACGGGACGGCTACGAATTCGGCAAGTGGACGATGAACGGCGCAGACGTCACGGCAGACACCAAGATGCCCGCGGAGGACGTCACCGTCACGGCGGTATGGAAATCCCCCGTCACCATCACAGTCTATAAGCTCGATTTCGAGCACTACGACGTCTATGACGGCGGCACGGCGCAGACGGTATATGCCTATGCGGGCGAAACATTCTCCGCCGCCGACTATCTCCCCGAGCACTACACGCTCAACGAGGAGGATTCGGACGACACGGTCACCGTTCCCGCAGAGGGCAGCGCAACGCTTTCCGTCTATGTAGACCCCATCTATACCCGCTATACCGACGTCTTTGAGAGCACAGACTATCTCTATTCGCTCGAAGCGGAGGAGGGGGTTTTGTACCTCGACCGTATCGGCATGGAAGAGGGCAGAAAGAAGAGCAGTACATACGACCCCAAGACGGGCGCATTCACCTTCAAGACGGACGGCGAGGACGCCTTTGTGCTCGAGGGCGTTATCACGGGCGAAAAGTTCTATTACTATCGCGACACGATCAACAGATCCTTTGACGACTATCTCGAATCTGGCGCAACGCTCGATATCGTCTCCAAGGACGAAGTGACCTACACCTCCGCAGACGGAACGGCCGAAAGCGGTTCCTATTCCGTTGACGCCGAGGGTGCAAAGTACATCTTCACGCCCGCAAACGGGCAGCCCAAGGCGTTTGTCCTCATCGAAGTTGCGGGCATTCTCTACTTCCGCATGGATGACGGCATCGCGGGCTGGTATCTCTATGACGGCGAGCTCGAGGGCGGCGGCTGGTCACTGCTCCACTTCGACGGCTTCGGCGTTGCCACGGTCGAAGAGGATACGGGCGAAGCGGGCGAAACCGACTATACCTACAACGGCAACGGCATTGTCACCCTCTATGACCTCGGCCTCGTCAAGCTGACAGAGGGTCAGCACGAGGACGTCGGCGGCCACCCGATCAAGGGCACCTTCGCGCAGTCGGACGGCTACGAGGGGGAATATATCCGTGAGAACGGCCGCAGGACAGAAGTCCTCACGCTCGACGGCTTCGGCGGCGCAACTTTCAGCGCACATACCGAGGAGGGCCCCATTGAGGATTCCGATTCCGTCGGTACATATGCGATCGATGCAGACGATGCGTGGCTCATTCACGGATATGACAGTTATTATGGTATCTACATGGTCGGTCCCTATAGCGGCGTGAACGAATTTATCGTCTACACGACGTCGGATGGCGTTTCCACCACTTATCTCTACGGCGAGGATACCGATGAGGACGGCCTCACCTACAATACAATTGAGGAATATAAACCCGAGCTCTTCGACGTCGAGCCCGGTGTGCACGAGGTGAAGGGCAACTTCACCTATAAGGGCACCGAATATCCCGTAGACGACGACCACAAGGCGTTCCTGTATTTCTGCACGGATGAGACCGTCGATCTCTGGTACGGCGAGTACGACGAAGACTATGAGGAATTTGTCTACGACCTCGTCGAATGGGGCGAATGGTTCGGCTACGGCAACAACGAGCTTTACAACGACGAATACGACGGCATGTACTTCAACGACATGGCCGAGGACGGCTCTTTCACCTTTAAAGAGGAAACTTGGGACGGTGAAACGGAGGACCTTGTGTTCTACAGCGGTGCGGAGGGCAAGCTCTATATCGACGTGTTCGACAAGGCCTACTTCCTTCCCGCGGGCGAGGGCGCTGAGCCCATCGCAGTGGGCTATCGCAACCTTGCAAGCGGTCTCCTCCTCGTCTATGAGTTCAGCTTCCCTGCAGATGCGAACATTCCCGAGAGCGTGTCCAACCTGTACGGCCTCTACGACAATTATTATGATATCACGGCCGACGAAGAGACGGTCACGATCTTCGACCTCTCCGATGCGGGCTGGTACGAGATCGCCTACCCGGGCAGCGAAGAGGGCGGCGACGTCGTGATCGTCGTGACGGAGGATCTGGCCTTTGTCGGCATGCTCTTCAGCTATAGCGAAGAGGACGAGGGCTTCCTTGAATTCATCTTTGCGGGCTCTGTTGAGCTCGTCGAAGAGGCGACCGACGAATACTTCTTCCTGTGGAATGAAGATATCTACTACGACGAACTCGACTATATCGAGGATGTCGATACCATCATCGAGATTTTCGGCGCATTCATCTATAAGGTAAACGAAGGAGAGGGGACTTTCCTCTACTACGACGGCTACGATGCAACGTACACGAGTGCGCTGAGCGAGAACGATACCCTCGTCCTCGACGGCTACGGCTATGCGACCCTCACCGAGGGCGGCGTCGAGACGAAGGGCTACTACTCCCTCGATTACACCGTTCTCACCTTTACCCCCGAGGACGCTGTCTCTGAAGACGATTCGATCGACTTCTGCCTCAACGACGAGGACGAAACATACACAAGGATCGACTACTCCACCAACGAGGGCATGCTTGCTGGCTACTATTACGAGACCTATCTCTCCGAGGACGGCAACCCCGACGGCGTTTTGAACGGCGGGCTCTTCCTCGACGGCAATGGCGGCTTCATTCTCGAGGAGCTCGTGTTCACCGACGACTATTACGATTATGAGATCGTGACGGAAGAGGGTACCTATGAGGTCACCTCCTTCGATCAGCCCATCGCGGGACCCAATCTCATCATCGCAGTGCTGGAGCTCACCGTCTCTGCCGACGATGTCCGCGTGGCCACGGTCTATATCAACGATTTCTTCGGCGACGGCGGCTATTATCCCTTCTTCATCTTGCAGGATGAGGCTCTCATGGGCGAATACACCGCCTACACGGACGACGGCGCGAAGCTCGGCGTTCTGACGGGCTCGGACGGCTATCAGGAAGAGGGCGGCGCCTTCGTCGGCGAGGACGCAAACGGCCCCTTCAGCTATACGGGTTACATGGCCCGCGGCTTCATCGACGACAAGTACTACAACGTTTCGCCCCAGTTTGAACGGAATGCAGAGGGCAACGTCGTCGTGTTCGTCGTCTGGGACGAAGAGGGCGAACAGACGCAATATGTCTTTGATATCGATGAGGAAGACGAAACCAAGGTCCACTACCGCGACAAGTTCTACGGCGCAGTGGCGGAATACAGCGTCAGCGGCGGCTATTCGGGCAACTATCTCTATCTCGACGGCCACAGCGTTGCGATCCTCTACAACAGCGACGACGAAGCCGTAAAGACGGGTACCTACGCATTTGTGGAGACGATGGAGGATACCTATGCCTTTACCGTAAACGGCAAGGTGGAATTCCTCTTCCAGCCCGCGGCCACGATCTACGGCGGCGACGTGCGCTACTTCTACTCCGTCTACGGCGAAGAGGAGGATCTCGTCTACGTCAACGACGATTGGTCCATTCTCTCCATGGACGGCTTCGGCAATGCGACCTACATCGATCAATACGGCGTCACGGTGTACGGCGAGTACTACAAGGTCATCGAGGACGAGGAAGTTTACTGCCTCAAGGTGACGGAGACTACCGAACGCATCTATTATCAGCTCATGACCGACGAGAAGAAGTTCTCCGTCTGCGAGGGTGAGTTCCTTCTGAGCTCTGACGGCGGCACGCTCTATGTCTACTTCGGTTCCGACGAATCGATCAAGATCCCGAACGGCGTCCATACCATCGCAAGCCGTGCGTTTATCCTCTCGGGTTCGAGCAATATCAAGCATATCGACTTCAACGGGGTCACAACGCTCGAAGAGTATGCCCTCACGGGAATGAACGCCCTCGAGGAGGTCGTCTCCGACAAGATCCTCACCGTCGGCCCGTATGCGTTTGTGGACACAAGGTCGCTCATTAAGGTGGAACTTCCCAACTGCACGGAGATCGCCGAGAGTGCGTTCCGCAACTGCAACGGCATCGAATATGTCAAGCTCGGCAAGATCCAGAAGATCGGGGCGTATGCCTTTGCAAGAGACGTCAACTGGTGTCCCGCGTGGACGCTCGACCTCACGGCAGTGGAACATATCGGCGAAGTCGAGATCGATTTCACCGCCTTCCTTGCGCTGAAGGGCTACTTCGGCATCGTCAACGACAATATCATGGTCGAGGGCAGCAAGATCTTGGTGAGCGGCGGCCTTGACGGGCTCAACGCGGCGGCGGCAAAGCTCAAGGGCACCACGGCGGAGATCAGCTATCACGATCTGGATGGCGGGGTGGATGCTCCCAACAAGACGGGCACGATCGACGTCGATCTCAGACCCTATATCGCCCTTGCGGCGGCGGAAGAGGACCCCGCAGACGGCCTCGCATTCTACAGCCTCGCGGCAGATTCTGCCGTCCTATTCGAGGGCGGCCTCGCATCGGTGTACACCAAGGGCAGCTATTCCTATGACACTTCCGATGGCTATCCCTACTTTGTTGCAGACGGCAAAGTGACGATCTTCTCCTATGACGAGACGGAGGGCTTCGTCTCCGTTGCGGAGTTCACCCTCGAGGGAGCCACGAGCATCACGATCGGGAATGTCACCTACGTCAAGTCGGACGAAAACGGCACGGCGGAGGCCACGGTCGGCGACGTGAAGGTCGTTATCACCTATAAGGCGTCGGTTTCCACGAGCTATGGCGTGAGTGTGAGCCTTTCGATCGTGTCTGTCAAGTACGGCGAGGAAGAGGCTACCAACGTCAAATTCGATTCGTACGACAAAGTTCTCGAGTTCAATGCCAACGGCCACGGCTTTACCGCAACATTTGCGAACGGAACGGTTACCATAGTCGATAACGGCGAAGAGTTTATCCTTGAGGATAAATCGCAGGCTGTTTGGTTCCGCTTGACGCTCTCAAAGGCCGAGGACGGCACATACTCTCTCAAGAAGTTGGAGTATAATTCCTACGGCGAAAGTTATCCCGACAGCTATTACGAGTGCTATTCCTCCGATGTGAAGGAAGAGGGTAACTTAACTTGGACTTATGTGAACAGTAGCATTACGTGGAAAATCACAGTGACGATCCCCGCAAGCGGAGCTCCCACTATGACCGTGACCAATGAAGGCGCCCGTGTTTATGCCGGCGGCTACTATGTCACGCTGAAGGTCACCGAAGATAACAAGGGGATCGTGAGCATCTCTGCGATCGAGAGCTCGGGCTACGGCGACACGACCGTCTACAAGATTACGAGCGTTACGATCAGCGACGACAAGACGAAAGCTACCGTCGTGACCGACAACGGCACCTTTGTGATCGTTATCAGCGAATTAACGTATTCTCCTTACTTCCAGCTCTCTGTGACCCTCACCAACTATGATTACGATTCGTCGGAGATGATCATAGACGGGGACGATTACTATTACTTTGGCTTTACCGTTCATGTGGACGAAGAGGGCAATAAGACGCTGAAAGCCTTGAACTATATCGAAGACTTCATGACAGAAGAAAAACTCAATATCACCACGACGGCCAACCAAGACGGCTCGATCAGCTTTACGATCACCGAGAGCGGCAAGAAGGGGACGGTCTCCTTCAAGGACGGAAGTTTCAGCTGCGTTTGGGACGAACAGGCGTAAAGGGACTTGACATGTAAAACAAGCGGCGGGCGCATCTGCACCCGCCGTTTTGGTTCCGTTGCCCACCCCCCTACCCCCCCTCCTCGGGAGGGGGCATGGGAGTGCGCCCAGCATGACGCCGCTGCCCGAACGGAGTCCCCCTTGCTTCCCCTCTTAGGGGAAGTACCCGCGCAGCGGGGGATAGGGTTCAAAAACCCCTCAGTCACGGCAAGGGCA
>CANRDK010000054.1 GCA_947629345.1 uncultured Clostridia bacterium
TCACGCAGTGACTGAGGGGTTCTCGGCTCCCCTCGTAGGGGAGCTGTCACGCAGTGACTGAGGGGTTTCTGAACCCTATCCCCCGCTGCGCGGGTACTTCCCCTAAAAGGGGAAGCAAGGCCAACTTACTGCGCGGTTCCCCTAAGAGGGGAAGCAAGGGTCCTACTCCTTCATATACTTCTCGATATATTCCTCGCGGATGCGCTTGAGTTCGGACTTCGGAAGGATCTTTAAAAGTTTCCAGCCCAGATCGAGGGTCTCTTCGATGCTCCTGTCCGCTTCAAAGCCTTGGTTAATATATTCCTTCTCAAAGGCGTCTGCGAACTTTGCATACAGTTTATCGACGTCCGAGAGGGCCGCCTCGCCCAAGATGGCCGAGAGTTCCTTGCTCTCCTTGCCGCGCGCATACGCCGCAAAGAGCTGGTTCATCGTATCCGCATGGTCCTCCCTCGTCTTGTCCCTGCCAATGCCCTTATCCTTGAGACGGGAAAGGGAGGGAAGGACGTCGATGGGAGGATTCAGTCCCTTCTTGTAGAGGTCGCGGGAGAGAATGATCTGCCCCTCGGTGATATAGCCCGTGAGGTCGGGAATGGGGTGTGTCTTATCGTCCTCGGGCATCGTGAGAATGGGGATCTGCGTGATGGAGCCCTTGCAGCCGCGGATGCGCCCCGCTCTCTCGTAGAGCGTTGCAAGGTCGGTATAGAGGTAGCCGGGATAGCCGCGGCGGCCGGGGATCTCGCGCCGCGCGGCGGAGACTTCTCTGAGGGCCTCCGCATAGTTGGTGATGTCCGTCATGATGACAAGGACGTGCATTTCGCAGGTGAAGGCGAGATATTCGGCACAGGTGAGGGCGATACGGGGCGTTGCGATACGCTCGACGGCGGGGTCATTCGCGAGATTGGTGAAGAGCACCGTCCTCTCGATCGCGCCCGTGCGCTTGAAATCTTCCACAAAGTACTGTGCCTCTTCAAACGTGATGCCGATTGCGGCGAACACGACGGCGAAATTGCTGTCGCTCCCCCTCACTTTGGCCTGCCTTGCGATCTGGGCAGCGAGTTCGGCATGCGGAAGGCCGCTCATCGAGAACACGGGAAGTTTTTGCCCTCTCACGAGGGTATTGAGCCCGTCGATGGCGGAAACACCCGTCTGAATGAACTCGTTGGGATAGTCGCGCGCGGCGGGATTGATGGGTTCGCCGTTGATGTCGAGCATCTTCTCTGGAATGACGGGAGCGCCGCCGTCGCGGGGGTTCCCCATGCCGTCAAAGACGCGGCCGAGCATATCCTTGGAGACGGCGAGCTGTTGGGCATGCCCCAAAAAGCGGGCCTTGGCCTTGGAGATCTGCAGTCCCTGCGAATTCTCAAAGAGCTGAACCACTGCCTTGTCGCGGTTGACCTCGAGCACTTTGCCGCGGCGGATCTCCCCGTTTTCGCAGAGGATATCGACAAGTTCGTTGTATTTGACGCCCTCGACGCCCTCCACGAGCATCAGGGGGCCGACGACCTCACGGATCGTCTTATATTCCTTAAACATCTTCCCCTCCCTGTGAAAGCGCCTTGATCTCCGAACTCATCTCGCCGACGATCCCGTCGAATTCTGCGAGGCTGTCCTCGGGAATGTACTTGGCACGGCCGATCTTCTCCATAAAGGGAAGATTTAAAATGTCGTTCAGTTCCACATAGTTCTGTACGGCCTCCGAAGAGAGCGTGTAGAATTCATAGATGAGCAGGAGCATCAAGAGCTGTTTGTGCATGGAAGTGAAGGTATCGACCTCATGGAACGCGTTTTGGTGCAGATAGTCCTCGCGGATCATCTTTGCCGTCTCCATGATGAGGCGATCCTTCGAGGAGAGTGCGTCCATGCCGACGAGACGGACGATCTCATCGAGCGCGGCCTCCTCCTGAAGCGTTGTCATGACAAACTGCCTGTATTTGAGGAAGCCCTTGCCGACGTTTTCGTCATACCAAGGCTTCATCTTGTCTGCATACAGCGAGTAGCTGACGAGCCAATCGATGGCGGGGAAATGCCGCTTGTAGGCAAGGGAAGCCGAGAGCCCCCAGAACACCTTGACGATGCGGAGAGTCGCCTGCGAGACGGGCTCGGAGAGGTCTCCCCCGGGAGGAGAGACTGCCCCGATGGCTGTGACCGAGCCGACGCGTTCCCCCTGCCCCAACAGCTTGACGATCCCCGCGCGTTCGTAGAACTCCGCAAGGCGGCTCGCAAGGTAGGCGGGATAGCCCTCGTCGCCGGGCATCTCCTCAAGGCGGCCGCTCATCTCGCGGAGAGCTTCCGCCCAGCGGGACGTTGAATCAGCCATGATGGCGACGTTGTAGCCCATGTCGCGGAAGTACTCTGCAATCGTGATCCCCGTGTAGATGGAAGCCTCACGGGCGGCAACGGGCATATCGGAGGTGTTCGCGATGAGCACCGTCCTCTTCATCAAAGGTTCTCCAGTCTTGGGGTCCTTGAGGGCAGGGAACTCGTTGAGGACGTCCGTCATCTCGTTGCCGCGTTCGCCGCAGCCGATATAGACGATGATATCCGCATCCGCCCACTTGGCAAGCTGGTGCTGGACAACTGTCTTGCCGCTGCCGAAGGGCCCGGGGACCGCCGCCACGCCGCCGCGGGCGATGGGAAAGAGGGTATCGATGACCCGCTGTCCCGTGATCATGGGCTGATCGGGGGTAAGTTTTTCCCTGTACGGTCTCCCCTTTCGCACGGGCCACTTCTGGAGCATGCAGACGGGGGCTGTCCCCTCCTTCGTCTTGATATGGGCGATCGTCTCCTCGATGGTAAAGTCTCCCTCCGCAATGTCGGTGATAACGCCCGCCTTGCCGTAGGGGACCATGATGCGGTGTTCGACGATCTCCGTCTCCTGCACGACGCCGAGAATGTCCCCCGCCTGCACCTCATCTCCCGCCTTGGCCTTGGGGGTGAAGTGCCACTTTTTATCGCGGTCGAGCTTATTCACCGAGACGCCGCGAGAAATGCGGTTGCCGTATTTGAAATACAGCGTCGTCAAGGGGCGCTGGATGCCGTCGAAAATGCCCGTGATGAGCCCCGGGGCGAGTTCCGCGGAGAGCGGTTCCCCCGTCGAGAGGACATCCTCGCCCACGCCGAGGCCTGACGTCTCCTCATAGACCTGAATGGAGGCCTTGTCCCCCCTCAACTCTATGATCTCGCCGATGAGCTTTAAGTCGGAGACCTGCACGACGTCATACATCTTGCAGTCCGCCATATTCTCCGCCACGATCAGCGGTCCGGATACTTTTACTGTTTTTCCTGCCATATTGCCTCCGATAGAATGTACCCCCACCCCTACCCCGCCCCCTTAGAGGGGGCAGGCAAGAGAGAGGCTCTGCCCCGCCCTATGACACAGGAGCAAGGGAGGGTCTCTGCCCTCAATCGTTGAATAGAATATCTACGCCCAAGGCGCGTTCCATGGCGCTCTTGAGGAATTCCTTGCCGTAGCCCGTCTCTTCCCCCGAGGGAATGGGCAGGACGACGGGATAGGCCTCCTCGTCGAAACGCTTTAAAAAGTCCTTGAGTTTGACTGCATAGTCCTCCGTCACAAAGATGACGGAATAGTCGCGGGCAACTCTTCTCAGCGTCTCCCGCGCGCTCTTTTCATCGGTGACGGGAAACGCATCCACGCCCGCCGCCTTGAACACCGTAATGGTCGCGGCATTCCCTACGATCGCCATTTTTCCCTGCATCACTTCACCCCGACGAGCCGCCGCCGTATCTCCCTCTCGTTCACGCCCGCATTCAGACAGATGAGAATGGTGCGGACGTTGCGTATCTCCGCCCTGCGGCGGAATACATAGTACAAAAACGGCTCCTTTCCCGAGAGCGCAAAGCGTCTGTCAAAGAAATAGGCGATTTCTGCCTCCTCCTTCATGCGCTCCGCCTCGGTAAAGGGAATATTTTTCTCCTTCGCCGCGAGGCATTCCGCATAGAATGCCCGATAGGGCGATTTCATGAGTGCATGTTCCCGCTCTTCTGGATCCTCCGAGAAGATGAGGGCGAAATCTTTCTCCTTCAGCTTTCCGCCGTCCACAAAGAGGGCCCTTGCCTCCTCTTCCGTCTCCGCACGGAATGCAGTGAGAAGATTTGTCATGTCGGCACGGGCAATGAGAAGTCTCTTTAAAACGGGGCGCAGCATGCAGATGCGAAAGAGATGTTGAAATTCCGCCCTGTCGAATGCGGCGCCGATCTCCGCGCCCGTCGCCTCCTCAGCGATCTCGGGAACGGGGGACTTTCCCTCCTCGAGCATCTCTTTGAGCTCCGCGATCGGATACATTCCCTCGGGAGCGAGCATGCCGTCCGCCGAAATGCCGAGCTTTTCCGCCTTGTAGAGCGCCTTCAGATTGTGAAAGTCGCGCGGCAAGAGGAAATAGCTCTTCTCTGCCTCACCAGGAGCGTAGGTGCGGATGAAATCATCGAGGACCCCCTCCTCGTGGGCAAAGATCGCCTCGGGATCGCTCTCGCCGCCGCCGAATCCGCTCTCCGAGAGGGCACGCAAGACCTCCCCCGCCGTCTGTTCGGGAAAGCGGAGAAGTTTTTCGCCCAAGAGCGTCTTTTCTTTGACGGCGATGACGCCGTTTGTAAAGTTGGTGTCGAATGTCATGTTTTATGCGTTTCCAAAGACCGCGCGGGCGATCTCGGCCTGATGCTCTTCTCTGTCCGCAGCAAGGATCGCGGCATAGGAGACGTCTTTATCCGACGTCTTTCCGCGCAGAATGAACCCGCCCGAGAGCTTCGGTCTTTCCCCGCTCACGGTGAGCTCTCTCTCCCGCACAATGGGAAGAACGGCAACTTCGTCCGCATAGGAAAAGTTCTCCGAAAAGACGATCTCGTCCCCCTCCTCGGCGTTCTCGCGGAGAAGCCGTTCGGAGAGACGGACGCTGTCGTGTTCGTCAAGGCAGAGAAGCGCCGCGAGCGCACGGAAATAGACGCCGTCGATGACGCGCCTCTTTTCGGCCAAAACGATCTTCTGGCCGTCGAGCCTCGCCGTCGCGGCTTTCCCCTCCGTGATGAGCTTGGCGCGGGCATACATCTCCCTTTCGGCCTCGGCGATCTCCGCTTGGGATTCCGCCTGTGCCGCTTGGACGATCTCTTCCGCGCGTTTTTTGGCGTCGGCGATGATCTTCTCCGCTTCCTTTTGGGCATCAGAGAGGACGCGCGACACGATCTCTTCCCTGCTCATATCAGAGGAGCGCGGCGAGCGCAGTGGCGGGTTCCGTCACAACGGGAAGATAGTTGAGCGGAGGGACCGCATTCACCAAGATCATGGAGATAAGGAGCCCGAGGATGGCGTAGAACTCGATCATCGCGGGATAGAGAATGAGCTTGCCGCCGAGGGATTCCTGCTTGCCGACCGCATAGATGCAGTTGACGGCGGATCTGCCTTGGAAGATACCCGTGAACAGACCCGAGACCGTCATGGGAAGGACGGCGCCAAAGATCGACCAACCCTCCGCTACCATGCCGCCTGCGCCTGCGACAGCTTCGTTGACGATAAGAGCCTCTTGGATGGTGCCGAGCTGGTTGGATGCAATGAGGGCCACGATGAAGCCGTAGATACCCTGTGTTGCGGGGAGAAGGACAAGCACCATGACCTTACCGAAGAGCTTGGGGTTCTCCGAGAGAACACCCGCTGCCGCTGTGCCCGTCTTGTAAAGACCGATCGCCGAGCCGACGCCGCAGAGGAGCACGCACAGCGCGATGCCGATCATTGCAATGACGTAACCTGTTGTAAACATATGTGACCTCCGAATAAAATTCGTTTTTTACATTTTTGAATGTTGAAAGACTTTTGAACTCTCCCGCTCATTCTGAGGGAGCATAGCGACCGAAGAATCCCCTCAAACGAAGTCAAGCTCCGTTGGTTTTATGAGATCCTTCGCTACGCTCAGGATGAGCAAACTCTCCCGCTCATTCTGAGGGAGACGTAGCCGACCGAAGGGCCTTGAACGAAGTCCAACCGCTCATGCTGAGCGAAGCGAAGCATCCCGTTAGACTTACGGACCTCCGTTGGTTTTATGAGATCCTTCGCTACGCTCAGGATGAGCGCACACTCATGCTACGCTGACATGCTTCTTTTGGGAGCCGAGGGGGGTGAAGAGTTCCCCCTCCCCCACAAAGAACTTGCCGTAGAACTCCACATATTGAAGCCTTGCGTCGTGAATATACGCACTCAGGAGCCCCATCGCAAGGTTGAAGATGTGCCCGACGACCATGAGAATGATCCCGAGGATCGCAAGCGCAAAGTTGCCGCCCGTGATGAAGCCGATGCTGTAGAAGGAAATGATCTGCGCGATGACTGCGCCCGAGAGCATGAGGCCGTACAGCCTTGCATAGCTCAGCACGTCCGACGCGTAGTTGATGATCCCATAGAGGGAGCCGAAGCCCTTGGTGAACTTGCCGATGAATTTTTCGTGCCTGCCCGCCGTCAGAGCCGCCAACACGATACCCGCGGCAGCCATGATCCCGCCGATGAGCTTGAGATCGGGCACATTGAAGTCCTCCACAAAGCCGCAGACGGCAAACAGTGCGCCGAGGGAGAATACTGCCCAAGTGACGCCGTCGCAGATCCCGTCAAAGATGTGGCCCTTTCGCCAACATTGCCATGCCTTGCAGAGGTACCCCGCAAAGAGCTGGATGATCCCTATGATCATGCTGATGATGAGGATGGCGGGGATATCGATGCCGATGAATGTCCAGCACCAGTTCTGCTCCACCTGCTCCGCCCCCGGCATCTGTACGCCCAAATCGGGCATGACGGTGAAGGGCAGGATCTGGATACCGAAGAGGGAATTGAACAGGAACCCCCAGATGAGGGCGAAGATCCCGCCGATGGCAAAGACGCCCGCGAGGGACTTGATGCCCCCCTCTTTCGCACGGTTTTTGTAGTATAAAAATCCGCCGCCGAGCATCATGAGGATCCCGTAGCCGATGTCCCCCATGATGAACCCCAAAAACACGGAGTAGAAGAAGGACATGACGGTGTTCGGGTCGAACTCTCTCGCGTTCGGCGCGGAATACATGTTTGTGATGGCTTCAAAATTCTGAACGACCTTGTTGTTCTTGGCGAGCGTGGGGACAAATTCCCCCTCTTTCGGGTCCGAAAACTCATAGAAGAGGGGCAGGTCCTTCTCCCCGAGCGCACGTTTGACGTTCTCTTCCTCATCTGCGGGCACGAATGCCTCAAAGAGGAATGTGTGGGCGGTGGAGAGCATCTTCTCCGTCGCCTCCGCCTTTTCGAGCTCAAAACCGACAAAGTCGCAGTAGATTTTTAAGTTTTTGACCTCTTCGGCGCATTCGCAGAGGGCGTCATAGGCAGACTTTTCGTCCTCCTCGGCCGCTTTCAGTTCCCCCTGAAGCTCTGCAACGAGCTCTGCGCCCGTGCGGTCCTCCGTATAGGGACAGGCCGTAAAGCCGCATGCGGCGAGCAGATCTTCCATCTCGCCAATCGCACTCCTGTGGCAGACGGCGGTAAGGAGGATCCCCTCCTCCGTATTTATCTCCTCAAAGGCGGCAAGGGAAAGCGCCGCGAACTTCTCACGGCTGTTTTCGTAGGCTGCGGCGGAGACAATGCCGAATCGCACAGCAAAATTTTTGGTATCGCGATAGGCGGAGAAGGGCTTTTCTGCCGCAGCATAGGGCATTGCGGCGGAAATTGCACGGCTGAGCTTCGTCTGCTCCGCGGAGGAGGAATTCATCCTCTCCTGCAGGGAAGAGATCTCCGCAAGGAGACGGTCTGCCCGTTCTCTGTAGCTTCCTGCCGCCATGAATTCGCTGTAGCCGACCTCGAAGCCGTCCTTGATGACGGCGTTCTTTCCGTCCTTTTCCTCCTTGGCGCGGCGCTCCGCATAGCCCGTAAGGGTCTCGAGGGCGCTTTCGAGCTTTGCAAGATACTCTTTGAGCTCCTGCACGTCAGCCCCTTCCGCCCCGTCGTCGGCCCTTTCGCGTGCCTTGACCTCGACGGCATGGGTACGCTCGAGCGCGTTGAGGATCTCATCCTTATCGTAGGAGAGCGCGGCGAGCTGCAATTTTCGCATCTTTGCGATCACTTCACCAGCCTCCCCACGACGTCCGCGACCTGCGGTTCCACATGCTCAAGAATGTCATCCGAATACGCTTTGGCGTCCCTTGCGCAGTCGGAAAGGGAACGGTCATAGGCCATGTCGGCGTCCTCCCTTGCCTTTTGCAGGATCTCCGCCGTGCGCTTAGCACAGATCCCCTCCGTCGATTTGGTAATTTCCATCGCCTGTTTTTGGGCCTCGGTGACGATCGCGGCAGCTTCATCCTGCGCCTTTGCGATGATTTCGGACGCCTTCTCCTCCGCCTCAGCGATCATATCGATGATGTTTTTTTCTTCCATACTATCCACCGGACCTCGTCAATTATTACCATCTCAACATTGTAAACTCACTTCTTTGAAATGTCAAGCGGTATTAGGTCATTTTGGGAATTTTTCACGAAAGGCAGGCTCTTCTGCCCCCTCTCCCCATCGGTTGCCCCTGCGCTGATTTTCTTGCGGATCGCAAAAAACAAAAAGTACAGAGAAACCGCCGCGGTGAGGACTTCCGCGATCGGAAACGCCCACCAGACGGCTTCGGCGGCATTTTGGGAGAGGGTCAGCAGCCAAACTGTAGGAAAGACGAACACGGCAAGCCTCAGACAGGATATCACGAGCGGCATGAGCGCATAGCCAAGCGCCTGCAGAACGCCCTGTACGGCAATGCTGAACCCCATAAAGAGGTACCCGATCCCTGCAATGCGGACGGCGAGGACAACGATGCCGATGATCTCCTGCCCTCCCGTCCCGCTCGCCATGCCGAACACACTCGCAAGGGGCTCCGCAAGGCCCTCAAAGAGGGCTGTGATCGCCGCAGAGACGATCAAAGTATTGAGAATGCCCCACTTGATACAGGCACGGGAACGTTCCGTGTCCCCCATGCCGTAGTTGTAGGAGAGCACAGAGATGATGGTATTGGAGAGCCCGAAACAGGCAAAGAGTGCAAACTGCATGATCTTGTAGTAGATGCCGAAGCTCCCCTGCACGACGTCCGCACGTTCCGCCCCGCCGAGGATGAGGTTCACGCCGAGCATCATCACGGAGAGAAGCCCCTGCATGAGCGCTGCGGAGAGGCCGATATGGTAAATTTCCCTGATGATCTTTGCGCTGGGGAGGATATTTTTGGGTGAATTGCCGAGTTCTCTGTTGAAAAAATAGTGGAAAACCATTGCAACGAGGAGAGAAAGAACTTGGCCGATGACGGTAGCCCATGCGGCTCCCGCGACGCCCCACCCGAGCGGATAGATGAAAATATAGTCGAGGAGAATATTCGCCGCCGCGCCTGAGATCTGCGCAATGGTAGAAAAGAGGGTCTTACCCGTGCTCTGCAAAAAACGCTCATAAATCGTGAAACCGATCGCGCCGAAAGAACAGGTCGTGCAGATGGTGAGATATTCCGCCCCGATCTCCGTCACAAATTCGTCGCCCTGTGCCTGCATGGCAATGAACGGCCGCGCGCCGAACAGCCCGAAGAGAAGAAAGACGGCGTAGATGACGAGGCCCAAAAAGATGCCGTTCCCCACCGTCCTGTCTGCCTTTTCGCGGTTCCCCTCGCCGAGCGACTTTGAGAGGAGAGCGTTGATCCCCACACCCGTTCCGACGCCGACGGCGATGATGAGAAGCTGTACGGGAAAGGCAAAAGTGAGCGCAAGGTTTCCCGCCACTCCCTCTTCGCCCATGTTGATGACGAAAGCGGTATCGACAATGTTATAGACCGCCTGCAAGATCATGGATACGATCATGGGGAATCCCATCTTCCAGATGAGCCCGCAGACGGACCCATTCGACATTTTGTTGGTCTTATTCTCTTCCATAAATACTCCTTTTGCACAGAAAAAAAGGCGCAGATCCAATCGGATTTACGCCTCTTTGCGAGCAACACATTGTACTGTAAGTTTATTCCTTTTGAAAAAATTTGTCAACCGAAATTTCACCCGCAAAGCGAAAAAAATGCAAATTTCCCGCCAAAAATCGGCTTTATCATAGTATTATGTCTGACATAGTACTATGAATAAGGGCTGTTTTTGGAGTTGAAGAACATGAGGAATGGCTTGATTGAGAACGACACCCCCTCAGTTGCGCAAGGACAGCGCAACAGCTCCCCCTCGAGGGGGAGCCAAGGCATTCCAAACATGCCCCACCGCAATTTTTAATTTTTAATTTTTAATTCTTAATTCTTCAAACACAGCCCCCTGTCGTCAACATCGACGGTGAGGTGAGAACCCGCGGCGGGATTGTTCTCAACGATATACCTTGCAATGAGCGTCTCCACCTTCGTCTGAATGTACCGCTTCAGCGGCCGTGCGCCATAGACGACGTCGTAGCCGTTATCCGAGATGAATGCCTTGGCGCGGGGCGTGACCTCAAGCTCCAGCGGCTTCACGCGCTCCGTGAGCCGCGCAAGCTGGATCTCCACAATGCCGTCGATGTTCTCGCGCGTCAGCGGCTTAAAGGTGATGATCTCATCGAGCCTGTTCAAAAATTCGGGACGGAAGGACCGTTTCAGGATCTCCTCGATCCCCTCCCTCGCCGCATTGGTGAGTTCCCCGTCCTCGATGCCGTCTGCAATGACGTCGCTGCCCAAATTCGAGGTCAGAATGATGACTGTATTCTTGAAATCCACCGTGCGGCCCTGCGAGTCGGTCACTCTGCCGTCATCCAAGATCTGCAGGAGAATGTTGAACACGTCGGGATGGGCCTTTTCCACCTCGTCAAAGAGAATGATGGAATAGGGACGGCGGCGGATGGCCTCGGTGAGCGTGCCCCCTTCCTCGTAGCCGACATATCCGGGAGGCGCACCGATGAGACGGGAGACGGAGAATTTCTCCATGTACTCACTCATATCGATACGGACAATGTTCTTTTCGTCGTCGAAGAGACTCTCCGCGAGGGACTTTGCAAGCTCTGTCTTGCCGACGCCCGTGGGGCCCAAAAACAGAAAGGAGCCGATGGGCCTGTTCTCATCGGAAATGCCTGCTCTTGCCCTCAAAATGGCCTCCGAGACCTTTTTTACCGCCTCATCCTGCCCGATAACGCGCCTGTGGAGGGTCTCTTCGAGGCGGAGAAGTTTCTCCCGCTCTCCCTCTTTGAGACGGGAAACGGGGATCCCCGTCCAGCGGGCGACGATCTTTTCGATCTGCTCCTCGGTGACCTCATCCTGCAAAATGGCGTCCTCGTCCTTCTCCTTGAGCGAGGCAAGTTCCTTTTCGATGGTTGGAATTTCCCCGTATTCGAGACGTCCCGCCGTGTTGTAGTCGCCGCTGTTCTTGGCAGATTCCAGCTCTCCGCGGCAGGCATCCAGCCTCTCCTTGAGCTCCTTTTCGTGCAAAATTGCCTTTTTCTCGTCCTGCCACTTCGAATTCATCGCGTCGAACTGCGATTTGTGGTCGGCGAGTTCCCTCTTCAACGTTTCGAGGCGGGAACGGGAGAGGTTGTCGCTCTCCTTTTCGAGGGCATTCTCCTCCACCTCCATCTGCACGATCTTGCGGTGCAGAGCATCCATCTCGGCGGGCATGGAGTCGATCTCCGTCCTGATCATCGCCGCCGCTTCGTCCACGAGGTCGATGGCCTTGTCGGGAAGAAACCGATCGGTGATATAGCGGTTGGAGAGGGTTGCCGCGGCGACGAGGGCGTCGTCGTGAATGCGGACGCCGTGGAAGATCTCAAATCTTTCCCTGAGCCCTCTCAGGATGGAGATCGTGTCCTCAACGGTGGGTTCGCCGACCAAGACAGGCTGAAAACGGCGGGCAAGGGCGGCGTCCTTCTCGATATATTTTCTGTACTCGTCGAGCGTCGTTGCGCCGATGCAGTGGAGTTCCCCGCGTGCGAGCATGGGTTTTAAGAGATTCCCAGCATCCATGGAGCCCTCGGCATTCCCTGCGCCGACGACGGTGTGAAGTTCATCGATGAAGAGCAAAACTTTCCCCTCCGACTTCACGATTTCGGAGAGAACTGCCTTGAGACGTTCCTCAAACTCCCCGCGATACTTCGCTCCCGCAATGAGAGCTCCCATATCGAGGGAGAACAGGGTCTTGTTCTTGAGCCCCTCGGGGACGTCGCCTGAGACGATACGGCGGGCAAGTCCCTCCGCAATGGCAGTTTTGCCGACCCCGGGCTCGCCGATGAGCACAGGGTTGTTCTTGGTCTTTCTTGAGAGAATGCGGATGACGTTGCGGATCTCCTCATCCCTGCCGATGACGGGCTCTAACTTGTGCTCGCGGGCGCGCTTGGTGAGATCTGTGCCGTACTTTTCAAGGGCCTCGTAGGTGTCCTCGGGATTGTCGCTCGTCACATTCTGATTGCCGCGGATCTCCTTCATGCCCCTCAAAAAGTCCTCCTTCGTGACGCCGAAACGCTTGAAAATGGCCGAAAGGCGGGGCTCGGCGTTGTCGAAGAGGCACAAAAAGAGGTGTTCCACGGAGATGAACTCGTCCTTCATGCCCAAGGCGAGCTGTTCGGCCTCGTTGAGGTCACGGGTGAGCGCAGCCGTGGGATAGACCTGCCCCGAACCCGCTCCGCTGACGCGGGGAAGCCGTTCCACCTCCTCCTTGACGGCACGCGAAAGGCCGTCCGCGTCCTTGCCTGCATGGCTGAGAATGCGGGATACGAGGCCATCCCTTTCGAGAAGGGCAGAGGCGAGATGCAGGGTGGAGAGCTCGCTGTTGCCGTATTCCATGGCGAGCCGCTGAGCATCCTGCAACGCTTGCATTGATTTCTGTGTGAATTTATTTGCATCCATAAGGTTAGTCCCCCTTTTCTTTCTACTTTATTATACCGCGTTTTGCCTCTTCTGAAACAGTCCTTGTGTGAGACGGGGGCCCGCACCCTTGGCTCCCCTCTCAGGGGATCTGTCAAGCAAGTCCCCTCGGCTCCCCTCTTAGGGGAGCTGTCACCGTAGGTGACTGAGGGGTTCTGCCGAGAACGGGAGCCCCGCCCCCGCTCATGCTGAGCGTATGCGAAGCATCCCATTGAACCCTGCTCCGTTAGTCTAACGGGATCCTTCGCTACGCTCAGGATGAGCGCGGGGGGGCACGGGCGGCCCCGCGCACCGCCTCATACCATACAAAAAAGAGAGGTCGCCCTCTCTTTTTTGCTGTGTGGATATGTTTTGG
>CANRDK010000055.1 GCA_947629345.1 uncultured Clostridia bacterium
ATTACGGTTGCGCCCTCGCTCAGCGCTCCGGGCGTTTGCGCCACACGCTGCGCGTGTGCGGCGGGCATAGCCCGCCAAGCGCAAAGCCGAACCTCCCCTTTACTGCGTCAGCAGACGTACCCGCCGTTCTGCCCTAAGACCTGCCCATTGATATAGCCGCTCCGCTCATCGGCCAAAAACACAATGCTGCGGGCGATCTCTTCGGCCGTCAGTAGGGAGAGGGTCCCGTCCTTGATTTTTTCAAGCAGTGTATATTTTACGTTCAAATTAACTCCTTTTTTGGCAAACAAATAGGGCGACCCAAAGCCGCCCTTGTAAATTTTTTTCTGATCAAGCTCTCCAGAAAGCAGGATTCAATACGATGAAGAATACGATCGCAAGCACTGCGAGCACACCCAAGCAGATATATGTCCAAAGTTTGAGCTTCGCTTCGGTGGACTTTCCCTTATTCTTCCCGTAGAATGTTTCGCTGGAGCCGCTGAGGGCATCGATCCCGTTGGAATTCCCGGGGGTGAGCATGACGAGTATGATCGCCGCGATAGCCGCGATGAACATGATACCCATCAGGATATAGGCAATGACACTGTAGACGGCGTTGGAAAACAGCGATACGCCGGCTCCGTCCAAAAGACCTGTGATGAAAGAAGCAGCATTCATAATTGATTTGTCCTTCTATGTTTTTACAAAATTCATTTCAAAGTATACCATAGCGAAACAGAAAAAGCAAGCCATTTTACAGATATTTTGGGAAAATCGCAAAAATTCTTTTGTTTCGGATGGAAAAAATCCCTCTCCGAAGAGAGGGAATGTTTTTACTTGGTGCCCTTAAAGATGTCTGCCGCATTGGAGAGCGGGGTATAGAAGAGAAGGAAGCAGTTTCCATTGACAGTGTCAAGCTTCTGCAGTTCCTCATAGACGTTTTCGGCGTCTTCTTTGGTGACGTGCTTTTTCAATGCCTCTTCCATTTCCTCATTTCCCTTGAATTCGAGAATGACGGCGAAAGAGAGCGACTTCTGCATGATATGGACGGTTGCGGTGTCGGCAGCGGCCTTGAAGTCCTCGTTGTTCTCGTACATCTTCTTGACTTCTTCGCTTACTTCAACCTCTTGATAGCCATCTTTTTCGTAGGCGCTCTTGACGGAGCCCCATGTTGACCCGCAGGCGCAGAGCGTTGCGAGCAGGACGGCCACGAGGGCCAGTGACGTGAAAATTGTGATGATCTTTCTTTTCATTTTCTCTCTCCTTATTGGATTTTGTAGAAGCAAGTATACTCTCTTTCAAAAAATAAGTCAAGAGTTTTTTTGAAATTTTCGGCAAAGGCTTTTTCCAAAGTTGACAAATGAAACGCGCTATACTATAATTTGAAATATGGATAATTTAATTCTCATCGGCATGCCCTCTGCGGGAAAGAGCACCGCGGGCGTTCTGCTCGCCAAGAGGATCGGCTACGGCTTTGTGGATTGCGACCTCATGATCCAAGGGGAGGAAAAGGCCTTACTTTCCGACCTCATCGAGGCAAACGGCCCCGAAGGGTATCTCAACCTCGAAAACAGGGTCTGTTCGGGGCTGTATGTTTCCCGCTGCGTCGTTGCAACGGGCGGCAGCGTCTGCTACTGCGAGGAGGCCATGGAACATTTGAAGTCTCTCGGCACCATCATCTATCTCGAGATCAGCGCCGAGGAGGCGGAACGCCGTCTCTCCAACCTCAAAAAACGCGGCGTCGTCATGCGGAGCGGCATTCATACCGTCAAGGAACTGCACAGAGAGCGTGTTCCGCTCTACGAAAAGTACGCCGATATCGTCGTGGACTGCAACGGTCTTACCATCGACGAGACGGTGGAAACGCTCGCCGCGGCGGCGGGATTCAGCCGTTCGTGAGGATCCTCATCTACGGCGCAGGCGCCATGGGGACAAGCCTCGGCGTTCTTTTGACGCGCGGGGGAGTTCCCTGCGAACTCGTCACGAGGAACGCGGAGCATGTCGCAAAGCTGAAAACGGAGGGCGCAGTGCTTACCGAGAGCGGGAAGCGGAGCGTTCTGCCCGTTTTTGCATGTCTCCCGCAGGAAATGAAGGGGAACTACGACGTCATCTTTCTCTCCACGCGCCAGAGGGACAATGCTGAGATCGCACACTTTCTGTTGCCATACCTTGCCGCGGACGGGGCGATCGTCACTGTGCAGAACGGCCTCCCCGAGGAGGGACTTTCCGAAGTTTTCGGCTCCGACAGGGTGTATGGCGCGGCGCTCGGCTGGGGAGCAGAACTCGTTTCCGCGGGGGAAGTCAACGTGACTTCCGAGGAGTATGCCCTTGCGCTCGGCGCATACGGCAAAGGGGAACGCCTCGGGGAGCTCGCTTCACTCCTCCAAAGGGGCGGGATTGACGTGAATGTCGGCAATCTTAAGGAGATCCGCTATTCCAAGCTCGTCGTCAATGCCTCGCTCTCCACGCTCTCGGCAATTTCGGGCCTCACGTTCGGAGAACTCTCCAAAAAATATAAAAAACTCGTCCTTGCGCTCATGCGGGAGACGGTCGCCGTTGCGGAAGCGGACGGCTGCAGAACGCTTGTGCAGAACGGTCACGACATCGGCAAACTCTTCAAAAGCCCGTTTGCGGGTATCATTTTGCCGATCGCGATGAAAAAACATCGGAATATCCGCTCGGGCATGCTCAAGGACATTGAGGCGGGGAGGCGGTGCGACGTCGATTTTGTCGCGGGCGCCGTCGTCAGGGCGGGGGAACGGTTGCATGTGGAGACGCCCAAGCTCGCCGCGGCGGTCTCGCTCGTTCATGACATTGAGAACGGCCTCGCCGAACTCTCCCCCGAAACATTGAAATTACTCTGAATATAAGAAAGGAAGTAAACTATGGACTATAAAGCATTGGCAGAGAGACTTCTGCCCGGGGAATATCCTTCCCTTGCATCCTATGAAGAAAAATATCCGCCGCGCGACCTTCCCAAGGGTGCGCAGGTGACCCGTCTTGCACCGTCGCCGACGGGATTCATCCATCTCGGCAATCTCTTTGCCGCGATCGCAAACGAGCGGATCGCCCATCAGAGTGGCGGCATTCTGTACCTTCGCATCGAGGATACTGACTTAAAGCGCAAGGTGGAGGGGGCTGTCGAGGCCGTCAAGAATGCGCTGCGCTACTTCGATATTAAGTTCGACGAGGGGGCCGAGATCGACGGGGATAACACCTATGCGCCGTGGTATCAACGCCAGCGTGCCGAGATCTACCGTGCCTTTGTCAAACACCTCATCGAAATCGGCAGGGCGTACCCCTGTTTCTGCACCGAGGAAGAGCTCACAAAGCTCCGCGAGGAACAGACGGCAAAGAAGGAGATCACGGGTTATTACGGCAAATATGCCCGCTGCCGCAACCTCTCCGAAGAGGAGATCTACAAAAATCTCGACGCGGGCAAGCCCTTCGTCATCCGTTTGAAGTCCATGGGGAACCCCGAGAACAAGATCAAGTTCCGCGACGCCATCAAGGGAGAGATCACGGTCACAGAGAACGATCAGGACGTCGTCATTTTGAAGTCGGACGGCATTCCGACCTACCACTTCGCCCATGCGATCGACGACCACTTGATGCGCACGACCCTCGTCATCCGCGGCGAGGAGTGGCTCGCCTCCCTTCCCATTCATATCGAACTCTTCGACGTGCTTGGGTTCGAGCGGCCCCGCTACGGGCACAACTGCTCCCTCATGAAACAGGACGGAGACACGCGGCGCAAGCTCTCCAAGCGCAAGGACCCCGAGCTCTCCCTCGAATTCTACCGCAAGGAGGGGTACTATGCAAGGGCCGTCAAGGTCTATATGCTCACCCTTCTCAATTCCAATTTCGAGGAATGGTACTTAAAGAACCCCGAAAAGCCGCTTGAGGAGTTCAAATTTACAGCCGAAAAGATGTCGAAGAGCGGCACCCTGTTCGATATCGACAAGCTCAACGATATCTCAAAGAACGAGCTCTCCAAGCTCTCCGCCGAAGAAATGTTCGATTTCTTGAAAACTTGGGCGGATGAGTTCGGCACAGAGGCGCAGAAGGGGTATTTTGAGGACAGAGAAAAGATGCTCAAAGTTCTGACCCTCTGCATGGGCATCGGTGGGAAGAAGCGCAGAAAGGACTTCACCACTGCCTCACAGGCCATGGATTTCATCAAATATTTCTTTGAGAGACCCGCTTCCTACGAGGATTACCGCGTGGAAAAGGAGACGAAAAAGGCAATTTTGGAGGGATTCCTTGCCAAATACGACCCTGCGGACGATTCGCAGGCATGGTTTGCAAAGATCAAGGAGATCGCCGCCGAACACGGCTTCGCGGCGGAGATGAAGGACTATAAAGCCTCCCCCGAGGCATATCGGGGCAGCGTTGCCGACGTTGCGGAGGTTCTGCGCATTGCGACGACGGGCAAGGCAAACACGCCCGACCTCTGGACGATCCAGCAAATTTTGGGAGAAGAGGAGACGAAAGCGAGGATCGGCGCGGCAATGTAAGCCCCAAGGAGATACAAATGAGCAAGGCAGATCTGGTTTTTATAGAAAACTGCAGAGAGATTCTCGAAAAGGGCGTTTGGGACACGAATCTGAAGGTCCGCCCGCATTGGGACGATGGAACGCCCGCCCACACGGTCAAGAAGTTCGGGATCGTCAACCGCTATAATTTGCAGGAGGAATTTCCCATTCTGACCCTCCGTCGTACCGCTTTCAAGAGCTGTATCGACGAAATTTTATGGATCTGGCAGAAAAAGAGCAACAACATTCATGACCTGCATTCCCATATCTGGGACAGCTGGGCGGACGAAAGCGGCAGTATCGGCAAGGCCTACGGCTATCAGCTCGCACAGAAGTCGATGTATGCGGAGGGAGAGTTCGACCAAGTTGACCGCGTTCTCTTTGATTTAAAAAATAACCCCGCATCGCGCAGGATCATGACCAACCTCTATAATTTCAACGACCTGCACGCGATGAACCTGTACCCTTGCGCCTACTCCATGACCTTCAACGTCTCGGGGGACACGCTCAACGGCATTCTGAACCAGCGTTCCAACGACGTGCTGACAGCAAATAACTGGAATGTGGTGCAATATGCCGTCCTTCTCATCATGTTTGCAAAGGTGAGCGGCCTCAAGGCGGGGGAGCTCGTCCATGTCATTGCCGACGCCCATATCTATGACCGTCATGTGGATATCGTCAAGGAGATCATAGATAGGGAGCCTCTGCCCGCGCCCAAGCTCACCGTTGACCCCGATATCAAAAATTTCTACGATTTCACGGTGGATTCCTTCAAGTTAGAGGGGTATGAATACCATCCTCTCGACAAGAAAATTCCCGTTGCAATTTGATTTTTCGCCATTTTGCATAGTACTATGTCTGACATAATAGGAGGGAAAAGCCCAAAATGAAAGCGATTTTTCACTGTGACAAGCGTTGGGGGATCGGAAAAAGCAACGGATTGATGTTTTCGCTTCCCAAGGATATGAAGTTCTTCCGTGAGACGACGACGGGAAAAGTTGTTGTCATGGGGCTGAATACGCTTCTATCCTTCCCGCATGCAAGGCCCCTGAAAGATCGCATCAATATCGTCCTTTCGCCGACGGATATCGAGGGGACCGTGACCGTTCACGATCTCGATGAGCTCTTTATCGAACTCAAAAAATACCCGTCTGAAGACGTCTATGTCATCGGCGGGGCAAGCGTTTACAGGGTTTTGATTCCCTATTGCAGTGAGATTCTTGTGACGAAAGTGGATGCCGACGGCGGTGCGGACGTCTTTGTCCCCGACCTCGACGCAGATCCAAACTTTGCATGTATCTCCGAGAGCGCCCCCGTTGAGGACAGTGGGTATATCACCCGCTACTGTATTTATAAAAATCACAGCGTCAAATCATTTTAGGAGAATTTTCAAGCAAGAAACATGGGGAAATTTCTTGTAACCCCGTGTTTTTTTGTTGTGTTTTTTGGGCAGATGTATTATAATCACCTGTGGAATTCAAGAGGTTACTATGGTCAGAGAAGATTTACGGAACATTGCTATCATTGCGCACGTTGATCACGGCAAGACGACTTTGGTCGATCAAATGTTGAAGCAGGCGGGTACTTTCCGCGAAAATCAGGTCGTTGAGGAACGAGTCATGGACTCGGGCGATCTCGAGCGGGAGCGCGGCATCACCATCCTTGCCAAGAACACTTCCATCCACTATAAAGGTGTGAAGATCAACATTGTCGATACCCCCGGCCACGCCGATTTCTCGGGTGAAGTCGAGCGGTCGCTGAAGATGGTTTCGGGCGTCCTCATCTTGGTGGACGCTGCCGAGGGGCCCATGCCGCAGACACGTTTTGTCACGCAGAAAGCGCTCGAACTCGGGCTCAAACTCATCATTGTCGTCAACAAGATCGACCGTCCCGACGCCCGCCTCGGCGAGGTCGAGGATGAGGTTTTGGAACTTTTGATGGACCTCAACGCGTCGGATGAACAGCTCGACAGCCCGATCGTCTACTGTTCGGGCAGAACGGGCACTTCGGCTTTGGATCCGACCGAACAGGGCAAGGATCTGACCCCCCTGTTCGACATGATCCTGTCCCACTTCCCGCCCCTCGAAATGGACGATGAGGGCCCCTTGCAGCTCTTGGTCTCGTCCATCGACTATAACGACTATGTCGGAAGAATCGGCATCGGCAGGATCGAGCGGGGCGTTGCACGGCAGGCCGCCGACGTCACCGTCTGCAACTATAACCATAAGGATGTCAATCTCCGCGGCAAACTTGTCAATCTCTATGAGATCGAGGGACTTGAGCGTGTGCCCTGCGAGGCGGCGAGAGCGGGCGACATTGTCTGCTTTTCGGGCCTCGAAAAGATCAATATCGGCGATACCGTCTGCGCTTCCGACTGCGTGGAGCCCGTCTCCTTCGTCAAGATCTCCGAGCCGACCGTGGAGATGATCTTCTCCGTCAACGATTCGCCGTTCGCGGGGAAGGAGGGGAAATTTGTCACGACGAGGCACCTCAGAGAGAGACTTTACAGGGAACTGCTGCGCGACGTCTCCCTCAAAGTGGAGGATACCGATTCTGCGGACGCATTCCGTGTCAGCGGGAGAGGGGAAATGCACCTCAGCATTCTCATTGAGACCATGCGCCGCGAGGGATATGAATTTCAAGTCAGCTCCCCCAAAGTTCTCTATAAAGTGATCGACGGGGAAAAGTATGAGCCCGTGGAACGGCTCATCGTGGACGTTCCCGAGGACATGACGGGGCCCGTGTTCCAGAGCATGGGCACGCGGAAGGGGGAACTCGTGCACATGAGTGCGATGGGTTCGAGGATGCGGCTTGAATTCTTGGTCCCCGCGCGCGGTCTCTTCGGCTACAAGAGCGAATTTTTGACGGATACCAAGGGCGAGGGCGTCATGAGCTCCGTATTCTTTGAGTATCAGCCCTATAAGGGAGAGATCGACCGCAGAACTTCAGGTTCCCTCGTCGCATTTGAAACGGGCGAGGCGGTGACATACGGGCTCTTCAATGCACAGGGAAGGGGACCTCTCTTCATCGGCCCCGGGACGCAGGTGTACGAGGGCATGGTCGTCGGCTATTCCCCCAAGGATGAAGATATCAATGTGAACGTCTGCAAGACGAAACACTTGACGAATACGCGATCCTCGAGTTCGGACGAGGCCCTTCGCCTCATCACGCCCAAAAAACTCTCGCTCGAGGAGGCGCTCGAGTTCATTGCCGACGATGAACTCCTCGAGATCACGCCGACGAGCGTCCGCATTCGCAAGCGCATTTTGGACAGCGAACTCCGTGCAAAGGCACGTGCAAAGGCAAAAATGGGCGATTAACAGAGTACTATGTCAGACATAATACCTTGAAAAAAGTTAAAAAGGCGGACTTCGGCCCGTCTTTTTTCATGGTTGTCATGCTGTGCGTCACTTTCTCATATATTTTAGTATGCGCGAAGAAATCAAAGAGAGCATTCTTACGATCGAGCAGCAGAAAAAGATCACGATGAGCGGCGTATCGAGCGTGGACGCCTTTTCAGAGAATTCCATTCTCCTCACAGTGAACGGAAAGAGGGTAAAAATTGAGGGAAACAAGCTCAAAGTTCTCTCGTTCTCCGAGGGGAGCGGGAATTTTGCGGCGAGCGGCGAGGTGACATCCGTAAAATATGGGGCGCAGGGGAAAGTGCTTTCCCGACTCTTCAAATGACGGACCAGCTTCGCATCTTTCTCCTCTGCATTCTGATCGGCGCCGTCTGCGGCGTCCTTTATGACGTGTTCTTCTTTCTCAGGCAAAGTTATCGGAAGCAGTGGCTCAGGATCCTCTGCGACGTTCTCTTCTGCCTCTCCTTTGCCTTTGTCTACGTCCTGTTTTCGATCAGTTTCGGGTTTCCGCCGCTGAGATCTTACTTTGTATTGGGCTTGACTGTGGGTTTATTTCTATATTTGAAAAGTTTCCACAAAATTGTTGCTTTTTTCTCCGAAAAGTTATATAATGGAGTAAATCGCAGATACAAAGGGAAAACAAGGCATGGAAGAAGAGGTAAAAGAGCAAAAACAGGCTAAAAACCGCCGCATTGCCGTGGGAGCTACGGTCGGCGGCGTCCTTGTTATTTTCTTTTTATTGGTCGTGCTCATCATTCAATTCGTCCAGATGGGGGTTTTAAATTCGGAGAGCAGGAAACTCAGCGAGAGTATTGAGGAATATCATCAAAAGATAGAGAATGAAGAGGACATCCTCGATGAATATCTCACGGGGGATGCGCTCTATTGGCGCGCTGTCATGCAGGGTTGGAAAAAATCATGACGTATGCGATCATCGATATCGGTTCCAATTCCGTCCGCCTCATGCTTTGGGCGGGCGGAAAAACTTTATATAAAAAGGTGAAGACGACGCGGCTCGGGGATGGGCTCGACGGCTGCGGCTACCTTTCCTCCGCTGCGATCGGGCGGACCGTGCAGGCTGTCTGTGCGTTTGCGGAAGAGGGAAGAGCGGCAGGGGCGGAAGTCCTCGCGTTTGCGACTGCGGCGGTCCGTTCTGCCGAAAACGGCCATGTTTTTTGTGCGCAGGTGAAGGAGAGCTGTGCACTCAGCGTGGACGTAATTTCGGGAGAGGATGAGGCCCGCCTTGCCGTGCTCGGCGCATTGGGAACGGAGGACGGCGGGATCATCGACATCGGGGGCGGAAGTACGGAAATTTGCCTCGAAAGGGGCGGGAATGAGATATTTTCCCGCAGTTTGAATGTCGGCGCGGTCCGACTTCACGATTCCTGCGGCGAGGATATCGCCAAACTCACCCAGAGGATCGAGCGCGAGATCGCCCCGCTGCCAAATCATACTTATGGAAAAATTTATGCCGTCGGTGGCACGGCCTCCACGCTTGCAGGCCTCAAACACGGGCTTACGAAGTACAATTCTGAAGTCTTGCAGAACACCTCTCTCACCCTGCCGTGGGTGAAAGAGGAAACGAAGAGGCTGTTTTCTCTCTCCGTGGCGGAGAGAAGGGGGCTGAAGGGCATGGACCCTGCCCGTGCGGATATCCTGCCGGGGGCATCCCTTCTTCTTCAAAAGATCATGGAGAAAATGGATCTTTATGAGGTAAAATTTTCAGATCGGGACAATTTGGAGGGCTATGCCGCCCTCAGAGGACTGCAATGAGCGGAAGAGCAAAGAGAAATCTATATTATATATTGAGCGTTCTCCTCTGGTGCGGCGCGATCGCAGGAGATGTGCTTCTCTATCTGTTTACGGCTCCCTTCCCCGCAGGCATTGCGGAGTATTGGGTGATTGCCGTTGTCCTCGTCGTGGCGCTATGGTTTCCAGCTGTTGTCCATGAAACAGGTCATCTTCTCATCGGATGGCTTGTCGGCATGAAGTTTGTCGGGGTCACATTCTGCTATTTAAGGATCTCGCGCGGAAAAGTCAAATTTGTCAATCCGAATTATGCGGGGGAGACAGAGATGACCCCGAAGAGCGGAAAGCGGATATGGGCAAGGACGTTTGTTTTTACCTTGGGCGGAGCTCTCTTCTGTCTCATCCTCGGCGGAGTATTTTTGTCGCTGTATCTCGCTCTGCCCTATCATGCAGGCTGGCTGTTCGGCGGAATGTTGGGCATTCTGCTCCTTCTCGAAGGACTTCTTGCGCTCTACCCCGCGGAACTCCCCGCGGGAAAGACAGACGGCGCAGTCCTCTTGGGGCTCCTCCGCCATGCGCCCGAGGAAGAGATCATGCTCCGCGTGCTCACGGCGCAGGGGATATTGTATCGCGGAAGCTATTCGGAGATCGAAAGAGACCTGCTCTTTTCCGTCCCCGTGGTCCGAGAGGACCTTCCCGCCTATCACGCCCTGTTGCTCCTTCAGATCAATTATCTGAAGGAGATGGGGGAGAGGGATGAAGCGGAGGAGAAACTTGAACAGCTGAGGTCTCTCAGAGAGTATCTGACGGAGGAAGAGCGGGAGACGCTTGACACGTTCGTGATATAAAAAAACCGCCCGACGGGGCGGAGAGGGGGGTGATTTTTTTACGCGATGAATGTGCGTCAATACGTCGGCGCGAGACAAATTCCAAGGTGTGAAAAAATCATTCGGCGAGACCAAGCAGATAGTCGCTCGTTACATTGAAGTAACGAGCCAGCTTGGCGATATTGGATGCCGTGGGATCGCTCTTGTTCCGTTCCCAATAGCAAACGATGCCAAGGCTGACGCTCAAATCTCTTGCGACTGTGGCCTGCGAGAGGCCGCGTTCCTTTCTGAGCTCTAAAAGCCTTTCCGAGAATATTTTCATAGTTATATTATATCAAACTAAAATGTGAATTGCAACATATTTTGTAAAAAAATTTTCATTTTTTTCAGATTTATCTCAATAAATTTTCATTTTTTTCAATTATTTTGAAAAAAATGAAAATTTTGAAAATTTAAGGTAACAAAATGTTCAGAATTTTGTTTGTTTGTCACGGAAATATCTGCAGATCCCCCATGGCGGAGAGCGTCATGGCGCACTTGCTTTTGAAAACGGGCAACGGCGGCAGGGTCGAAGTCGGCTCCGCTGCGGCACATACGGACGAGATCGGCTCGCCTCCGCATCGGGGCACAAGGGAGATCTTGGAGAGAAAGGGGGTCCCGCTCGTTCCGCACCGCGCGAGGCTGATGACTGCGGAGGACGGAGAAAAGTACGATCTTCTCATAGGCATGGACAAATGGAATGTCTCAGATATGAAAAGAATCGTTGGGGAAAAGAATGCGGGGAAGGTCCGTCTCTTTCTTGAATTTTCCTCCCGTCCGCGGCCGATCGCCGATCCGTGGTATACGGGGAATTTCGACGAAACCTATCGCGACATTTCAGAGGGCTGTGACGGTCTCTTTGCCTTTTTGAAGGATCAGGGGATCGTGACCTGACTTTTTCATACACGTAGATTCCGTTTTGCCATTGATTTTTTGCCCAAAAAGTAGTATAAGGAATGTGATGATGCAATTCAGATTTCAACCGATCAAAGTGGCGCTCAGGGACGCATATTGTGTCAATGCGCTCGGGAAGGAGGCAGAGTATCTTCTTTCCCTCGATGAAAACAGGCTCCTTGCAGGCTTCTATGAGAATGCAGGCGTAAAGCAGCACTTCGTCCGCTATGGCGGATGGGAGAGCGGGCTCATCGGAGGGCACACGATGGGGCATTTTCTCTCTGCACTCTCCGCCGCCTGCGTCAACTTGGGACTTGCGGAGGAAAAGCGTTCAAAGGTGAAAGAAAAGCTCTTCCGCACCGTGAAAGGGCTTGCTTTCTGCCAAAAACAGACGGGAACGGGCTTTCTTTGGGGGGCTCCGTCCGCAAAGGCTGGCTATCCCGAGGCACAGTTCGACAATGTGGAACGAGGCAAGACCAATATCAAGACGGAGGCGTGGGTCCCGTGGTATACCATGCATAAGATTTTGGCGGGGCTCATCGACGCCTACCAGATTGGCGGCTGCAAAGAAGCGCTTGCCTGCGCCGCTTGGCTCGGGGACTGGGTCTATGCGCGCGTCTCACGTTGGGACAAGCCTCTTCGGGACAAGGTCCTTTCGGTGGAATACGGCGGAATGAACGACTGCCTGTACGAGCTCTACGCCTTGACGGGGAAAGAGGAACATGCACTCGCCGCCCATTGCTTCGATGAGGAAGCTCTCTTCGACGCCGTTTTGACGGAGGGGGAGAACGTCCTCGACGATCTTCACGCCAATACGACCATACCGAAGATGCTCGGCGCACTCAAACGGTATACTTTGTTGGACGGAAAGACGATCGGGGGCGAAAAGGTCGATGCGAATCGGTATCTGGACGTTGCAAGGGCGTTTTTCCGCATTGTCACGGAGCGGCATACCTATGTGACGGGCGGAAATTCAGAGTGGGAACGCTTCGGCAAAGATTATGTGCTCGACAAAGAGCGCACCAACTGCAACTGTGAGACCTGCAATGTGTATAATATGCTCAAGATCGCGCGGCTTCTCTTCTGCGTCACGGGGGAAAAGGTGTACACGGACTATTACGACAACGCCTTTACGAATTCCATCCTGTCCTCGCAAAATCCCGAAACGGGCATGACGACCTATTTCCAGCCCATGGCGAGCGGCTATTTTAAGGTGTTTTCTACCCCTTACGACAACTTTTGGTGCTGTACGGGCAGCGGCATGGAGTCCTTTTCGAAATTGGGAGACAGTTTGCTCTATCTCGGCGCAGACGGTTCCCTTGCAATCGAACAGTATCTCTCCTTCGACGCCGACACGGAGCAAGTTTCTCTCTCCCTCGAATGCAATTTTCCGATGGCGGAGCGGGGCATCATCCGTATCAAGAGAGCGGAAAAGTCCTTTCTTCTGCATCTTCGTGTGCCCGATTGGGCAAACGGAGAGCTTGCGGTCGGCAAAAACGGCGTACGGCTCCCCATAAAGGAGGAGAACGGGCA
>CANRDK010000056.1 GCA_947629345.1 uncultured Clostridia bacterium
AGCGGAAATCGTCTTCCGCTCTTTTCGATCAATTTTCCGCTGTCTCCGTCATGCGTAACAGGATGGAAAGTGAGAAAATCTCCCCTGAGGTTGAGATCGTGAGGTCGCCGCCGTACTTTTCGATGATTTTCCGCACCGACTTGAAGCCGTAGCCGTGATAATTCGTATCCTTCGTGGTGACGGGGATCCCCTCCTCGTCTAATTTCAATTCTCCCGTGTAGTAATTCGTGACCTCGATATAGACAAAATCGTTTATGTTCTTGACAATGACGTTGATGTTGCGTCTCTCTTTTTCATCGATCTTCATCACCGCTTCCATCGCATTGTCCACAATATTGCCGAACAAACCGTAGAGGTCGGTATCGGTGACAAAACCGAGCTTCGTGCAGTCCGCGAGACAGGTGAGGCTGATTTCCATCTTCTGGCACAGAAGGCTCTTCTCGGTAAGGATCAGATCAAGCGCATCGTTGCCAGTCTTGACCGAGGAATCGTAGATATTGACAATATTTTCAATGTCCTGTATGTATTCCTCCGCGATCTTGCGCTTTCCTCCATACTCGCGGATCTGGTGCTTCAGATCATGGCATTTGAGATTGAGCAGATCGATATTTTCCTGCCGTTCCTTGAACTGCTGTTCGGATTGGTGCAGAAGGAGAGAAACCGTTTCCAGTTCGCGCTCCAACTTCTTCTGGACGCATAGGCTGACTTGTATGTACAGAATGAGCAGGCAGCAGATGAGATTGTAAATGCAGGTGAGAAAGGTGTAAGTCTTGCTGTATCCGTTGGGAATATAGACGGCAACGGCATTCATGACGATATCGATGAGCAGAATGAGGGCTGCGATGAGTGCGATCGCAAAGTTGTTGATGCGCACATCCTCACGGTTGATCTTCTTGCCAAACAGGATATAGAGCACCCAATAGCTCACGAGATACACTTCCAGATAGACTGAGCTGACGAGAATAATGCGCGGCGAGGTAAAGTTGTTGCCGATAGGCGCACTTCCGTACATTCCCATCGTTGCGTTGGAAACGAGCCCGACCGCGTTTGCGAGGAGCGTGTACAGCTCATGCGCAAAGTGCTGGGTCGTATAGGCGGAAACGCACAGGAAAAATAACAGTTTTACGGGAATGTCGTAGAGAAAGTAATGTACGACGGAGCAGACCGTGAACAGCACAAGAAACATCAGCGACGAATACCATTCGCTGTATACAGCCACGGGATAGGCAAACCCGATCCCGAAGCATATGAGTGTGCCGAGAATGACGCGCAGCGTAAATCGGCTTCGGTGCTTTCTGCGGAAGGAATAGAGGTGCATTGCAATGAGGAGCTCGGCAATGAACACGAATTTATAGACGAACAGCTCGGTAAATTCGTACATATCACCCTCCGTATTTTGCGAGATAACCGTTCAAAGCGTGCATAAAGTCCTTCTGCCGCTGACGGGACATGGCGAGCCGAACCCCCGCCACCGTAACGTAGCCGTCCGACACCCTTGTCACATAGCGCAAATTGACGAGATAACTCTGATTGCAGAGCGCAAACGGGAAATCGGCGAGCTCGGCGCAGATCTTTTTCATCGTACCCGTGGAAGTATAGTCCCCCGTCTTGGTGTGATAGACGACGGTATGGACCGAAATTTCAATATAGTAAATATCGGAAACCTTCGCCACGATCGTCTGCGCCTTGCTTCGGATGACGATGGTATCGTCCGTATTGCGGCGGAGCGCGTTCACGGCGCGGTGAAGTTTGAGGGCAAAGTTATAGTAGGAGAGCGGTTTTAAGACAAAGTCAAACGCCCCCACCTCGTACCCCTTTATGGCGTACTGCGCAAGTGAGGTGACGAAGATCACGACAACATAGGGCGAGCTCTCCCGCAGCTTCTTCACCGCGGTCATGCCGTCCATGTTGGGAAGTTGAATGTCCATAAAAATTACGTCAAACTTCGATACGTCGCCATAAACGAAGCTCTCCGCAGATACAAACAGGGAGACGTCGTACTCCTGTCCGTTCTCCTTCATATACCGCGCAATGTACTCCCGAAGTTGGGAAGCGTACTTCTCGTCGTCTTCCACGACAGCAATTTTGATCACGATATCAGCCTACCACTTTACGATTTTTTTGTCAATCTTAAATGTGCGCAAATCTCTATGGAATCGCTTCCATAGAGATTTGCATAGAAGGAGGAAAACGGTGGACAGGGTTATTCGGCGGCGGTGAGATCGCTCTCTGAGATGAGCTTCATGTAGTTGAAATTGCCGCAGTGGCCCGTAACGGTGAGCACGATCGTGTTTTCCCCTGCTTTGAGATCGATATTCGCAAGGAAGTACTCCTCATAGGTCGCCCACGGAGCCCAGCCGTCCGGATTGATGACGTTGACGATGTGCGGGATGACAACGAGCTCGCCGTTGACGCGGAGCTCAAAGATATCTTCCACGGCGAGAGATCCGAGCTGAAGATCGAGATACAGCCCTGCTCTGCCCGCTTCGGAGGCGTTCACCTTAAAGGTGAGCGTTGCGCCTATGTTGGCGTTGATATTGCCGAGCGCCTTACCGCCGTCCGGCGCCGTCTCATTTTCGTTGATATCGCCCAAGCTGCCTCCCGTACGGGCTGCATCCACGCCCTTGAAGACGTATGCGGTGCCCGTGATCGGTCCTTCGGCCTCGCCCGCGGTGAGCTTCTGGTCGGCGATGAGCTTCATGGCGTAGAAGTTGCCGCAAGCGCCCTTCACTGTGAGCACGATCGTGTTATTCCCCGCTTTGAGGTCGATATTTGCGAAGAAGTAGTCCTCATAGGTTACCCAGTTTGCCCCCTGCGTAGCGGTGAACATATCGGGAACGGAGACGGCCGTACCGTTGACATGTACGTCGAAGATATTGTCTACAGACTCAGAGCCGAACGCAAGGTTGAGATACAGCCCTGCCTTTCCCTCTTTTTCTGCGTTCACAACAAAAGTAAGCGTTGCATTCATATTGAGGTTGATATTGCCGAGCGCCGTGTCGCCGTCCGCTGTCTTCTCATTCTCGTTGATCTCGCCCATGCTGCCTCCCGTACGGGCCGCATCCACACCCTTGAAGAGGTATGTAGCTGCCGCGCTCTGCGCCTCGGCCACGGTGAGCCCGAGAGTGGCCGTGAATCCGCCATCCGACGTCGTTGCGGTAATGGTGACTTCGCCCGCCTTTACGCCCGTGACGAGACCCGTTTCAGACACCGTCGCCGTTTCTGCGCTGCTCGAAGAGAAGGTGACTGCCTGATTTGTTGCATTTTCGGGACTTACGGTCGCCGTGAGCTGCAGCGTTTCACCGACCTTGAGAGATGTCGCATCGTTCTCCGCCGAAAGCGTTACGGAGGTCACGCGCACCTGCGCAGCTTCCACCGTGAGGTCGAGGGAGGCGGTCTTGCCGCCGTCTGCCGTCGTTACCTTGATGGTGACTTTGCCCGCTTTTGATCCCGTAACGAGACCCGTTTCAGACACCGTCGCCGTTTCTGCGCTGCTCGAAGAGAAGGTGACCGCCTGATTTGTCGCATTTTTGGGGCTTACAGTCGCCGTAAGCTGCAGCGTTTCACCGACCTTGAGAGTGGTTGCATTGTTCTCCGCCGTCAATGTAACGGAAGTTACGGAAACATTTTCGTTCTGTACGGAGCCATTGCAGCCTGCAAGGCAGACGAGTGCGAATGCCAGCACAAATGCCGCAACGGCGGAAAAGAGTTTCATTGTTTTTTTCATAGCTTTCATAATTTTCTCCTTATCATTTTTTTCTACGGCCGAGCTCTGCGCTCGGTTCATATTTAAGATTTTGTCGCCTGCACCGCCTTGAAGGTCCCCTTCGGGAAGGTGAGCTTGAGGGAGCCGATGTTGTCGCCCGCATCAACGGAGGTATGCATCATTTTAAAGGTGTTTACACCCTCTTTCACCTTGACGAAGATGAGCGGGACCTCCGCAAACACGAGCCATCCGCCGCCATCCACGGAGCCCGAGACTGCGCCCGTCGTAACCGCTTCCCCGTTAAAGGTGAAATCGTACATATCCGCGAAACTTGCGCCGCCGAAGTAGGTCCCCGTGCTGATGGAGAGGCAGACCCATGTATCCTCGCCCACGCCTGTCGCCTCGAACGACCAAATGACCGTCTGATCGTGGACGTCAAACATGGAGCCGTTGGCAAGGTAACCGATGGTGTTTTCCGACGGATTCCAGAGGCTGTGTTCGTTCCCCTCCCCGTCGAAGTAGTACTTGAGGACGTTATCGTCACCGCCGTCGATCGTATAGCTCTGCCAGCCCGTCATCTCCTTATCGAGGCACCCGTATTCGTTGCAGGTGTAATCGGTGCACTTGCCCGCGGCGTTCTTGTGCCCGCAGGTGTGGATCTTGACATCCGTTTCCGCCTGTACGGTCGTAAAGGTTCCCTTCGGGAAGGTGAGCTTGAGGGAGCGGATATTGTCGCCCGCATTGACACGCTTATGCACCATTTTGAAGGTGTTTACGCCCTCCTTTACATGCACGAACGCCACGATGCTCTCCGCATACGTCGTCCAGCCGCCGCCCGAAACGGTTGCCGTGCTCGCATCCGTCGAGATGGCCTCTCCGTTGAAAAACAGGTCGAACATCGTCTCGTAGGACACGCCGCCCGAGCTTGTACTTGTGTTGAGTGAGAGGCCGATCCATGTATCCTCACCGACGCCGCTTGCCTCGAACGACCAGATAATGGTCTGATCATAGACGCCTACGATGAGGCTGTTGGCGATATTGCCGATGCAATCCTCATTCTCGATCCAAAGCGACTTCATCACGCCGCCGTTGAGGTAGTATTTGAGAACTTTTTCATCACCGCCGTATATTTCATACGTCTGCCAACCGCTCGTATCCTTTTCAAGGCATCCCAGCTCGTTGCAGGTATAATCGGTGCACAGGCCCTCTTCATTTGCCGACGTACAGACGTGCGAGGTGACAGCCGAGACCCATGTGAGCTCCACAGGGGAGAGAAAGGAGAAATCCTTGAAGTTGAAGCGGGTATTCGAATCGTTTGTGTTGGTGAACTCAATGATATTCTCGCCCTCTTTGAGCTGGATGCAGCCCAGCCAGATCGTGCGGAAGTTGGTCCAGAACGAGCCCCCCGCAGGAGAGACCGCCGTAGAGGTAACGCGCTCCCCGTTGACGTAGATGGGCGTTTCGCCCGCAATATAGTGCGCCTCCCCCATCTCGGAAATGGTGGCGCCGAGACAGGCCGTCGTATCCGCCACCGCAACGATCTTATAGGTGAGCACGACGTTGGGGTTGAGGCTGATATTGCCGACATGGTCTCCCTCGATGGTAACGCCTCCCTCGCGCTTGACACGTTTATCGGTGGCATTGAAAGTGTAAAGCGTTCTCGTGCCCACGTCGTAGCACTTCTCCGCACATACGGCGTTATCGCAGTCGCTGATACATTTTCCGCAGATCTCACAGTAGTTCCAGCAGATATGCTCCCCATCCTCGCCGCCCGTAAATCCGGGGCGCTCCCAATTGCCTTCCCACGGCTCGTCACCGTCCGTGGGAGGCAGGTTTGCGGAGGGATCGCCGTCCGTACAGCCTGCCGCGCCGAGCACAAACAGCCCCGCAAGCGCGATCGCTAACCATTTCCGCATCTTCATACCTCCGCCTCCTTCTTTTTATTCTTATGGACGATGACGAACGACGCCGCCGTCATAGCGATGCACGCACCCGTGATAATGCCCACGACGATCTCCATCGCGAGGAGCGCCGTCTCCCACCACGGGGTGATCTCCACGATCTTTACGCCTGAGCGCATGCCGTTCATGCTCATGGAGTTGAGCTTTGCATACAGATTGACCTTGCACGCCTCGCGGATCGCCTGCGCAACGACGGGATCGTTCGCATATTCGCCGAAGCCCTGTGAACGGAGGTCGCCGAGCCATACGGTCTGCCCGTTGACGACTGCGCTTGCAGCGGCCTGCCGCTGGCCGACGCCCATGTGTCCGCCGACGGCCGCGTCCGTCATCGTGGAGCCCTTGAAACCCCACTCTCCGCGCAGAACCCCTTTCAGAAGACCGTTGTGTGTGCCCGCCCACGTGCAGCCGATGCGGTTGAAGGAAGTCATGATGCCGAGCGCATTGCAATCCTCGTCGGTGACAAAGATCTCGAAGGACTTGAGGTATATTTCACGGATAGACTGCTCATTCGCCCAGACGCATCCGCCGTAGCGGTTGCGCTCCTGATCGTTCAGCGCAAAATGCTTAGTATAGGTTATGATGCCCATTGAGGAGAGTCCCTTCAGCTCGGCATCGAGCATGATGCCGCTCAAAACACCGTCTTCGGAGAAATACTCGAAGTTTCTGCCGCTGAATGCGGTGCGGTGAATATTCGCGCCGGGGCCGTAGAGCGACGCAACGCCGTAGTAGTGCATCTCGATCCCGAACGCCTCGCCCAAATCTTTCACAAGCTCGGTATTGAAGGTACACGCCATGAGCGTTTCGCCGGGGTAGGCAAAGGTATTTGCGATACCGCGGAGGCCTGCAGGGCCGTCGTACACGCTTGCCCCGGGTGCATTGATGCTCGTAGCGCCCGCGAGCGCATTCGCACCGAGCAGGATCAGGTCGATCTGTTCGTTAAAGGTGAGTTCGTCAAGGAGTTTCTCCCAGAGCTCGCTGTCGAAGTCCTCATACATGAGGTTGATGAGGGAAAGCCCGTTGTTCTGACCGTACTTGGGCATCTCCGCATCGGGATCGGTGGGGATCTCCACGCCGTACTGCATATCCTTCACCATACCGGGATCGGTACAGGTGAGCTGCACTGCCTGACGGGGGTAGGTGTCCTCCCAATTCTTCCTCGAAAGGAAGGTCACGGGCTGGTTGCCCATATGTTCGTAGAGGTTGGGATCTGCACTGCCGAAACGGTTGACGATCTCGGCGCCCGTTGCCGCGCTCGTGGAGTATGTTTCGAAATCGTCCGCATCGATGGCCACGTGATACGTCATATCCTCGTCACCCTCTCCGTCGAGATAGGTCTCATTTACCGCGCCCTTGCGCGCGAGAATATTGTTGAGCGCGTCGTGACTGTTTGTGCCCGCGGCGAGATAGTAATCGCCCTTCTCCAAGATATAGGTACCTTCACCGTACGTATCGTAGGAGGTAAAGTCGCGGAGATCCACCTTGACCTCCAGCGTTTGGGACTCACCCGGAGCAAGAAGCTTGGTCTTGGAGAAACCGACGAGTTCCAAAGAAGCCTTTTCGAGATCGTGTTTCTCATCGTACTCGGTGTAGGGCTTTTGAAGGTAAAGCTGGAACACATCCTTGCCTGAGTAGGCGCTGCTTGTGTTCTTTATCGTGAGCTTGGCGGTAAAGACGCCCCCGCGCTCGGTCACGGAGAAATCGCTGTGCTCGAACTGCGCATAGCTTCCGCCGTATCCAAAGGGATACGCCACCTCCTCGCCGTACGACCAATTGTCTTTTGATGCCTTCGCGCCGAAGCTGCCGACTGCATTGCCGCGGCCGAGTACCATGTCCTCATAGCGGGTCTCGAAGTACTTATAGCCGACGTAGATGCCCTCCTGATAGACGACGTACTTGCTGTTCCATGTATAGGTCTCGCGTGCGGGAACGCCGTCGTATTGCGCGTAGGTGAAGTTGCCCGAATTCACGGTTGCGGGCGCACTGTAATTGTCGTAGAGATAGGTATCCGCAAGTTTGCCGTTGGGGTCTGCCTTGCCCGTGAGGATATCGGCGAGCGCACGGTACGCGGTCGTGCCGCCCGTGCCCGTCCAAAGGATGGCGTCGATGACGTCGCCGTAGGAAGCGATCGTCTTGAACTGCATGGCGTTGCAGGTATTCAGGACGAGGACGATGCTCTTGAGCTTGCCCGCCGCCTTGTAGGCTGCGAGCCCGTCGAGAACGGCCCTCTCGTCCTCGGTCAGATCCATATAATTGTTATCGATATGATCGGGTGCGGAAAAATCGACGTCGCCGCTCTCGGAAGCAAGGCGGGAGATGATATACACCGCGCTGTCGCCGTACTCGGCGATCGTGCTGTCCGCGACTCCCTTCACCTCTGAGAAGGGAAACTCATTGACTTGGAACTCTACATAGTTGATATCGCCCTCGGGGGCGGGAGAGGCTGTCCCCCAACCCGCGCCGTAGCCGTATCCCCTGTATTGGTTGGCAAGGGACTGGTTGACTTCGACTCCGTTCGCCGTGAGACAACTCTGGATGGAATCATCCGTGTTGGGATCGTGGAAGCCGCTGCCCTGTCCCGTTGTGATGTATTTCTGCGGAAGCTGGCTCACACCGAACAAAGAGATCTTCGCGTTCGGCTGTAACGGAAGCGCACCGTTCTCGTTTTTGAGAAGCACCGCACCCTCCGTGTTGACCTCCGCCGAGACGCTCTTAATGTAGCTGTACATGCCATCGGCATTCCATCTCGTCTGCAATTCGTACTTTTCGGTTTCCTCGTTGTAGTGCCATCTCCATTGCATGAAATCAGGCTTATAATACATGACGTCCGCCGTTTCGTTTGCGGAATCGTCCACCTTCACAAATGTATCAATGTCCAAAAAAGAATTGATCCATCCCTTCTGGCTCTGCGCATATGCCGTCCCCGCAAGAAGAATCACGAAGAGGATGGCAAAGAACATTGTTGAGAGCCCCCAAAATGAACGGGAGAAAATTTTATTCCGTTTTTTCATGGTTTCCTCCTTTTCCTCCGCAAACGACGCGCCGTGCGATAAACAGCGCAAGCGAGCAAACGAAGCCGACAAGCGTGATCAAAAAGAATACGAAGAGGATGATCTGCCACCACGTATCAAAGATCGTTGCCGCTTGGCCCGTTTGGCCGTTGATCTGTGCAAAAACAAACTGGATCCCAAAGACGGCCGCGGTGAGGTAAAAGCAAAGAATGCCAAACGCCCCCGCAAGCACGCCCCATGGAATTTTGGACTGCAAGAGTTTCATTTCTTCTCCTATGAGCGCAATTTCTTGTAGCCTATTATAAAATTTCGAAAAAAAATCACAAGATGAAATTCATATTCTGTATGTTACTGTTCAAATTTTGCAATAAATTTTCTCACCCGTTGAAGTGAATATCAAATTTTATAAAAAAATCAAAAAGTTTGTAATCGCCATAAAGACCAAACTGTGATAATGAAACCAATTCATATAGCAATATTTTCCTCTATTATAGAAGCTGTCTCGATTTCGGTACTACTATATATAATTCCGCTATCGCCTTATCTCCTTCACGAATACGCTGTTTGCCTGCAACCTCAGTATGGTTTGTCAGCCATTCACACAATCGATCCTTACATTTCATTTTCTCATTCTCCTTATAAAAAAACGCACAGCTTACGCTGCACGGTATAATATCGCAAAAAAATCAACAAGAAATGGTAATGGCACTTTGGCGGGTGCTTGACTAAAACGAGCGCGCCAATCCAAAATGCGCCCCGAATATAACGAAAGAGCCTAAATCAAACACTTGCGTGTTCAATTTAGGCTCTTCGTGGTTGAGGTGACGTGACTTGAACACGCGACCTCTTGGTCCCTAACCAAGCGCGCTACCAAACTGCGCTACACCTCAGTAAAACATACTTATTATATGCAAGTTTCGCTTCCCTGTCAAGCATTTTCCCCCGCTTATGACAAATATTTTTTTCCGATCTTCAAAAGTCCCTTCCCTCTTGACAAAATCTCCCTTTTGCTGTAAACTCTTCCTATATAGAGGTACTTACATGCTTTTTTTCGACGGTTTTTTGGTCGCATGCTTCCTCTTCTTTGTGGGAAGCGTCCTCGGCTGGTGTCTTGAAGTGCTCTTCCGCCGCTTCTTCAGTGCAAAACGGTGGATCAACCCCGGGTTCTTGACGGGCCCCTGCCTCCCCCTCTACGGATTCGGCCTCGCGGGGCTGTTCGGCATCTCCCTCATTCCCATCAACACGGGCATGCCGTGGCTCGACGCCATCCTCATCATTCTCATCATGGGCGTTGCGATGACCCTCATCGAGTACATAGCGGGCCTCATCTTCATCAAGGGCATGAAGATAAAACTTTGGGACTACTCCAACCGTTGGGGGAACATTCAAGGCATCATCTGCCCCCTCTTTTCCTTCTTTTGGCTGCTTGTGAGCGCTTTCTTCTACTTTGTGATCGACCCGTTCGTACTTGACGCGGTGGTGATCTTTGTGGAAAATATAGAATTTGCCTTCTTCGTTGGCATCTTCTTCGGTATCTTCTTTGTGGACCTCGGCATGTCGCTGAATATCTCCATGCGCATCAGGAAATTTGCTGAGGAGCACGGCATTGTCATTCACTTTGAAAAGCTCAAGGAGAGCGTCGCCGAGACCAAGGAGAAAAAACAGGAGAAGCCGAGCTTTGCGTTCCCGTTCAAGTCGCTGCATGAACTCAGGGACGACCTCGCAAAGGCCGTCGATAAGTTCACGGCCAACAGGCCCGACGACAGCGCAAAACCCCCGAAACCGTAACATAAGTGTCAAAAAATTGTAATTTAAAGCGAATTTTTCTGCGCCCGACGGCCTTGCCATCGGGCGCATATTTTATAATAAGGCGATGGTTCGACGAGGCCCACCATGACATAATTAGAATACCTCCATTGGTGCGGACGGTGAACGGGAGTGGGACGCAATCATGCCCCCTCCCGAGGAGGGGGGTAGGGGGGTGGGCAACGACCGCAGTCCGTATACGCCCCGCGAGATTCTAACTTCGCGCTACGCGCTCGTGCCGCGCTTAGACGAAAATAGAATGCGCGCGGGGCGGGATGAGGGAATGGACTCCCGTGCGTTCAACGGGATTCTTCGCTACGCTCAGAATGAGGGAATGGACTCCCGTGCGTTTTATGGGATTCTTCGCTACGCTCAGAATGAGCGGGGCGGGATGAGCGCGGGGTTCCGAAACCCCTCAGTCACTGCGTGACAGCTCCCCTAGGAGGGGAGCCAAGGGGCCACACCACTTTCAAATACAAAAATCTCGCACATATAGCACAAAAAAAGAGGGCCGAAGCCCTCTTCTTATTGTACCAGATCTCAGTCGATGACGACCAGAACGCCCTCGCCGACGTCCAGCGTCAACTGCAGTGAAGGGCTGACAAAGTATTCTTTCGCCGCCTTCTGCACTGTGTAACCGCTGACGGTATCGCCGAAATTGAGCGTGACCGTATCATTTTCACCCTCTAAAATGGTGTTATTGGTGATATAATATGCCGTTTTTCCGTTGTAGTTAAAGCAACCGATCAAGGCATGCTTTCCCGTTGCTGTCGTGATTTCGCCGTAGTGCTGCAGAATGTCCCGTTCGGGGATCTCGGCAGGTTGGTCGTCCGTCTGCCTGATCGGCATGTCACCGACGATCATCACGCCCATGCTTTTAGAGCACATCAGTACCTCATCCACCGCTGCGATCTGTTGATTGGCCCTTTTGACGATATCAAACATCTCCGTGGGATTACCCGCAGTATCAAATATCGCTCCGCCCCAACCACTGGCGGCATATTCATCGACCTGAACGCCCGTGAAATACTGGATCCCCTTTGCGCCGAAGGAGAGACCTGTATTCAATGCCCACTGGAGTTCGCCCTCATTGGGAACAAAGACATTGTCGCCAAAAGAGCAATCGAGCACAAAGTGCCAGAAGGGAATGTTTGCCTTGAGGGCAGCGTTGCGTATGATCGACACATTTTCAAAGTAATCTGCTCTTACCTTGCCGCGCTTTTTCTTGCCGACACGGAAAGCATAGTTGTCGAAACTCAGGACTTGCGGCTTGCAGATCTCCATATAATCATTGATATGCTGCTCATAGGTGTATACGCCGTTCATCTCGGGAGGGAGCTCCGTCGTGCCATACAGCTGCCCTACATTGGCATGATTGGGATAGACATTCGTCCACCACAGGGCTCCCTTGACCGTTTCGGGCATCAAGCTGTCAAGAAAATCTTGAGATTCCTTGACTTGACTGAATTCCAAATAGCCGGGTTCATCGCTGACCGCAACGCCGCAGAATGCCTGATGATACATCACCTGCGAGACTGCACTTTGCAGAGAAGGCTTATCGTAGTTATGGTTGCAATTGACGGGGCTGATCAAATATCCCAGCCCATTTTCGGCACATAAGTCGAGGGTTTTCATTGAGACCCCCTCCGCAAAGCCGATCATCATGTTGAGCCCCGCTTCCCTGTATCCCGCAAAAAGTTTCGGTTCCTCTCTGAGCACAGGTGTGATCGCATGGAAAGCGCCTATCGGCATGGTCTTATAGTCGTGGCAACGGAGCCAGAAGGAGCCGTATGTCTCGTTCGTCACATCAACGAGCATCCCTCCTTCATCGCCCTTTTCGCCCTTAATGTTCCCGAGCGGCTGAACGCTCCAGCCGTCCTCGGTCATCTCATAGACGTTCCATGTATCGACATCGAGATAGAGGTCGCCGACTTTGCCGTTTGTCTCCTCATTCGGAACGCCGTGGCCGTGCAGAAAACTGCTCCCCGCTTCGCCCTTTTCACCCTGAGGACCTTGGGCGCCTGTCTCACCCGTTTCGCCCTTTTCGCCCTGAGGACCTTGGGCACCTGTCTCGCCTGTTTCGCCCTTTTCGCCTTGCGGGCCCTGTTCGCCCGTGTCACCCTTTTCGCCCTTTTCACCTTGCGGACCCTGTTCACCCGTGTCACCCTTATCGCCCTTGTCGCCCTTGTCGCCTTGGTCGCCCTTATCACCCTTCAGACCCTTGGCGGACTCCAAAAGCTGGGCATACCATTCATCATAGGAAAGGGTGCCGCCGCTCTCTGTGTATGCCGTGTAGACAGCGTAGATCTCGGGATCAACATTGCTGCTGTTTGCGTCGCCGCATGCTGCCATCGCCGCACAGCTGAACGCCATCGTAGCGCTCAATGCGATCGCAACAACTTTGCTTCTG
>CANRDK010000057.1 GCA_947629345.1 uncultured Clostridia bacterium
TGAGCCCGGTTCAATACCGAATTCATTCACAATCTACTTAATACATTTTTTTGTCTAAGTTTTTGGGTTCACTTCACCCAAGGGGGCGGGGTAGGGGTGGGGGTTCGTCCTAAAACGCCCGCAAATTCAACAAAAGGAGAATGTCACCAATGAAACGCAAACTTTTGACGATCCTGTTGACCATCATCGCCACCCTCTGTCTCTGCCTCGCCTTTGCAGCCTGCGACGGCAACGGCGGCAACACGGGCAGCGGTTCCGACACCGAACAGGGCAACACCCAAAAGCCCGACGGTGGCGGCGACAAAGATCCCGACGATGGCGAAGAAAATCCTGAACATATCCACACTTTCACCGATTACGTCTACAACAACGATGCGACTTGCACCGAGGACGGCACCGAAACGGCTACCTGTACATGCGGCGAAACGGACACCCGTACAAAGAAGAATTCCTCCCTCGGACATAAATTTGAGACTTATACGCCAAATAACGACGCTACTTGCACGAAAAACGGCACCGAAACGGCAACATGTTCTCGTTGCTCCGAACAAGACACCCGCGAAGCGCAGAATTCCGCCCTCGGACATGCAATGGAGTCTGTTCAGGCAAAAGAGCCCACCTGTACCGAGAACGGCTGGGACGCGTATCAAGAGTGTTCCCGTTGCCATGAAAGGGAAAATTATGTCGAAAAGGAGGCCCTCGGGCACACGATAACAGAAACTTATACGCCAAAACAATGCAACGGAAGGGCAAAAGCATCCGTGCACCGCAGCTGTTCCAAATGCGAGTTTAAAGAGGATGAAACGATCGAGGATATTTCCGCATTGATTTATCGATCTGCTTTCAGTGTGATCAACGGAAGAGTTACTTCGGCCGACTATACTGCGCAGTTTGTAGAGGGCGGATATGGAAAACTGTCATATAAGTGGGAAATTTTCAGCTCGGAGACAAGTGCAACGCCGACGAAAGTTTTGGAATTTTCCGAAAATAATGTATTGCAACTTTCCAATTTTATGGGCTTAAACGGGCAGGTCATTCAAGTGACGATCAAAGATGATTGCTCCAATTACTCGATATTCCGAGTTGTCGTGCGTGAAGAAGAAATGCCGGGTCTCTCTGACCGAACGGAGCCAATTGAAATCTTTGAGGGCGAACACAGCTATCAAAGTGTCAAAACCGACCCCACTTGCACGGAGCAGGGATATACGACCTACACCTGCACCGCTTGCGGAGATCATTATGTGGACGATTATACGGACCCCCTCGGGCATGAATATCAAAAGGACGTCTGCATCCGCTGTTCTCAGCACACGGGATTGCTGTATGTGCAATCGGGAGACCACTATGTATTGATCGGCCTCGGCACCTGCACCGAGAAAAAGATCGTGATCGCGGAGGAATATGAGGGGCTGCCCGTCACGGAGATCGGCAACGGGGCATTCAGAGGCCAAGATAGCATTCTTTCCGTACAGATCCCATATGGGATAACGAAGATCGGAGAATATGCTTTTTACAATTGCTACGGACTGACGGAGATCACAATTCCCGACAGTGTGACGGAAATGGGTAATAATGTATTTTCTCTCTGTAGAGCGCTTAAAAACATCACTATCCCCGCAAGCACCGAATCGATTGGCGATAGTGCATTTAGTAACAGCGGTTTGAAAGAAGTGATCTTTGCACCGGATAGCCAATTAAAGAGCATCGGAAGCTATGCATTTTACGGTTGTGATTTTACCGCGTTTACTGTTCCGAAAGGAGTAATTTCAATCGGACAAAAGGCGTTTTATGGTTGTGACGATCTTGTTTCAGTCACGTTTGAGGAGCCGAACGGCTGGAAGCTCAGCAATTCCCAAGCGTTGGACGCAACACAGCTGCAGACCCCTGCCATTGCCGCGGCGTTTCTCTCAAAGACATACTGCGATTTGACTTGGACAAGAAGCGCCGATGAAGCATAAAAATTTTAACGAAGCGCCCGCGGACTTTCGTCCGCGGGCGTATTTTATAATGTGGGTTGAATGTATGAGCGGCGACTCCTTCCTCATTCCGAGCCCCGAAGGGGCGAGAGAATCTCGCTCTAAGAACGGGAGTCCGTAAGTCTATGAGATCCCCTCGCTTCGCTCGGGATGAGGAGGGCGGCGCCTCAGAATGAGCGGGTTGTCCCGCCGCGCGGAGCCGAACCCCGCCCCCCCTCAAAGGGAATTCAAAAAATCATTCAACAATTTTTTTTGTTCGGGGGAGAGGTAGGACAGCTTGTCCACATTTTTTTGCTCCGATCCATATGCAAAAAATTCGAGATACGTGATCCCGAGTCCCCAGCATAGATGTCCTAAATATTCCACTGTGGGGCACTTCAGCCCCTGTTCCACCTGTTGGACATATGAGGGCGACACCCCCGCGCTGACCGCCAAGGCATTTTTTGTAAGATTTTTCTTCTCTCTGAAATATTTGATCCGTTCCCCAACTTCCTTTGCGTCCATATATGTCCCCTCATCAACACTATAGTTTATATTTTATCGAAAAAATCCTCAAAATCATCTACTAAAGTGTTGACAATTATGCACTATAGTGCTATAATGTTTCCACTATAGAAAAGACCGGATATCTTTTCATAGGAAAGGAGAAAAGCAATGAAAGGCAAAAAACGCATCTCGTTGCTTGCGGTTCTCATCTGTATTTTCGCTCTCGTGTTCTCAATGGGGATCATGAGCGCATGCGGAAACACGGATGATTCAGCCTCAAGCAATCAATGGTACTACGGCGCAGAAGTCCCCGCCGACACGCTCGGCACGGAGGGCGACTTCTACCTCAACACCAAAACGCTTTCAAGCTACAAAAAGACGTCCGCGGGCTGGACTGCGGTCGCCATGGATGAGAGCGGCGACTGGCTGTACGGCGTCGGCGGACCCAAAGCCGAACAGGGAGCCCTCAACGACTTCTATCTCGACACCCAAAACGGCGACCTCTACCAAAAGACTGCCGAGGGCTGGAAGAACATTTTAAAGCTCTTCGGCAAGAACGGCCGCGACGGCGTCCTTTGGTTCTCGGGCGATAAGGCCCCCGAGGCTTCAGACCCTCTTCTCAAGGACGCCATCAAGGGTGACTTCTACCTCGACTACAGCAAGTTCGATGTCTATCAGCTCGGCGAGGACGGAACATGGAACCCTCTCGGCTCCCTCAAGGGTCATGACGGCGTGACTCCTCAGATCGAGGGCTTCTTGACGGGCACGGGCGACCCCGACAGCTCTCTCGGCAAGGAGAACGATTTCTATCTCAACACCGAAACGGGCGAGATCTGGCAGAAGAGCACAACTTGGGAAAGCAAGGGCTCCTTCGGCACTCTGAGTTCTTACCATATCACGAGTATTCAATATATACATCGTAGATATGGCAAATTGCATTATGGACAAGGGAGCATTCAGAATCCTGTGAGCGAAATGGGCGGCACATGGAGTCTCATCCCGGCAGATGAATCAATACATGGATATTGGCTCTTGTTTGAGGACGGAAACAGTTTCTTCATTCCTGTAGAATGCTGGCATAGCAGTCTTGATGGGCAAAACGCTCCGCTTATCCTCTATAATGACGACTGTACTTTCGGAACAGTCCAAATTTTGAAGTGCGCTTACTGCGGTGAAACGGTGACGCGGGTGACGGAGCCGACAAGCAATCCGAAACACCGTTATGCCGAAGGGTGGACGTCGGACGAAGCCGACCATTGGCATGCGGCTACTTGCAGCCATAGGGACGCTCCCGTTCAAAAGTTCGGCCATGTGTGGCGCGAATACTATACCGTCGATTATGACGAAGCGGGCGAGGCAGGCAAAGAGGTAAAGGGCTATGTCAAGTGGCGGGAGTGCAGTGTCTGCGGCTATGTCGAAAGAGTGATCGACTTGGAGAAGCTGATGGAAGGCGACGTCCTGCACATTTCCAGCGCAGATGAATGGAATGCCTTTGCAACGGCGGTGAACAACGGCGATACATACGGCGAAAATAAAAAGTACTCCGAGGCGACGGTCGAGCTGGACAGTGATATCAAATTCGGCGGCATGGAGCTCATTCCCGTCGGCGTTCCCACCAATGCGGCGACCGTCACCGACCGTTCAAACGGCGCATATCTCGATTTGAAAGCGGAAGCCAATATCCAAGGCGGTTTCAGCGGGAAGTTTGACGGAAAGGGCCACAAGATCAGCGGGTTTACGCTGGACAGCGGCAACTTCACGGGGATCTTCGGATACCTCAACAACGCCACGGTCACTGATTTCATCGTAGAGAATGCCACGATTACGGGCGACGCGTTTGTCGGCGCGGTCGCGGGCTACATTACGGGAGAAAACGTTCGCATTTCCAAGGTCACGGTCGTTGATACCAAGGTGACGGGGCTCGTCCACGTCGGCGGCATCGCAGGCTATGCAAAGGACGCGGGACCTCAGATGACGACGGCAAGCGCAGGGAACGATGCTGCGATCAAGAACTGCACTGTCATGTCGGTCACGGGAACCGCCGCCCACTACAATTCCGCAACTACAGTCACGGCGGCATTCGCCAACGAGCCCGATTCGGACGGATATTACTATGACGGCACCAATGCGGGCGGTATCCTCGGGACCTCTTACAGCAGCTCCGTCATCGGATGCTATGTAAAGGAGATTTTGGTACGTGTACATACGTCATGTACGGAATCTGCGATTGTCGGGTATGCCGAAGGTACGGCGGAGGCAAAGTCCATCGTCGTCGGAAATATTGTATCCATCCAATACGGCGCGCAAAATATGTTTATGGATGCAAATTACTATACAAAGGACGGAAAAACATATATTCCTTCGGCTGGATCGGGCAGTTACAAAACAAAGGTGGAAAAATTAGGACTTGCATATAAAGGCGATTTAGGCGGCTATGGCAATTTGTATGTACATCATAAGAAGTACATTGAAGGTCAAGATGAGACGTATTGGGAAAACTTTGTCGTAAAAAGCAGTAATGAGGAAAGTACGGAAAAAACGCCGTATGAGGGCGCCGGCAACTTAACGTCCATTGCGCTCAGAGCGTATCGGCAAAATGATGAAGAGCCGGTTCTAAACATTGCAAACGCAGGACAATTGATTGCATGGGGAAATAATATAAATCATGAACAATCGTATGCAAATTATACGATCAATCTTCTGAATGATATTCCGTTTATCACAGAGCAATATTGGAATCCCATCAGCTATTTCAATGCCGAAAACAGCCCGCTCCAAAATGCCACATTTGACGGACAGAATCACACTATTACCAATCTTCACACGGCGGAACGTGCTACTACGCCCTATCCTTACGGTGCTGCAATGTTCGGCGTCGTCACGGGGACGTTCACCATTAAAAACGTAACTTTCAATGACGCGCACATGCACTTTAACGAAGGCGAATTTTATGGGAATGTTGTGGCAGTCGTCGTCGGATATGCTTACGGCAATTTGACTTTCACCAACGTCAAAGTTACCAACAGCGAGGTTTGGGGCTTTGGCAAAGTCGGGACCCTCCTCGGCATGGGCGCGGATCCCGGCGTGCATATCACCTTTAACGGCTGCACCTCTGAGAATAATATTTTGCATGGGGCGTATAACGTAGGCGGCTTTGCGGGCAATATTCAACGTGCGGCCGACGGTACGGACAATACCGAATTCGTGAAAGATTCGGGCAATCTCTCCAAGGGGAATCAGTATATTCTCAATCAGACAGAGCTCACGGTTGACGCGGAAGCGGATTTCCTGCATAACGACCGCACGGGCACGACTTACGACCAAATCGTCAAGGGCGTGTATGTTGAAGTCGGTGCAGCCGGTTATCTCTACGGCGGATGGGCTGAATACTACATTTCCTACGGCAGCAGCTCTTACGATCCCCTCATCACGACGGGAGAATACGCGGGCGACTATATTGCCAACAGCGAAGTTTGCATGAACGATCCCGAAACCTTTGTGCATAGCGATACGCCGATCGTGCCCGAGGAATAACAAAATCATCACGCTCACACGCTGGGGGTATTTGATACCCTTATCCACACAGCAAAAAAGAGAGGTTCGCCTCTCTTTTTTGTATAGTCGTCCTCTTGCCCGCCCCCTGCGTAAGGACGGGTCCGCCTTTCTTGCCCGCCCCCTGCGTCAGGACGGGTCCGCCTTTCTTGCCCGCCCCCTGCGTCAGGGGGCGGGGTAGGGGTGGGGGTCCGCCCTCAAACGAAGTCCGTCGGTCTACGAGATCCGCTCGCTTCGCTCGGGATGAGGACGGGGCCGAACGGAGTCCCCTCGCTTCGCTCGGGATGAGGACGGGGCCCTGTGCCCCCGCGCGCTCATTCTGAGCGTAGCGAAGAATCCCATTAGACCAACGGACTTCCGTGCGTTTAACGGGATGCTTCGCTTACGCTCAGCATGAGCGACTTGCTCCCGTGCGTGTCCCCCGCCCCCGTTCTCGGCAAAACCCCTCAGTCACTGCGTGACAGCTCCCCTAAGAGGGGAGCCGAGGCTCGGTCCGACCTAAGAGGGGAGCCGAGGCTCGGTCCGACCTAAGAGGGGAGTCGAGGCGGAGTGCACACATGCCGCCGCTTTCATCATACAATGCAATAGACCGAATACGGTTTACGGAGGAAACAAATGTCATTTTTTTCAAATTTCCAATCTGATCACTGCCCCGGGACCATAACGGGAAATCCGCTCAGCGGTCTCAACGAAAAGGTGTGCATTCAGGCGGAGAAGATCTTTGACGCGGGGATCATTCAGACCCGTCTCGAAAACTATAATATCCCCCTCACGAATCCCACCCCGGCAAATCCTACATATCCTCTCACCTTCGTCAGCGCACGCTCTGTGACGAGCACGGGGACGGTTTCGGGCCTCTCCGTCGAACGCCAGCCCGAGGGCTGCCTTGCCCGCGTTCAGGCGACGGTGACCATTCCCCTTGAGGTCGTCTACATTGACGCAAACGGCGTGGAGGGGACGGCGACGAGCAGCCTTGTCCTCAGCGAGGACGTTCTCATGTACGTACCGCCTGCATCCATCATGCCGTTCACGGTGACGAGCGTCGCCTCCTGCGTTTCTCCCGACGGGACGTTCGACCCCACGACGAACTCCTTCAACGTGAACGCGTGCGTGACTGTCATCTTAAAGGTGGCGATGCAGGTGGAATTGCTCGTTCCCAGCTATGGCTACTGCGCCATTCCGCCCGCACAGGAGTACTCGCAGGAAGTGTGCTCGGGATTCTTTGAACTGCCCCTCTATCCGCAGGGCAGGGCATGCAGCAAGAAGTAAATTTATCTCCACGGAACAGGCAAAAACCGTCACATATGTGACGGTTTTTGAAATTTATGGGGGCTCATGCTGAGCAACGCGAAGCATCCCGTTGAACCCTGCTCCGTTGGTCTAATGGGATCCTTCGCTGCGCTCAGGATGAGCGGCTGGGGCACAGGCTCCCGTTCTCAGCATGACGCCGCACACGCCCTCATCCCGAGCGAAGCGAGGGGATCTCATAAACTTACGGACCTCCGTTCTTAAAGCGGGATTCACTCGCCCCTTACGGGGCTCGGAATGAGGAAACAGGCTTCCGTTGGTTTCATGGGATCCTTCGCTGCGCTCAGGATGAGCGGCTGGGCACGGGCTCTGTCCTCATCCCGCCCTGCGAGGATTTTATGAAAAAACTGTTTGCGGCCCTTTTGGCGGGCACAATGCTCTGCATGGCTCTTACGGCCTGCGGGGGAACGACGGGCAATGGCGGCTCGACCGATGACGGCGGCACGACGGGCGGCGGAACCGCTCACATGCACACCTTTGAGGAGGGCTGGACGTGGGACGAAACGGACCACTGGCACAAGGCCACCTGTGAGCATCAAGATGAGGTCTCCGAGAAAAATGCCCATACCATGTCCAACGGCAAGTGCTCCGTTTGCGGGTATGAGGAGGAGAAAAAGAGCTCCCTCACCGAGGATACCGACTTCTTGGCTCTGGTTTCCGATCGTGTGACGGAAGAGGAGTGGAGAGCTGTGTTCACCGATGAAAGCTTTGCAAATGTGACGATGAAGGAAACGAAAAAGGCAGGCTCTGAGATGGTGATGAAGCGTGAGTTTACCGATTTCGGCTGTCTCATGTATACGGAATCGAATGGCCAATCGGGTGTTGCCGCTCTGACTCAGTACATGGTCATCGAAATCGAGACCCAAACGGGGAAGGGATATACATATATGGATGGGAAATGGTATTATACAGAGGAACCGTTGTGGATCGACCCGCATTCTGACAAGGGTGGATTTTTGGATCTTTCGTGGATCGCAAGCGATTTTTCTGCGCTTTATAATGAGTTTACCTTTGATGATAAGCTGGGTGCGTATGTCTATGACGGAGAGGGGATCCAAGTTCAGACGACCCCCGGCGAGTACATGGGACGCAGCATGACCCATGCGGAGCTGAAGTTTAAGGACGGTCATCTTGCCTCTGTGCATTGGCAGGATTCGGCCGGTGACGACGTGTACGATTGCTATTACGATTACGGTACAACGAAAGTCGTTGTGCCCGAGGATGCCAAGTCTGCGGCCGAGGCATGAGCTCCGTCTTCATCCCGCCCCGCGCGCATTCTATTTGTGACTAAGCGCGGCACGAGCACCGTCCTTGGTGCGAAGTAGCGTAGCGAGGGGATCTCGTAGACCGACGGAAGTAATTAAAAATTGTGGTGGGGCAATTAGAATGACACCCCCTCAGTCTCGCTACGCTCGACAGCTCCCCCTCGGAGGGGGAGCCGAGGGGAGCCTGAACGCAGTCTCCTTGCCCACCCCTCGGAGGGGGAGTCCGTGGCGGCGTCATGCTGAGAAGGGGAGCGGTACGCAGTCTACGAGGGCTCTACCGAAGCATCTCGCCGCATGCTTTACGGACATTCGCCGCGAGATTCTTCGGGTTAGGTTCCGTCCTCTCGTCCTTCTCCGTTTCTCAGAATGACGCGGCGGCACCTGCTCCGTTGGTCTAATGGGATCCTTCGCTACGCTCAGGATGAGCGGCGGGGCACGGGCTCTGTCCTCATCCCGAGCGAAGCGAGCGGATCTCGTAAACTTACGGAAGTAATTAAAAATTAAAAATTAAAAATTGTGGTGGGGGCGAAAATCCTTTGACATATCCTTTGAAATATGGTATGATGGTCAAGACGTGTGCGAGGAATTGCGCTCTCCACGCATCTCTTGGCACATCGCAACACATTCCATAGGAGGATAAAAGCAAATGGAAAAGCAGGAAATCATCGCGAAGTATGCCCAGCACGAGGGGGACACGGGTTCGCCCGAAGTCCAGATCGCTCTCCTCACCGAGCGCATCAATCACCTCAACGAGCACCTTAAGATCCACAAGCAGGATAATCACTCCCGCCGCGGACTCTTGAAGATGGTCGGTAAGCGCCGCGGCCTTCTCGACTATCTGAAAGCGAAGGACATTGAACGCTACAGGGCCATCGTAGAACAGCTTGGGCTTCGTAAGTAACACCGAAAAGGGCGGTTTTTTGCCGTCCTATTTTTTGTTTCGATGAATTCTTTTTAAGGGCAAAAAGAATTCATCGAGGGGTCAAGTGTCGTATTTCACAATTGCCCATGCGGCCGACAGCTCCGTTTTTCACAGAGGCAGTAAGCCGCAGGTATGCGGCAAATTGGGTGCGCTTAGGCAGGGTGACCCTGCCACGCGCAGTAATTGGGAACGGCTGGGCGGGAATACAGTCCCCCGCCCTCATCCCGCCCCGCGCGCATTCTATTTGTGACTAAGCGCGGCACGAGCACCGTCCTTGGTGCGAAGTAGCGCAGCCGAGGGGATCTCGTAAACTTACGGAAGTAATTAAAAATTAAAAATTGTGGTGGGGCATAATCAGAACGACACCCCCTCAGTCTCGCTACGCTCGACAGCTCCCCCTCGGAGGGGGAGCCAAGGGGAGCCCGAACGCAGTCTCCTTGCCCACCCCTCGAGGGGTGGGTGGCACGGCTGCCCTTGCCGTGACGGAAGGGGTGTTGTGTGATTCGTTGCCCACCCCCCTACCCCCCTCCTCAGGAGGGGGCATGAACGGGTCCTCCTCGGGAGGGGGCATGGCGTTCGGACTCCCCAAGGAGTGGACGTGCGGCATTTCTCAACACAACATTTAAAAATCGCTGATGCGGTCATGGGACTGCGGAGGCAAAGAAATAGGACTAATAAGGAGAACAAATCAAAATGACACCAAACTACAGAGAATTCAAGCTCTCGATCGGCGGCAGAGAAGTCACCGTCGAGACGGGCAAGTACGCCGAGCAGACCAACGGCCACTGCGTCGTCCGCTGCGGCGAAACCGCCGTCATGGTCAACGTGTGCATGTCGCCCACGCCCCGCGACGGCATCGACTTCTTCCCCCTTCAGGTGGACTATGAAGAAAAAATGTACGCCGTCGGCAAGATCCCGGGCGGCTTCAAGAGGAGGGAGGGCAGAGCGTCCGACAAGGCCATTCTGACGGCCCGCCTCATCGACCGTCCCCTCCGTCCGCTCTTCCCGAAGGGCCTCTTCAACGACGTCGTCGTCACCGCGACGGCCCTCTCCGTGGAACCCGACTACGCTCCCGAGCCCCTCGCCATGATCGGCTCATCCATTGCCCTCGCCATCTCCGACATTCCTTGGGCAGGCCCCACGGGTTCCGTCGTGGTCGGCCTCGTCGATGGGGAATATGTCATCAACCCCGACGCCGCACAGCGTGAGCGGAGCACCATTCACCTCAACCTCGCAGGCACCAAGGACGCCATCCTCATGATCGAAGCGGGCGCGAACGAGGTCACCAACGACGAAATGGTCGGCGCGATCATGTTCGGACAGGCCGAGATCGCCAAGATCTGCCTCCAGATCGAGAACGAGATCGTCCCCGCCGTCGGTAAGCAAAAGAAGGAGATCGAGCTCTACCACATTCCCGAGGACATCGACGCCGCCGTGCGCGAGTATGCATCGGACAAGCTCGACTGGGCGCTCGACACCTTCGACAGGCAGGAACGTCAGGCACGTCAGGACCAAGTCGGCGCGGAGGTGTTGGAACACTTCAAGGATATCTATCCCGAAAACACCCGTGAGATCAACGATTCCATCTACTATTTGACCAAAGAGAAGGTCCGTGCCAAGATCTTCGACAAGGGCATCCGTCCCGACGGCCGCGGCCTCAAGGACATCCGTCCCATCTGGTGCGAACGCAGCGTTCTGCCCCGCGCGCACGGCTCTGCCGTGTTCACGAGAGGCCAGACGCAGACCCTCACCACCTGCACGCTCGACATGCTTGCGGCGGCGCAGAAATTGGAAGGCCTCGACGACGAGACGGAAAAGAGATACATGCACCAGTACAACTTCCCCGGCTACTGCACGGGCGAAGCCAAGGCGCTCCGTTCCCCCGGTAGACGTGAGATCGGCCACGGCGCACTCGCAGAACGCGCCCTCGAGCCCGTCATTCCCTCCAAGGAAGAATTCCCCTATGCCATCCGTGTCGTCAACGACATTTTGTCCTCCAACGGTTCCTCTTCCATGGCCTCCGTCTGCGGCTCCACGATGGCTCTCATGGATGCAGGCGTTCCCATCAAGGCTCCCGTCGCGGGCGTCGCAATGGGCCTCATCAAGAACCAGGAAACGGGCGAATTCCGCGTCATGACGGATATCCAAGGGCTCGAGGACTTCCTCGGCGATATGGACTTCAAGGTCGCAGGCACCACCAAGGGCATCACCGCCATTCAGATGGATATCAAGATCAAGGGCATTTCCGAGGAGATCATGCACACCGCCATCGAACAGGCCAACGAGGGCAGACAGTTCATTCTCAATAAGATGCTCGAATGCGTTCCCGAGGTCAGCCCCGAACTCTCCAAGTATGCGCCCCGCATCATCTTCTTCCAGATCGATCCCGAGAAGATCGGCGACGTCGTCGGCAAGCAGGGGAAGGTCATCAACTCCATCATCGCCGAAACGGGCACCAAGATCGATATCGAAGAGGACGGCACCGTCTGTATCGCTTCCTATGGCGACAGCGAGGCTGCGCTCAAGGCCAAGGCTATTGTCGAGAGCATTGTACATGACCCCGAGGTCGGCGACATGTTCATCGGCCGCGTCGTGAGGATCCGTTCCGAGATCGGCGCATGGGTGGAATTCGCCCCCGGCAAGGACGGCATGATCCACATCTCCAAGCTCTCCGACAAGCGTGTGGAGAAGGTGGACGACGTGCTCTCCATCGGCGACACGGTCAAGGTAAAGATCATCAAGATCGGCGAAAAGGGCATCGACTTCAAACTTCTCGAAAAGTTGGACTAACTGAATGAATTTCACCCTCTCCCACGGGAGAGGGTTTTTGTAATTAAAAATTAAAAATTTAAAATTAAAAATTAAAAATTGCGGCTACTGCCCTCCCCCTCATACCTGAGGGGGAGGGGTAGGGGAGGGGGTGGAAAAACAACACTGTTCCCTCGCGGCTTTCCTTACGGAAACCCCCTCGGGCACAGACGGTTGCAGCTCCTTCTATCGCTCATTCTGAGCGTAGCGAAGAATCCCATTAGACCTACGGAAGCCATTCTAATTACGTCATGGTGAGCGTAGTCGAACCATCACCTTATCTTTGCCCCCCTCCCGAGAGGTTCTTTCGCATGCCCCCTCCCGAGAGGTTCTTTCGCATGCCCCCTCCCGAGAGGTTCTTTCGCATGCCCCCTCCCGAGGAGGGTGGGCAACGCGTTCAAAATCATGCTCACCTTATTCTGCCCTCCCCCTCATACTTGAGGGGGAGGGGTACCTCTTCTTCCGCCCTCCCCCTCATACTTGAGGGGGAGGGGTACCTCTTCTTCCGCCCTCCCCCTCATACTTGAGGGGGAGGGGTAGGGGAGGGGGTGGAAAAACAACACTGTGCCCT
>CANRDK010000058.1 GCA_947629345.1 uncultured Clostridia bacterium
GGGAGCTGTCACGCAGTGACTGAGGGGTTCCCTCGGCTCCCCTTGTAGGGGAGCTGTCACGCAGTGACTGAGGGGTTCCCTCGGCTCCCCTTGTAGGGGAGCTGTCACGCAGTGACTGAGGGGTTTTTGAACCCTATCCCCCCTTCGGGGTACTTCCCCTAAGAGGGGAAGCAAGGGGGACTCCGTTCGGGCTGCCCTTGCCGTGACGGATGAGGGGAGAATAAGGTGATGGTTCGACTACGCTACTTCGCGCTACGCGCTCGTGCCGCGCTTAGACACAAATAGAACGCGCGCGGGGCACCATGACGTGATTGGAACGCCGCCGTTCTCAATCCTGCTCCCACCGCAATTTTTAATTTTAAATTTTAAATTTTTAATTCTAATGATCGGAGTTTACCTATGAAAATCGCAGTCGATCTGGATGACACATTGTCCGTCGTGGACCGCGTGACGCGGGCAAGCGGCTATATCGAGCGGTATAATTTACCCTTCAAGCTCGTGGACGAAAACGCCCACGCGCTCGTCAACGTGTTCGATTGGAAAATCGACGACGTGTTGAAGTTTATCCGCGAGGGCGGGATCACCATCTTCACCGACGCCGAGGCCAAGAGGGGCGCACGGGAAGTGCTCACCGCCCTCCAAAAGGCAGGCCATGAGATCGTTGTGCTCACCGCACGGCAGAGGGAATGGTTCGTCAACCCCGAAAAGGTCTCCCGCGATTGGCTCGAAAAGCGGCACATTCCCTACGACGAGATCGTTGCCGACGTTCCCTTTGCGGAGAAGGGCAAATACTGCAGGGAGCAGGGCATTCCCATTCTCATCGACGATTCGCTCTCGACCTGCATTGCCGCGCAGGAGCTCGGCGTTGCGGCGATTTTGATGGTGGATAAGCACAACGTCTCCCGCGCCTCCGAGATCCGCTACCGCGCCTCGAATTGGAAACAACTCGCAGGGATATTGAACGTTTTATTGTCCTCGCTGTAAGCCCTTCCTCCGCCGCTCATCCTGACCCTGAGCGTAGTCGAAGGGGAAGGATCCCATTAGACCAACGGAGCTCATCTCGTTTAGCGGGATTCATCGCTACGCTCTGAATGAACGTACCGCTCCCGTTTTCTGAATGAGCGGCTGGCCATGTCCACGGCTCCCGTGCTCTGAATGAGCACCCCAATCCCAAAATCAACTATGCAAGACGAAATATTTGTACATGGCGCAAAGGCCAACAACTTAAAAAACATCGACGTACACATTCCGAGGAACAGCCTCACCGTGTTCACGGGGCTCTCGGGCAGCGGAAAGTCCACCCTCGCCTTCGACACCATCTTTGCCGAGGGCCAGCGCAGGTATATGGAGAGCCTGAGCTCCTACGCCCGCCAATTCCTCGGCATGATGGAAAAGCCCGAGGTGGAGAGTATCGACGGGCTCTCTCCCGCCATCTCCATCGACCAAAAGACGACGAGCCACAACCCCCGCTCCACCGTGGGCACCGTGACGGAGATCTACGACTATCTCCGTCTCCTCTATGCGCGTGCGGGCGTTCCCCATTGCCCCAACTGCGGCAGGGAGATCAGGCGGCAGACGGTGGACGAAATCGCAGATAGGGTCATGGAACTTCCCGAGGGGAGCAAAATTCTCGTCAATGCCCCCGTCGTCCGCGGCAAGAAGGGGGAATACAAGAAGGAACTCTCCTCCTTCCGCAAGAGCGGCTACGCAAGGGTCAAGATCGACGGCATCGTCTATGACTTGCAGGAGGAGATCACCCTCGACAAGAATATCAAGCACAATATCTCCGTCGTCATCGACCGTCTCGTCGTCAAGGACGGAATCCTAAAGCGTCTGACCGAATCCCTCGAGACGGCATTGAAGCTCTCCGACGGGCTCGTCGTCATCGACTGCGGCGACGAGGAGACGCTGTATTCCTCCCGCTATTCCTGCCCCGACTGCGGCATTTCCATCGAGGAGATCGAGCCCCGTCTCTTCTCCTTCAACACCCCTTGGGGCGCCTGCCCCGCCTGCACGGGCCTCGGCTTTCAGCAGCGGGTGGACCCCGATCTCATCTGCCCCGACCGCACCAAGTCCCTCCGCGAGGGGGCGATCAGGATCAGCGGCTGGAACCTCGACAGCTCCACCGTCACCCAGATGTATTTGGGTGCCCTCTCCAAGCACTATCATTTCTCCATGGACGTCCCCGTCAAGGACCTTCCCGACGGCGTGTTCGACATGCTCATGTACGGCAACGGGGGAGAGAAGATCGACATGCACTATGCGACCCGCTCCTTCTCCTCCGACTACAAGAGTTCATGGGAGGGGTTTGTCAACAATCTCGAACGCCGCTACAACCAGACGAGTTCGGTGGGCGTGAAGTGGGATATCGAACGCTACATGCGCACCACCGACTGCCCCGTCTGCCATGGGAAACGCCTCAAAAAGGAGGCCCTTGCCGTCACCGTCGGCGGCAAAAATATCGCAGATATATGCGATTTACCCGTCTCCGCGCTCTATCAATTCCTCGATCGGCTGGAACTTTCCCCCACGCAGCATAAATTTGCCGACGTCATCTTAAAGGAGATCAAGAGCCGCATCAACTTCCTCGTGGGTGTCGGGCTCGACTACCTCACCCTCTCGAGGAGCGCGGCGACCCTCTCGGGCGGGGAGAGCCAGCGCATCCGCCTCGCCACGCAGATCGGCTCCGCGCTCACGGGGGTATTGTATATCCTCGACGAGCCCTCCATCGGCCTGCACCAGCGGGACAACGAACGGCTCTTGAGTTCCCTCAAGGGTCTGCGAGATTTGGGGAACACCCTCATCGTCGTCGAACACGACGAGGACACCATGCGGGCGGCGGATTATATCGTCGATATCGGCCCCAAGGCAGGCGTGCACGGGGGCGAAGTCGTCGCCTGCGGCACCGTGGAGGACATCATGTCGGAGCCCCGCTCCATCACGGGGGACTATCTCGCGGGCAGACGGCAGATCCCCGTTCCCCAAACGAGAAAGAGGCCCGACGGCAGATGGTTCAAGGTGGAAGATTGCCGCCAGAACAACTTAAAGGGGATCACGGCGGAGATCCCCGTCGGGCTCATCACCTGCGTGACGGGGGTGAGCGGCTCGGGCAAGAGTTCCCTCGTCAATGAGATCCTCCTGCCCATTCTGTCGAACAATCTCAACGGTTCCCGCCTCCCCACAGGCAAGAGCGGAGCCTTTTCGGGGCTCGAATACTTCGACAAGGTCATCGCCATCGACCAATCTCCCATCGGCCGCACGCCCCGCTCCAATCCCGCAACATATACGGGAGTTTTTACCCCCATCCGTGAGCTCTTCGCCGCGACCCCCGACGCCAAAGTCATGGGATTCAAGGCGGGACGGTTCTCCTTCAATATCGCGGGCGGCAGGTGCGAGAACTGCGAGGGGGACGGCATCATGAAGATCGAGATGCACTTCCTGCCCGACGTCTACGTCCCCTGCGAGGTCTGCGGCGGCAAGCGATACAACCGCGAGACGCTCGAGGTAAAATACAAGGGCAAGAGCATTTCAGACGTTCTCGATATGACGGTGGAGGAGGCCTGCGACTTCTTCAAGGCCATTCCGTCCATCTATAATAAGATCAAGACGCTCAACGAAGTCGGCCTCGGCTATATCAAATTGGGGCAGAGTTCCACGACCCTCTCGGGCGGCGAGGCACAGCGTGTGAAGCTCGCAACGGAGCTCTCTAAGCGTTCCACGGGCAAGACGTTCTACATTTTGGACGAGCCCACGACGGGCCTGCACAGCTACGACGTGGAAAAACTCATCAACATTTTGCTGAAACTCCGCGAGGGCGGGAACACAGTCGTCGTCATCGAGCATAATTTGGACGTGGTGAAGATCGCAGACCATATCATTGACCTCGGCCCCGAGGGGGGCGACGGCGGCGGTGAGATCGTCACGACGGGCTCCCCCGAAGAGGTCGCTCTCGTCGAATCGAGCTACACAGGGCAGTTTTTGAAGAAAGTCCTCATCTGACCCGCCGCGCTCATCCTGAGCGTAGCGAAGGATCCCGCTAAACGCACGGGAGTCCGTAAGTTCAATGGGATTCTTCGCGTTGCTCAGAATGAGCGAACCCGCGTCCGCGTTTTTCTCGCCTGCCCCCTGCGTAAGGGGGCGGGGTAGGGGTGGGGGTACGCCCTCGAACGCAGTCCCCCTTGCTTCCCCTCTTAGGGGAAGTACCCCGAAGGGGGGATAGGGTTCAAAAACCCCTCAGTCACTGCGTGACAGCTCCCCTGAGAGGGGAGCCGAGGCCCCCTCCTGAGGAGGGGGGTAGGGGGGTGGGCAACGATTCCCAACCACGCAAATCAATCAGGAGAAAATCATGTTCAACAAATCAATGCAACGGCTTGGCGAGGAGCGGAGCGTCATCCGCGAGCTCTTCGAATACGGCAACGCGAGGAAAAAGGAGATCGGCGCGGAGAACGTCTTTGACTTTTCCATCGGCAATCCCTCCGTTCCCGCTCCCGCATGCGTGCAGAATGAGATCAAACGCCTCATCGACACCGTCCCGCCCGAAGTACTCCACGGCTACACCTCCGCGGCGGGTGCACCCGAGGCACGGGAGGCCGTTTCCGCCTACATTCAGAAAGAATTTGGGGCACCCATGTCCGCAAACCTCATCTACATGACGTGCGGCGCATCTGCCTCTCTCGCCATCACGGCCGCAGCCCTCTGCGAGGAGGGGGACGAGTTCGTCGTCATCGCGCCCTTCTTCCCCGAATACCGCATCTTTGTGGAGGGAGCGGGCGGGACCCTCGTCGTCGCCCCGTCGGACAGCAGGTTCCACCTCGACATCGAGGCCCTCTCACATGCTGTGACCAAGCACACCAAGGCCGTCATTCTGAACTCCCCCAACAATCCCACGGGGGCAGTGATAGGGGAGGAGGAGCTCAAACAGCTCGCTCTTCTTCTCGAAAAGAAGAGCGAGGAGAAGGGGGAGCCCATCTTTCTCATCGCCGACGAGCCCTACCGTGAACTCGTCTACGGCACCAAAGTGCCCTTCCCCATGAAGTACTACAACGAGACGATCCTGTGTTACTCCTTTTCGAAATCGCTCTCCCTCGCGGGGGAGAGGATCGGCTATATCGCAGTCAGCCCCGCATGCAAGAGTGCGGAGGAGGTGTTTGCGGCCGTGTGCGGGGCAGGGAGGAAGCTCGGCTATGTGTGTGCCCCCGCCCTCTTCCAAAGGGTGTGTGCGGCGAGCCTCGGAAAGGTGAGCGACGTGGGGCAGTATCGTGAAAATCGCGACATATTGTACGATTTTCTGACGGAGACGGGCTATGAATGTATCTCGCCTGAGGGAGCATTCTACCTGTTTGTTAGGGCCTTGGAGCCCGACGCGGTGGCCTTTGCGGAACGGGCGAAGAAGCATGAACTGCTGCTTGTGCCGTCAAATAGTTTCGGCGTCACGGGCTATGTGCGCATTTCGTACTGCGTCTCCCGCACGACGATCCTCCGCAGCCTCCCCGCGTTCAAAGAGCTGTTTGAGGAATACCGCCCCGCTCATCCTGAGCGCAGCGAAGGATCCCGTTAAACGCACGGAAGCACATTTAATTAAAAATTAAAAATTAAAAATTAAAAATTGAGGTGGGAGCCTCTCGGCTCCCCTCTTAGGGGAGCTGTCACCGCAGGTGACTGAGGGGTTTCAGAAACCCTATCCCCCGCTACGCGGGTACTTCCCCTACAGGGGAAGCAAGGGACTCTGCTCCCGTCCTTCCCCCCAACCGCATAAAAACTTTTCTTCCTTCGCATATTGAAAGTATACGGAGGATTTTTTATGAAAGCAACAGGAATTGTACGCAGGATCGACGAGCTCGGGCGGGTCGTCATTCCCAAGGAGATAAGGAGAACGCTCAGGATCCGCGAGGGGGATCCCTTGGAGCTCTTCACCGACCGCGATGAACTCATGCTCAAGAAATATTCACCCATTGCGTCCGTCGAACGCTTTGCGGAGGGCACGGCGAAGTCCCTCTCCGAGCAGAGCGGATACCTCGCCGCCATTCTCGACACCGACACCGTCCTCTCCGTCGGCGGGACGGGGAAGAGGGCGCTGGTCGGAAAGTCCATCACAGACAAGGTCACGGAGATCATGACGGCGCGGCAGAGCTACCTTGCGAATAAGTCGGAGGGCGGGGAGATCGTTCCCATTGCAAATGACAGCGACTACGCCGCGACGGCGGAGATCATTGTGCCCATCATTGCAGGGGGCGACTGCTTGGGGGCGGTCGTACTGATGTCGAATGAGGAGGGAGCCGTTTTGGAATCCAACGCCGTCAAGCTGGCCCGCCTCACCGCCGACATCATCGCAAACCAATTTGAGTAAAGTTTCGCCCCTCCTCTCGCCCGCCCCTGCGTAAGGACGGAATCCACCTCTCTTGCCCGCCCCTGCGTAAGGACGGAATTTACCTCTCTTGCCCGTCCCCTGCGTAAGGACGGAATCTACCTCTCTTGCCCGCCCCCTGCGTAAGGACGGAATCTACCTCTCTTGCCCGCCCCCTGCGTAAGGGGGCGGGGTAGGGGTGGGGGTACGCCCTCAAACAGAGTTCCCCCTTGCTTCCCCTCTTAGGGGAAGTACCCGCGCAGCGGGGGATAGGGTTTCTGAAACCCCTCAGTCACCTGCGGTGACAGCTCCCCTAAGAGGGGAGCCGAGAGAACCCCTCAGTCACTGCGGTGACAGCTCCCCTAAGAGGGGAGCCGAGAGGCTCCCACCTCAATTTTTAATTTTAAATTTTTAATTTTTCATTCCCCCCTACATATGAAGCACGCAAATTTTCTCAAAAATGTGGCGATCATTTCGCTTGCGGGGCTCGTCGCAAAGGGGATCGGCGCGGTGTACCGCATTCCGCTCACGGGCATGCTCGGCGGCTACGGCACGGGCCTGTATCAGATGGCATACCCCCTCTTCTGCGTGCTTCTGACCTTCTCCTCGGCGGGGATCCCGTCTTCTCTCTCCCGCATGATCGCAGGCGGAAAGGGGGAGGGCGTGATGGCGGGGGCTCTCCGTCTCTTCTCCCTTTTGGGAGCGATCGGGACCCTCTTTATGCTCTTTTTTGCGCCATATATGAGCAATTTACAGGGGGAACGGTCCCTCGTGCCCTGCTATCTTGCCCTTGCGCCGTCGGTGTTTTTCGTCGCCCTCATCGCCGTGTTCCGCGGCTACTTTCAGGGAAAGAACGACATGAAGCCCACCGCCTTTTCGGAGATCGTTGAACAGCTCGTCAAGGCAGGAGCGGGGCTCTTTCTTACGGGACTTGCGCCCGACTCCAAGATGGGAGCTACGCTTGCGCTCTTTGCCGTCTCCCTCTCCGAACTCGCCGCGCTCCTCTATCTCGGCAACAAGTACCGCCGAAGGAGAAAGGTCCTGCTCGTGCGGCGTCGGTCGGGGATCTCGGTGCTCCTCGTCTCCCTGCCCGTCATGGCGGCTGCGGCGCTCCTTCCCATCTCACGCATGGCCGACAGCGTCATCGTCGTCCGTCTCCTTGGGAAATATACCGAGAGAGCCGTCTCCCTCTACGGCCTCTATGCAGGCGCGGCGGTCAGCCTCTGCAGTCTCCCCGCGACCCTCTGTTACGGCTTCGTTGCGGCGACCGTTCCCGCCGTCTCGAAAGCGGCCAAGGACGGGGAAGAGGGGAGAGACCGCGCCATGTTTGCCCTTCTCTTGACCCTCCTCCTCTCCCTCCCGTTTGCCGTGCTCCTCTGCGTTTTTGCGCAATATGTTGTGAATTTTCTCTATCCCGCCCTCTCCGTTTCCGACCGTGCCACCCTTGCGGGCCTCGTGAGGATCCTCTCGTTATCGTCGGTGTTCCTCTCCGGTGTGGACACCCTCTCCGCCTCTCTCACGGGGCTCGGCAGGGCGAAATATGCCGCCCTCTCCATGGGGATCGCCGTCACGGTGAAACTTGTCCTCGAAATATTCCTCGTCAACGGGAAATTTCTCATTGTCGGCGCAGCCGTCGCCGCAGGGGCATGTTATCCGATTGCTTTTTTCCTCGATTTGGTGTATACTGTAAGAAAAAAGAAGGTGAAAAGCTATGATAACGGTCATCGGCTCGGGAACGGAACGGGGAGATCTGACAATGAATGCCCTGCGGGCGCTCAAGAGAGCGGACGAGGTGATCCTGCGCACGGAAGGGATCCCCGCCGCGCAGAGCCTCAGAGAAGAAAATATCCCGTATGACACGCTCGATCCTCTCTATGGGTCCAGCAGAAATTATGATACGCTCTCCAAAAAGATCGTGGATGAGCTCAAACGCCGCGGAAGGGCCAAGGAAGTCTGCTACGTCGTGGACGGCAGCGGGACGGAGGACGTCGCCGCGGTGGAACTCCTCAAGAGCTCTCGTGTGAGCCTCATCGACGGACGGTCCAAGGGGAGCTATTTTGCTGCGCTCGGCGGGCTCTCGGGGGAATACACCGCCCTCTCCGCCTTTTCGGTGGGGGAGAGGAAACTTGCTCTTCCGCTCGTCGTTTATGACGTCACCGAGGACAATATCGGCGATATCAAGCTGATCTTGGCTGAAAAATTCGGCGACGAGGCCGAGGCCGTTCTCATCACGGACGGCAGGGCGGCGGAAATGCCCCTCTATGAGACTGACCGTCAAGAGCTTGGCGCCATGACGGGGCTGGTTGTCAAAAATCAAGAGTTATTGTCCAAAAAACGCTTCGATTTCGAGGACGTCGTGGCCATTTTAAGGCGTCTCCGCGCCCCCGACGGCTGCCCGTGGGACAGGGTCCAGACGCATGAGAGCATCCGCATCAACGCCATTGAGGAGGCGTATGAACTCGTCGACGCCATCGACAAGAAGGACCCCGACCACATGTGCGAAGAGGCGGGGGACGTTTTGATGCAGTCCCTCTTTCACACCTTGATGGAGGAGGAAAAGGGGGATTTCACCGTCACGGACATGCTCTCGGAGCTCTGCACAAAGCTCATCACCCGCCACACCCATGTGTTTGGGACGGAACAGGCCGCCACGGCCGACGGGGCCCTCTCCGTCTGGGAGAAGAACAAGATGACGGAGAAGCATCAACAGACGTATGCGGACGCCGTGAATGACGTGCCGCAGTGCTTCCCCGCCCTCCTCCGCGCGCAGAAAGTTGCAAAGCGCATGGAAAAGGGAGGCTGGGACAGGGCCACCGTGGAGAACTTCGAAAAAAAGTTCCGCGAGGAGTATCAAGAGCTCATGGAGGCCGTGAAAATCGACGATAAGTCGCAAATTTTGGAGGAACTCGGCGACGTACTGTTCTGCACCGTGGAGCTCGGACGGGCCGTCGGGGCGGACTGCGAACTCGCCCTGCTCGAGACGGTGAAAAAGGCCGCCGCCCGCTATTCTGCCTACGAGGCATTCGTCCTTGCCGACGGGAAGGACGTACACGCCCTCTCCGACGAGGAGAAGGACGCCTACTACAAGAGGGCCAAAGATGCTGCACGGTCTTAAAATTGCAGGGTTATCGCTCGAAAACAACGTATTTCTCGCCCCGATGGCAGGGTATACGAACTATCCCTTCCGCAGAATGTGCGAGGAGCTTGGCGCAGGGCTCACCTTTACTGAGATGGTCAGCGCAAAGGGCCTGCACTACCAAAACGAGGAGACCAACCTGCTCCTGTACCATGGGGAGACTGCACCCCCCACCCTACCCTCCCCCCTCAGTGAGGGGGGAGGCGTCAAGAAAAGCCCCGCCCTTGAGAACCCCGAATCTTGCCCGCCCCCTGCGTCAGGGGGCGGGGTAGGGGTGGGGGTCCGCCCTCGTCCCCAAGCCGCACAGCTGTTCGGCTCCGACCCCGATATCATGCGCGAGGCGTGTGAGAGCGAGGCACTGAAGGACTTCGACCTCATCGACATCAACATGGGCTGTCCCATGCCAAAAATCGTGAGAAACGGGGAGGGCAGCGCCCTTCTCGAGAACCCCTCGCTCGCCGAAAAAGTCATCGCCGCATGCGTGAAGAGCGGCAAGAGGATCTCGGTGAAATTCCGCATCGGCGTTGACGAAAATCGCAAGATATGTGCCGATTTTGCCAAGTTGTGCGAGGAAGCGGGGGCCTGCATGATCACCGTTCACGGCCGCACGCGGGACAAAATCTACGCGGGGCCCGTCGATTACGGGGAGATCGCGGCGGCCAAGCGTGCCGTCTCCATTCCCGTCATCGCGAACGGGGGCATCTGGAACGACAGGGACATGAAAAAGATGCTCGAACGCACGGGAGCAGACGGCGTGATGGTTGCCCGTGCCGCGCTCTACCGCCCGCAGGTGTTTGCCGAACTCACGGGGCGGGAGGAACCGCCCATCAAGCCGCTATTTTTGAGGCAGCTCGAGGAGACGTTGCAGATCTACGGCGAGCGGTTTTCTTGCGTATATATGCGAAAAATGGCGGCGTTCTATCTGAAGGGCACCCGCCATGCGAACGAGGCCAAGCGCCGCTTCTTCGCCGCTCAATCGACGGAGGAGATTCGTGCTCTGGCGGAAGAATTGATGTGATTGCCCCGCCCGCTCATCCTGAGCGCAGCGAAGGATCCCATAAAACGCACGGGAGCAGGGTTCAATGGGATGCTTCCCCTTCGCTACGCTCAGGGTCAGCATGAGCGCGGTGGCCATAATTTTTCATTTTCCCCAAAAGTTGGCCCAAAATGGGTCTATTTTTATTTTACATTTTTTCCCTCCTATGTTATAATGGTCATACGACGCGCGTACGCGCGTGCGTGCGCGTATAGCGAAATTCACATACAAGGAGAATTTCTTATGTCCGACAAGGTAGAAACCGCCTACGGCGCGGAACAAATTCAGGTGCTCGATGGGCTCGAACACATCCGCAAACGCCCCGGCATGTATATCAGCTCCACCGATGAAAAGGGCCTCCACCACCTCGTGAGCGAAGTTGTCGATAACTCCATCGACGAAGCTCTCGCAGGCTACTGCACCAAGGTGGAAGTCACTGTCAATGCAGACGGGAGCTGCACCGTCGTCGATAACGGCCGCGGCATTCCCACCGCCATTCACCCCAAGGAGGGCATCTCCACCGTGGAAGTCGTCTTTACCAAGGTCAACGCGGGCGGCAAATTCGGCGGCGATTCGGGCTACAAGGTCTCAAGCGGGCTCCACGGGGTCGGCGTCAAGGCCGTGAATGCCCTCTCCGAATGGCTCGAGGCGGAGATCTACCAAAACGGCCACATCTATAAACAGGTCTACAACCGCGGCGTGCCCCAGCGGCCGCTCGCGATCGTCGGCGATACCGAAAAGACGGGCACCAAGGTCACCTTCTTCCCCGACGCCGAGATCTTCGAGACCATCGAATTTAAATACGAAACGCTCAAGATCCGCCTCAAGGAGCTGGCATTCCTCAACAAGGGCCTCACCATCTCCCTCGAGGACAGGCGCGCAGGCAAGGAGAAAAAGGACAGCTTCTGCTACGAGGGAGGCATCCGCGAGCTCGTCAGCGAACTCAACGAGGGCAAGGAGACCCTCTTTGATACACCCCTCTACTTCGAGGCACAGGACGGCACCACCGTCTGCGAGATCGCCATGCAGTACAACGACAGCTACAACGAGGTCATCTACTCGTATGCCAACAACGTCAACACCATCGATGGCGGCACCCATGTCGAAGGGCTCAAACTTGCCCTCACCAAGGTCATCAACGACGCGGGGAAGAAGCTCAACATTCTGAAGGACAGCGACAAGCTCACGGGCGAAGACGTCCGCGAGGGCATCACAGCCGTCGTCTCCGTCAAACTCGAGAACGCCCAGTTCGAATCGCAGACCAAGGATAAGCTCAACAATTCCTTCATCCGCGCCTTTGTCAACAAGGCCGTGGCCGATAAATTCGGGGAATATCTCGAGGAGCACCCGTCCGAGGCGAGGGAGCTTGTCCTCCGCTGTATCACCGCCCAAAAGGCAAGGGACGCCGCGAGGAATGCAAGGGAACTCACGAGAAGGAAGGGGGTGCTCGAATCGACGACGCTCCCCGGGAAACTTGCCGACTGTTCAGACCGCCGTCCCGAGCTCTGCGAGATCTATATCGTCGAGGGGGACTCCGCAGGCGGCACCGCAAAACAGGGCCGTGACAGACGGTTTCAGGCCATTCTGCCCCTCAGAGGCAAGATCTTGAACGTAGAGAAGGTGAGGCTCAACCGCGCCCTCGAGAACGCCGAGATCAAGGCCATGATCACCGCCTTCGGCTGCGGCATTTTGGACGATTTCGACGAGAGCAAGCTCCGCTACGACCGCAT
>CANRDK010000059.1 GCA_947629345.1 uncultured Clostridia bacterium
GACATACCAGTGACCGTTTTGGATAGTCACATCGGCGAGAGCCTTGTAGTCGGTCTTTACGTCATTGACATACCAGTAACCGTCGGTGCCGATCTCAACTTTGAAGGTTGCGGTCGCGGAGACGTGTTGGTCTTCGTTGCCGACGTACCAGTTTCCGTTCTCACCGATGTGAGGTAATTGCGATTTAATGCACAGGACCAAGGACCAGGCGCCGTTCTTCTTTTCGTAGATGTTTCCCGAATCGCTATCGAGATAGAAGTCTCCGTTGGCGCCGGTAGCGGTCGCGGGCTGCCCTTTGCCGGAAAGCCACTTGGACCCGTCGGCACCATGCTCGCCCTGTTGACCCTGAGGACCCTGAGGACCTTGTTCGCCCTGTTGACCCTGCTGCGTTTCACCGCCGTTCATGCCGCCCGCCATACCGATGCCGAGCGTGGTGACTGCGGCGATCATGAGACAAGCGCATACGATGATCAGTACGAGCAGCGCAATAAAGCCCTTGTCTTTCTTCTTGCCTTCAGCACTCATGCTATTCTCCTCTTGACACAGATTTTTTTCTTTTTCTTTCGACTGCGGTGACCCCTTCTGCATGCGCAAACGTAATCAATATACGCGCACACGCGTGAGAGGGCAAAACCGTAGACGCTATGTCATACATGTTGATTATATCACGGTTGAAGGGGCAAGTCAATGATTTAAAACTAAATTTCTTTCATAAATCTCCCTTTTTTTTAAAAAAATTTTTCCAGCTCGGCGTGATTTTGAAAATTTTGAACATAAAATGTGAATATTTACTAATTTCTGCGCAAAAAATGAACCGTCACAAACTTGTGGCGGTTTGGTGTGCAGGGCTGGGACGCACGCTCATTCTGAGGGAGGCGCAGCCGACCGAAGAATCCCCTTAAACGAAGTCCGTTGGTTCAATGGGATCCTTCGCTACGCTCAGGATGAGCAGTTGCCCCCGTGCGTTTCATGGGATCCCTCGCTACGCTCAGGATGAGCAGTTGCCCCCGTGCGTTTCATGGGATCCTTCGCTACGCTCAGGATGAGCGCGGGGAGGGGCGGAGCTCCCGTCCTCATCCCGAGCGTAGCGAGGGGATCTCGTAAACTTACGGACTTCCGTTCTTAGAGCGAGATTCACTCGCCCCTTACGGGGCTCGGAATGAGGGCATGTGCTTCCGTGCGGACTTCGTTTGAGGGCGGACCCCCACCCCTACCCCGCCCCCTGACGCAGGGGGCGGGCAAGAGGAAGGGAGCAGGGTGCGTATGCGTTAAATAACATATGTTATATAACGAATGTTATTTTTAAAATTACGGGTTCGGGAGGGAGGGTTCGGAGAGGGTTGCAAAGAGCTCCTCGGAGAGCTTCTCACTGCACGGCGAGACGAGGCGGAGCGCACCGAGCGCCTGAAGCGAACGGAGCTGGGCGGTGTTCTCCACCCCCGAACATTCCACCGAAATTTTCCCTGCGCCGACCTCGATCGCACGGAGCAGGAGGGGCGTCTCACCTCGCACGCACACACCCGCCGCGCCGCCCTCGCAGGCCGCCCTTGTGCCGAGTGCAACGTCCTCCTCGCTCAGCGAATGGTCCTCAAGGGAGAGAACGACGCCGTGTCCTCTCACCGCGCGGCGCACCTTTCTGATCTCCCGCTTGAGGCAGGCGAGATCTCCGCGGACGAGTGCGGAGTAACAGGGCACGAGACGGAGCTCCTCTGCACCTGCCCTCACCGCCCGCTTGGCTTCAAACTTCTTGACGGCGGGAAGGGTCTCCCCGCTACCGCCCACAAGACAGATGATACGGACCCCGCTCCCCGCGAGAAGTTTCTTTGCTGCGGAAACGTTCACGGGCGAGACGAGCACCCCGCTGAGCTTTTCTTTTTTTGCAAAGTCGCAGATCTTTTTGAGGAGAGGCCTGTCCGTCTCCCGCCGTGAGGCGTCGGAGATGAGTTTCTTGAGGGTAAGAAGGACTTCCGCCTCCCTTCTCGTGCGTTTGAATTCGGTGAACGCGGCCCTATCGTCCTCTCCGACGAAGAGCTCCCGTTCTGCAGTGATGTCGCCAGTCATGTCCATGGGTTTATTTTTCCCTTTAAATTTCTGCCGTATGCCAATTTTTTTCAGAATGTGACAGCACCCATGAAGTAAACTTTTTGGCATGAACATCCTTTCCATCCAAGCGTGGGGCGCTGTCTACACGGTCATCCTCTTTGCGATCTGCTTTTTTATCGTCCATCTCCTACGGCTTGCCCTTTATGGCTACAGAACAGTCAAAAACAAGCCAAGCGGGAAAGAGGAGAAGCCTGAAAAAAAAGAAAAGGGCGCCGAGCCCGTCTATTACATTGTCGAGCGCAAAAAGAAGCGCCCGAAGTCGGAATACTCCGACCCCAAGCGCATTACGTTCAAATGATGCGGTGAGGAATCAGAACGACACCCCCTCAGTCACTTCGTGACAGCTCCCCCTCGAGGGGGAGCCAAGGGGTTGGTGCGGGGCCGAGGCTTGCACCCCCTCTCAAGGGAAGTACCCGCGCAGCCCAACTTGCTTCCCCTCTCAGGGGAAGTACCCCGAAGGGGGGATGGGGTTTCGGAACCCCTCAGTCACTTCGTGACAGCTCCCCTACAAGGGGAGCCGAGACTTGGACCAACCTCCCAAGAGGGGCTCAGTCGGTATAGTGCTCCAAATTCTTGCCGCTGTCCCAGAGGCGTTCGAGATAGTAGAAGAGCCGCGACTCCTCGTTGAATACATGGACGATGACGTCGCCGTAATCGAGAACGCCCCACCTTCCCTCGCGCACGCCCTCCGTGCGGACGGGTTGAAGTCCAAGCTTCCCGAGTTCCTCATCGACGTTTTCGCAGAGGGCCTTGACCTGCGTGGTCGATTTGCCGCTCGCGATGACAAAGTAGGAACACACCACCGTCTGATCGCCGACGTCGAGAATGACAATGTCCTCCCCCTTCTTGGCCGACAGCGCCTTGCATGCAAGTTTTGCGAGTTCGTAACTTTCCATTTTTCCCACTCCTTTTTTGTATTTATTCAAAACGTATACACGTTTTCAACCAATCGAATGCCCTCTGTGTCAGAGGATAGACGGGCGCATTCTGCCCCTCGAGATAGCTGAGCTGGTGCTTCAGGGAGAGGTAGAGGCAGAGGTCGAGGTCCTTCCAAAAGGCCTCCCGCAACGGCTCGATGCCCTCAAAATCGCGGCCCTCCTCAAGCATGTCCGAAAGGAAGATGAGCTTCCCGAGGGGGGTCATGTCCTCCCGTCCGCTCGTGTGATAGCGGATGGCGTCGAGGATCTCTTCATCCTTGACCCCAAAGAGGTGTTCCGCAAGATAGGCCCCCGTGTACTGGTGCAGAACGGGTGCGGGAACCCCCTCGGGGGGCGTAAAACCCTGCAATTTCGGGTCGGAAAGTGGCACATACTTGCCGCAATCGTGCAGCATCGCGGCGGAAAGGGCCTTCCCCTCTGGGATGTTGAGGCTCCTTGCCCTCCTGCATGCCATGCGGGCGACGCGCTCGCTGTGTGCCCTTCTCTGCTCGGTGAGAAGATCGAGCGCCCCCTCGATGGAGGGATAGCGATAGAGCTCTTTCTCTTGAATGAGACAATACACCTCTTTGGGAAGCATGCTCTCCGCCGCCCCGCTTTGAAAGGCCAGCGCGACGCGGATGTCTGTGGAGGAGATATCCTCCCCCGAAAAATCGAGTTCGAGGAAATCGACGCCGAAGCGGGCACGGAAACGTTCGTGCATACTATGCACATAATTTTTCCCGCGGCCGCTTGCGACGAGCGTGACGTTTTTTAAGATATCGTCGGGATTTCTCCAGCTGAAGAAGTTTTCGAGCATGTCTGCGCCGACAATGAAGAAGATCTCCGCGGCGGGAAAGCGTTCACGAAAGGCACGGCAGGTGAGATAGGTATAGCTTGTCCCCTCTGCCCTGAGTTCGATATCGTCCGTCTCCGCAAAGGGGAGTCCGCGGCAGGCTGCGCGAAGGAGTTCTGCCCGCTCCTCCCCGTCCGCGACGGCCCCGAGCAATTTGTGGGGAGCACGATAGGAGGGGATAAAATACAGCTTGTTGAGCCCCAAGTCCTCCTTTGCCTTGACGGCAAGGTTTATGTGCTCTCTGTGAACGGGGTCGAACGAGCCCCCGAAGAGTGCGATCTTCATGTCTTGATTATACAATACTTTGCGGACGTTTGCAAGTTTAATTTGAGAAATTCATGGCAAAAATTATCGGCATGAAACGTTTTTCACTTGCGGACATTGCGGATGTCCTCTTTTACACGGTGTCTGCGGCCTTTGTCGCCTTCGGCATCCTGCGCTATTTCCGTCTGAACGTGTGGCTCTGCCTCCTCTTTTCCCTCCTCTTTGCAGCCGCAACCTGCGTCGGGGCGGGACTGCTTCTCTCGGGGAGCCGCCAAAAAAAGGTGAAGGGAAAGCGGGAGAAGGAGGACCGTGACGCCCTGCTTCTGCATCTCGCCCTCGAAAAGGAGGAACGGGTACGGGCGGCCTTGCTCTCCGCGCTCATCGCTGACGGAAGGAGCGCAAACCTGAAGGGAGACGTTCTCGAGGAGGACGGCGTGCTCCTCATTCCCCTCTTCACCATGGAGCCTCTCTCCGCCGATACGGTGGCGGCCCTCCTCAGAACATACGGAGAGGAGCGGTTCACCCTCCTCTGCAACGGGGTGAGTGCGGAGGCGGAAAAACTGCTTTTGCGCTTCGGCAAGGGGGTACAGAAGGGAGACGAGGTGTATTCCCTCTTTGCGAGAACGGGCACGACGCCGAATCCTCTCATCTGCGGGCATCTCCCCCGCCGCACGCTGAAAACGAGCCTCAGACGTTCCTTCTCCAAAGAAAATGCCCGCCCCTTCTTCGTGAGCGGACTTGTTCTTCTCTTTATGAGCCTGTTTACACTCTTCCCCCTCTACTACCTGATTGCGGGGTGCGTTCTGGTCGTGACGGCCGTGGTCGTGCGGGCAGTCGGCTTTGCGCAGGTCACATGACGGAGCGGATCGCCTTGGGAAGATAGGCGATGATATCCGTCGCGTCGGGAGAATATTCGTTGATCTCCGCAGCGGCGAGCTCCCCCGCACGGCCTAAAAGATAGGAGGCGACGACGGCGGCCTCAAAGGGCGGAGCACCGCGCGCGGCCGTTCCCGCAAGGAGCCCCGCAAGCACATCCCCGCTACCACCCTTTGCGAGGACGGGCGAACCCGTCGAATTGACGGCAACTCTCTCCCCCTCGGCAATGACGGTGCGATTGTTCTTGAACACGACTGTGACGCCGTATTCCTCCGAAAATGCCTTGGCGGCCTCCACGGGGTTTGAAAGGAGTTCCTCTACGCTCCTGCCCGTGAGGCGTGAAAATTCCTTCGGATGCGGGGTGATGATGACGCGGCAGGTCTTGTCCTTCAGGATATCGACGCCGTACTGTGAGAGCGTGTTGAGCGCGTCGGCGTCGAGAACGAGCACGCCCGTGTAGGCGGTAAGGAGCTCGAAGATGTAGGCATACAGCCGCTCGCTGACCCCTGAGCCCATGCCCACGGCAAGGCAGTCCGAGGAGAGCATTTCGCCGTCGATGGCATGAAATTCTCTCAATATGGCGGCGGGAAGCCTCCCCACGACGTGATGAAAGAACTCCGCCGTGACGGAGAGACGGGTGTACCCGACGCCCGATTTCAGCGAAGCCGCGGCCGCCAAAAAGGCCGCGCCTGCGAGTGCGCCGCCCGCAAAGATATGAGCAGAGCCGTAATTCCCCTTGTTGGTGTTCGACCTCCTCTTGGGAAAGTACCTTCTTATATCCTCATCCTCCCAGACTTCAACGCCGCCCTCTGCAGAGATGCCGATGTCGGCCACAGAAATTTTCCCCGCAACGTCCGCCCCGTCCGAGAGAATGAGGGCGGATTTCAGCTGTCCCATGCAGACTGTTTCGTCCGCTATCGCGCAGGGAGAGAGGGCAATGCCGCCCTCGGTGAGTCCCGTGGGAAGGTCGCAAGCAATGACGTAGCGGCAGGCATTGAGGAAAGAGACGAGGTCTGCATTCTCCCCCTCGACGGGGTGAGAAAGGCCTGTGCCGAAGAGGCAATCGACGGCAATGCCATAGATGCGGCGGGGAATGACGCCGAGGAGTTCACCCCCGTAATTCTTCCTTGCCTCATCGCAGGCGGGGGAGAATTTCTTTGCAAGGCAGACAACGGCGACGTCGAAGTTTTCATGCCGCAGAAGTTCAGCGGCGACAAAGCCGTCTCCCCCGTTGTTCCCGCCCCCGCACACAAAGACGATATCCTCTGAACCGAGGCGGACGGCAGCGGCCTTCACGGCCTCTGCAATGGCCCTTCCCGCACGCTCCATGAGGACGGAAACGGGCGTGCCGCGTGTAATCTCTCTTTCGTCAAACCTGCGCATCTGCGCATTCGAATAGGCAAATTTCATCTCTTCTCCACGGGAAAAAGCGTGATCTCCGCACTCGTTAAAATGTGCGCTTTTCCGTCCTTTATGACCTCCAGTCTTCCGTCGGGAAGAATGCGGGAAGCCGTTGCAATGTACCGTTCTTCCCCCTCCGATACGTCAATCTTTTCGCCCAAAAAGCGGACGAAGGAGAGATACTCTTCAAAGGTGGAGGGCCTCTGATAATGATTTAATAAACTTACTCTTACGTCCTCCACTGCGGGAGGAGAGCTCAGAAGGGAGGACATGGAGACAGCAATGCCGCCGAGGGAGGAAACGTCGTTTGAAACGTTCAGCCCGATGCCGACGATGCTGTAGGCGATCTTCCCGCCCACGATGCCGTTCTCAATGAGAATGCCCGCAAGTTTTTTGTCCCCCGCGCGGATATCGTTGGGCCACTTGATTGCGGGGACGATCCCGAACTCCTCCGCCGTGCGGCAGACGGACACCGCGGCATGCGTCATGATGCGGAAGGAATTTGCAGGGGGCATGTCTGAATAAAAGGTCAAAACGGACAAATATACCCCACCCATGTCCGAGAGGAAGCTCCTGCCCTTGGTGCCCTTTCCGCCCGTCTGGACGTCGGCAAACACGGCGATATCCTCCCCGCTCCCAATGTATTTTTTGATATATTCGTTGGTGGAGCCGACGATCCTCAAGCGCTCAATCTTCATCGCAAAGCCCCTCGAGCGCACGCCGCGCCGTCTCGTGGTCGAACCCCTTCGAAAGCAGATTCGCATACGCCCTTTGGATGACCTTTTTATCGGTGACGTCCTTGCCGCGAAGGTACTTTTCAAGCGCCCTCTTCGCCGCATCCTCCTCGCCCGAGATCTCCGAAAGGGCCTCCTCGATCGCCTCATCGGAGATCCCCTTTTGTTTCAATTCCATTGCAATGAGGCGGGAGCCCTTCTTTTTGGACATGCTCTCGGCATACGCACGGGCGTAGGCGGAATCGTCAAGAAAATTATACTCTCTCATCTTGGCAACGACGTAGTCGCACACGTCGGGGAGATACCCCTTTTTCTTCAGAAAATCGCGGATCTCCCGCTCCGTTTTCATGGTCGCCGTGATGTGGAAGAGGGCCTTGTCGAGCGCAGTCTCCTTTTCGCTCTCGAGCTGGATCTCCGAAAGGCTCTCCGCCGTCACCGCCGTGCCCACCTTGAGCCGATGCTGCATGACGGTGACGAGTTTCATGCCGCAAAAAAACCTGCCGTCAACTTCAATGTTGCAGCGGGTTTTATCCTTCTTTTGCGGTGTGATCGCGGTGATCTCAGCCATGCTTTCTCCTCTATACTACGCCGTTCGCAGGCCAAGTTCTGTTCTGTTTGAACCAATCGGTGTCCTTCAGAATCGTAGAATTGTTGCTCCCCGTCACGGTGACATCCGTCCCGTCCGACCAAACGGTGATATCGCCGTTGAGAGCTGTGTAATTTTTGGTCGTCCCGTCCACGGTGACTGCGGGCGCATAGATGTATTTCGTGTACTTTGCAAGGCGGTTGAGCGTGTCCTGTGTGGGGAATGTCCCGCTGCCGCTCGAATACTCATTCGTCCCCGCAACACAGGGGATCACGACGATCTCTGGCTGAATAACGGAGAGAAGGACTTCGTTTGAGGAGGTCTTGCTCCCATGGTGCCCCGCCTTGAAGAGTTTGCAATGGGGAAGTTCGTTGCTCTCGACAAGGCTCTGTTCCCCGTCGAGTTCGAGATCGCCCGTAAAGAGATAGTGATTCTCTCCCTGCGTGAAGAGGGTGCAGACGGAGTGATTGTTCTCCTCAGAGCTCTTCGTCGTATAATATTTTTGATACAAAATCTCAAAGGAAATACCCTCGGCGAGCTCATATTCCCTCTGCGCCCCGTTCGTCTCATTCCAGCATTCGAGGGCAGTATAGTGTTTCGCCCCGTCCTCGGAGACCTCCTTGTTACGGGCGGCCTCGTAGTCCTTTGAGATCTGCGAGGTGGAATTCTTGAGCGCATAGTCGATGATCGTGCCGCACTTGAAACTTTCAAATACGCCCTTGGAAGAAGCCGTCCCGACAAACCCTGCAATGTGGTCCTGATGGGCATGCGTCACGATGACATATTCGAGCACGCCGTCCGTGCAGTACTGCTCGATGAAGGGAACAAGGGTGGCCGCGCTCTCCTTTCGTGAACCCGCGTCGATGAGAACTTCGGTATTCCCCGTCTTGAGAAGGGTGCAGTCGCCCGCGTAGCCATTTCCGAGCTGGGGGAAATAGATGCTGAGCTCTGCGACCGCGGGAGTCGTCTGGCCACCCCCTTGAGAGCCACTGCCGTCAGCGGGGTCGCCCTTGTCGCCTTTATCCCCCTTTTCGCCCTTGATATTGCCGCGCAGCGTCCATGTGCCGTTGTCTTTCGTGTAAACGTTCCATGACGAATAGTCGAGGTAGAGGTCGCCGTTTTTGCCCTGAGAGGCCGTGGGAGCGCCGCTGCCGTACAGCCAGCCGTTCCCTGCCTCGCCCTTTTCTCCCGTTTCGCCTTTTTCACCTTGGGGACCCTGAGGGCCCTGCTCGCCCTGAGGGCCCTGCTCACCCTTAATGGAGGCAAACCACGCATCATAGGTCAGAGGCTCCTCCCCCGTCTTTGCGCAGGATTCCACATAGAGGTCATAGACAGAGCGAATGGAAGGCTCCTCCTCTGTCTGTCCGTTATCCGTACCGCCGCCAAAAAGACCAAAAGGCGTACACGCGCACACACTGACCGCGATCGCCGCGGAAAGAATGAATGCCGACAGGAATCGCAACAGTTTCCCTTTTTTCATACCTTATCACTCCTTTTTTATTGAACGCCGCAGCCCGCATCCGTGATTCAAGCCGCAGTTTTCGTTGGAATTGTCCCGTCCGTCAGACGACGCCGAGCGCAGAGGCAATGCTCACGACGGAATCGTCAATATTGTGCAAAAATTTGTTGAGCGCCGTCTGAGCGCCCCTGTCGATCACGCCATCCTCCGTCGTGCGGAGGACCGCGACGATCATGTCGAAATTGTGGTAGATGATATCGCAATCGATGTCGATGGCCTCCATGATGGGGTCGTTGTTCCCATGCTGGAGACGGTACATTTCCTTGATCTCCCTGTTCATCTCGGTGAACAGCCCAATGTCCCCGCTCTCGAAGAGCTGTTTCATCGTCTGGTTGAGCGCATAGAGGGCGTTGATGAATTTTTGAAGTTCAGGAGTCACAGCGTCACCCCGTTTTTCTGAAGGAGAATGCGCGCGGTCTCCACGCTGTCTACCCCCTCTTTGTTCTTGATGGGAGCGAACTCCCTCTCCCGTTCGACCTCAAAGGGCAGGCAGCTGTCCATGAGGCGGACCATGTCGAGAATGAGGGTCTCGAACTTGTATCCGTTTTCGGTTTCGGGCTTTATGAATGCGCCGTATTCGTCGATATGTGCGATTTTTTTCTTGACAACGTGCACGGGAATGCGTTCCCCCGCGATCTCTTCGAGCTTCTTTGCGGAGAGCAGATAGTTGAGAATGACGCCGAAGGAATAGCTCAGATTTCCGTCCCCGTCCCGCATGTTCGCCATCTCCTCGGTCAGTTCATAGTATTCGATGACGGAGGGTTTCTTGTCCTCGAGGCAGAGGACGCCGACCTTCTCGTGCGGCTCCGTCTTGCGGACGACCTTGGCGCCGCTGTTCATGCCGCTTGCGATGACGGCCCCCACAAATACGGGGTCGGCGCTGCGCTGCAACACGTTGTCCACGCCATAGACGTTGTACCACTCGACATGCGGAAAGTCTCTGTCCGCTCCCGCCCGCTTCATGGAGGAATACCAGCCGCCGTTGCCGTTGGGGGAGAGCGCAAGTCTTCCCCATGCCTCCAAATAGAGTTTGCCCGTAAAGCTGACGCTCGGGGCCATGTCCTGTTCAAAGAAACGGATGTGCGATGCGGGGTAGCCGAAATAGTCGTGTTGTTTCAAAAATTCGCGGGTTATAGCGTCGTTTTTGTCGCTCGTCATGATGAGGAGCGGCACATACGCATGGCAGGAAGCGCACACGTCGAGCAGGTTTTTGATCTGCATTTCGAAGATATACAGGGGATGGGTGACGCCGATGTCATAGGCTCCCTTCGGGCCGTCTGAGCCGAGCCTTGTCCCCTGCCCGCCCGCGAGGAGAACGCAGGCTACCTTTTCCCCGCGGATCGCCTCCGCGCCGAGGGCGAAATACTCTGCCCGATGCGCCTCGATCTCGCTGAGGGAGAGCCCCGCAATGGGTTCCACCCTCCCCTTTCCGCTGAGGTCCTCGGGGTGTTTCCAGAGCTCGAGCATCTCCCAATCGATATTTTCAATTTGCTTTACAAAATCGTTTTGTTCCGAGAGCGTGAGTTCTTCAAACCCCTGTAAAATATGGGTCTGTCCCCTCTCGGCGAGCAAACTGCTCAGCTGTTTCATGTCAGTTCTCCTTTTCAAGTAGCCATGCGCCTGCATGGAATTTTTCGCCACTTATCGCGAGTTTTTCTCCCATTTCGTACTTCAGATCGGTGTAGCTTTCAAGGAGGCGGTATCCCTTTGTGCTGAGCTTTATTTCGCTCTCGTCGTCGAGAAAATGAACGATGACAAGCCTCTTTCCTTCATATTCCTTAACATATACCTGCCTGCCCTTTGGATCGCGGTAGTATTCCACGTTGCAATCGATCCTCTTGATATCGCCAAATCGAACGATATGTTTGATTTTTTCGTAAAAATCGAGGCCCCTTCGGATGAGTTCGAACTTCTCATTCGAAAGCTTCAGAATGTCCCCCGAGAGGCAAATTCTGCCCATCATGGCCGCGCAGAGCGAGTAAATCGTGCGGCTGTCCGTCTCATCCCCCCTGAGGACCGCCCAGATCTGCTCCTGCCTTGCGGGAATGACGCGGGAGACGTTGGCGGCGACGAGCGGGATCTCGGGGCATTCGTGGGCGTCTGAGAAGGAGCACATGGAGACCATCTGCATGCGCCTCGGCTCAATCCTGCTGCCGCCCGAGGAGCAATTTTCGATGACGAGCGTGGGGATCTCCTCCTTGAGTTTTTCGAGCCATTCGAGGCTCGCCTCCGTCACCTGTCTGCCGCCCTCGCCGAGGGATGCGCCGTCCTCGCTGTCGCACCCCATGCCGATATTGTCGTTATAATCTATCTTGATGTACTCAAAACCGCTCTCCTTGAGCTGTTTTAAGA
>CANRDK010000060.1 GCA_947629345.1 uncultured Clostridia bacterium
TTTTTGCTTTTCACGTTTCTTTCTCCTTACGAAAAATTTGACTTATGACCTCTCTATCCACACAAGTAGTTGGAGAGATATAAATCAAAATCAGTATATCACACTACCCCCCCCCCGTCAACTATTCGTTTGCATTTTTTCACAACTTTTTTTTGAAATTTGCTTTTTTCCACTCTTTTTTGGGATTTACTGGGTTGGAGTTATCAACGGGAGGCGTTGGGAGTGTGGTCGTTGCCCACCCCCTACCCCCCTCCTCGGGAGGGGGCATGGACTCCGTTCTCAATCTCGCCCCCGCCACAATTTTTAATTGTTTCCGTAGGTTTAATGGGATCCTTCGCTACGCTCAGGATGAGCGACTGGGGACGGGCTTCCGTGCGTTTAACGGGATCCTTCCCCTTCGACTACGCTCAGGGTCAGGATGAGCGGACGGGACAGCACGAAAAAATCCTTCTGCGAGGCGATCGCGGAAGGATTTTTTGATACTTATGTGACGAAATTCAATGCAATGGTTGTATAATTTGATCTATCACAGCAAAATGCAGATCACGCCGCCTTTGCCCTCGTTGACGATACGGGTAACGGTCTTCCGCATCTTCTTGCGCACGGTCTCTCCCATGGCACGATTCTTCTGCAGGAGCTCCTCGCCGAGCATTTCCTTGAGCGTCTTGCCGAACATGTTGGTGTTCCAAGCGCTTGCGGGTTCTGTCTCCATGCCCTCCTGAAGCTGTCTTGCGAATGCCTCGCTCTGCTCCTCGTTGCCGAGCGCGGGCCGCACTTCCCCCTTGATATCGACGCGGATAATGTGGTAGCTCGGCGCGTCTGCCCTGAGGTCCACCCCCACTCTGCCGCTCTTCTTGACGACGGTCGGCTCCGAAAGGCTCATCTCCTCATCGAGGGGCGGAACGATGCCGTAGCCGAATTCCTTGGCGTCCTCAAAGGCCTGCCCGACGCGTTCATACAGCTTTTTGGCCTCTGCGAGACGGCTGCAAAAGCTCATCAGCGTGAAATCGTCCTTGATCTCCTCGCCGCAACGGTCTGAAAGGACCTCGTAGAATGCCCCCTCCTTGGCTTCCACCCTGCAGTGTGCCGTGCCCGTGGAGGCGTCGATCTCGAGCGATACGGGCGGGAGGAGCCGTTCACTCTCCGCATACAGCGTATCGAGCAGGGCGCAGTCGCTCATCTTGCCGATCTTGGGCGCAACGGCGCGGATACCCGCAAGCACTTCGCTGAGGACGGGCGCATCGGGGTCGAGCACGCGCATCCAATCGGGAATGTCGATGTCGATGGAGAGCACGGGGAATTCATAGAGAATGCGCTCCAAGACGCCCGAGATGTCCTCCTTCGTCATCGTCTCGGCGTTGACGGCGAGAACGGGCGCATGATATTTCTCCTCGAGGGCGGCCCTTAAAGTCCCCTGTGAGGCAGGGTCGAGGCAGTTCAACAGGATGACGTAGGGCTTTCCGATCTTTTTGAGCTCCTCTGCCGCCCGTTCCTCCGCCGCCTCATAGCCTGCGCGGGGAATGCCCGTGACGGAGCCGTCCGTCGTGACGAGAATGCCGATGGTGGAGTGCTCTCTGATGACCCGCTCCGTTCCCTCCTCGGCGGCCTGTTCAAAGGGGACGGGTTCGTCGTTCCAAGGGGTCTTGACGAGGCGGGGCGCTCCCTCCTCCTCGAAGCCGTTTGCACCCTCCACGGGATAGCCGACGCAGTCGATGAGACGGATCTTTGCGGCCGCATCCTTGACTTTGATATCCGCCCCCTCTTCGGGCACGAACTTGGGCTCGGTGGTCATGACCGTCTTGCCCGCCGCCGACTGCGGAAGTTCGTCTGTGTAGCGGCTCTTTTTGGCCGCGGGGACATTGGGAAGAACCAGAGCTTCCATAAATTTTTTGATGAAGGTCGATTTGCCCGTTCTGACGGGTCCCACCACGCCGACGAAAATTTCTCCGCCCGTGCGGGTCGCGATGTCCTCGTATACGTTGAATGTTTCCATAAAAAAGCACCTCCGCCGTTCAAGGATATGATATGGCGAAAGGTGCGCGATTATGAATGGAAAATGGAAAAAAGTGGTAGAGAGTGCGTGACGGAAACACGAACGGGAGCGGCCCCGCGTCATTATGAGAAACGGAAGCCCGCAAGCCTTTCCCTTGGGGGGGAAGGTGGCACGGCTGCCCTTGCCGTGACGGACGAGGGGATTCGTTGCCCACCCCTCTACCCCCCCTCCTCGGGAGGGGGCAGGACTGCGTTCAACTCCCCCTCTCAGCATATATTTGCGTTCGTTCAATGCATTCGATTTATTTGTTTGTTCTCCTTTTTTTGACAAAATAACAAATCAAACAAATTCCCACACCGCATATCACAACAGAGCCAACGGAAATTCCTACAATAAGTCCAACTGGAAGTCCATCATCGTTGTTTTGAGGTTCAGCCGGGCCTACATCCGAAGATCCTCCTCCATTGATTTGGAGTGTTATATTACATATATCGCAATGCCCATCGGAATCAAGATCCGCGCAGTTGGCTTCTTCCAGATGCGTGCCGCACCCGTTCAGGCACTCGTGATAGTGTTTTCCGTTTTCGGTTGTCCATTCCTCAGCGGGTTGGTGGTTTTCGCTGTTCAATGTACCGTAAGCAACACCGCATTCGGAGCAGATTGCTTTTTTGCTGCATGTCGCCGTTCCGCCACTATGTGCTTCAATACTTTCTTCATCGATTTCGCCGCATTCACATTGGCGCCAATGATTTTTTTCATCAGAGCGCAAGTATTCGTAGATATGCGTTACAGTGCGCACTTGGTTGCAATTATCACAGGTCGCGTCACAATTGGAGCTGTATGTATGACCTTCCAAATTGAGTGTTCTATCGGAATTAATACAGAAGAAGGACTGCTCCTCTGCTTGGACGACACCATCCATATCTTCATCGGCATTGCCGAAACCGTTCAAAGCCGAATTGACAGTATCGCTTTTGAGATAATAGCAATTGGTTACTGTTCCTTTACCCCACATGGAGTCGCTGTAGCCAACAATAGCACCAACTATATCTGTACCTTGGACAGGCCCGATATTATAACTGTTTGTGACAGTACATTCGCTACCATATCCAACAATACCACCAACGTATTGGTTCCCGAATATGATGCCCGAATTATACCCCCCATAACAATTCCCTGCACCAATAAGTCCACCTACACGGTTATTTCCTTCGATGTTTCCTAAATTTGCACAATTACTCAAACTCGCATAGTAAGGAGTATAGCCACAAATACCACCAACATAGTCTTGTCCGGAAACACTGCCATAATTTAAACTATTCTCTATACCACTAGAACAATCCCCTGCTATTCCGCCAACACAATTGCCTGTGCCCACAATATTTCCTTTATTTATGCAGTTTTCAAATGAACATGTACCCACAGATCCGGTTATGCCGCCCACCGACCTATTACCAAATATCGTGCCATAGTTCATGCAATTCACTACACCACTATTACTACCGCTGCCCCCAGACAATCCACCCACCTCGTAACTTCCAACGACAGCTCCGTAATAGTGACAATTGTTCATACCTATTCTGATATTTCTACTGCCAATACTACCGCAGATACCTCCCACATAAGATATACCTTTTATGTATGAATTTCTGACTGTCAAATCACTAATATAGCCGTCGCTACACCTGGCAAAAAGACCGACGTCAGATGTGGCGGCATCTACATATACCCCCGATATTTCGTGTCCTGCGCCATTGAAAATTCCAGTAAATGTCCCGATAGGTGTCCATTTGTTGAGCAAAGATGTGTCGGCGGTCAAATTTCCATTCTCGTCGTAGGTGAGCTCGGCAGAATTTAAGTAGATATCATTAGTCAATATGTAGTTGTATCCAAGCCAATCTCCTCCTGTTTGCGCAATATAAGCGAGCTCTTCGGCAGATGAGATCTCATAATAATAAACATTGTCGATAGTCTTAAGCGAAGTCGGCTTTTTTGTGGTTTGGCCGTCCCAAACATTGTGGACTTCCGCATCTTCCGTCGTTTCGGCCGCATTTACTTCGGCAGGAGTACCGTTCGCAAGAAACAATGCCGACAAGAACATAAACGCCGACACCATTCCCAACAAAAGCAGTTTTTTCATAATTTTATCTCCTTTAATTTCTCTACAATATTTTCGGGCTCACCATGATGGGGAATAACGTATATTTGGTGTTTTACGGCCTCATCCGAGATCCTCAATCTCTGCGCAACTTCATCGACCGATTTAGTTATGTCGAATATCTCGCCGCCTTTCAGAAACTTACAATACACAATTTTCTTGTCCGAGCTTTGCGTTAAGAAACCTCGCAAAAGGGCGTTAATGTGGTCATCATTTTCGTTCATGCCATACCCTATAATAACAAGTGTACGAAGGTCTTTCAAAAAATCGATGAAAGCATTATATTCTTCCAGTTGCGTGCCGTTGATAATCGGCTTAACGGGCGCCTGTGTTAAAAGGAACGGGAAAATCATCTTGTTTACAATGTCTTGCGATTCCTTCAAATCTACAATGCGCAGTTCATCGGGAATCTCAAATTGCGATAGCTTTCCCGCAAGAAAAATCTTTTTCCGAAAGGCGGAGAATTCCAAAAAGGGCGTATAGTTTGTTGTAGCTGCAATACTTTCGGGAAAAATTTGGCTTATTTTTCGGTAATAGCTGTTCTTATAGCTTTCTTCTAATTTTTCTTTGTAACCGTCTGAATATATGTACTTGATGACCTCGGGTAGATGCTCTAAGATTCCTTTATACAAGCCCTCTGTGTCCTCTTGCGCATCGCCGTACTTTGCGGAAAGTTTCAGCACAGGAAACAAAATCGAAAAGAATGCACTCCAAAAATAATTGATGAGCCGCCAAAAACGTTTGATTCCTGCACTCTTAGGGTTAATGATCGTAGAAAAATCTTTTTCGATGGAGCCATAATAAGTGAAGTAATTCAGCAGGCGAATGCGGTCGTCGTTTTCTACTGCCTCCGACAGATGGCGAGGTCTTTTGGAAATCATTGAGTTTTTTGTTTCATCTATATCAAGCATTACAAAGTCAAAAATATCTTTGATCTGTTTGTCTAAATCTTTCTTACAATTTTGCTTTTCTTCCGATTCTTTCTCCTTTTCGAGTTCTTCATATTTTTTAGAAAGCTCTAATATTTTTATCCCTGTTTCGATCTTATCATCGTCTTCCTTCGCCTTTCGACAGGCTCGAAATACAATTTCACGAAAAGTATGACTTTTCACGGAAAACATATTTTCCGAATAATAGGGCGAAAAATTATCGGACAGCTTGTCCTTATAGAAATCTCTCAAAGCTGCATTCATTTTGCTTCTTTTCGATAAAATCGTATCCAAGGTATACTGCACACCCGCAGGCAATCCAAAATCCACCTCGGCACCGGCGCCAAAAAAGAACGCTATTTTTGTGTTTTCCACTATTTTCTCTCTTGATGAATTTACACCAGTATAATGCAAAATTTCTTGAAAGTCAAGCAAATCACTACTATAACACAGATATTCCAGTGGTGATTTTTGTTAGACTAAAAATCATGGTACTGAATGAATATATTTCTAACAAATTGGAAAATTTACGCAAAGAAAAAAAGCTCGGCGTTTACACGCTTTGCAACAGAGCGGCGATTTCTTATGAGACATACAGAAGCATCCGAAAAAATCGCAACAAGGATATTTATCTCCGCACGATTCTCATCCTGTTACGCACTTTGGAAGTTACACCTCAAGAGTTCTTTTCTGACCCCATGTTTCAAAGCGAGGAACTTGACATTGATTTCAAATGAAAAACCTGACCCGACGTTCGGATCAGGTTTTTATTGGCTGACGTGATCGGAATGGTCCGCTGAACACACAAGCTTCCGTGCGTTTAATGGGATCCTTCGCTGCGCTCAGGATGAGCGCGCGGGGCGGGATGAGCGGGGGCGTGGGAGCCGAGGGGGTCAATCCATGCCGTGGATCTCGCGGTAGTAGGGGTCGGAGGTGAAATCACGCTCCCTCGTGTATTCGCCGCCGAGGGCCTCGATGGCGAACTTGAGCTCTTGGAATTCGAGATAGTTGATGTCGTCGCGGTCGATGACTTCCAAGAGAACGGGCAGGGCGCGTACGTCGCCGTAAGCCGCGAGATAGCTCGCGTGCATGGGGATCTCGCCGCTCGTCTTAAAAGCGTTGAGAAGGAGCTCGTACACCCTGTCGTCCCTCTCTTTGCAGCGAGAAAGGATCTCAAGCATCAAATCCTGCTCCGTCCCCTCCTGATACAGGCGGAGCGCACGGTCCTTGGCGGCGTCGGCGCCTGCCTTGAGCTGTTCGGTGACGGCGTCCTTGAGTTCCCCATCCCCGCTCGTCTGCAGAATTTTGAAATAGGCGGGAAAGGCCCTCGTGTTGGCCCCCGCAAGGTTGACGGCAAAGAGCAAAAGTTCCTCATCCTCTCCTCCGAGAAGTTCGATGAGGGCGTCGGGACAGTCCCTCGTTTCGAGCTCGCGGCAGAGAAAATCGGAGACGGGAACCCCCTCCTCCACATGGCGGCGGAGGGAATCGGCCAGCTCCTCGTCCGTCATGGCGGCGTAGTAGCCCTTGGGGGTGTTCCCCACCGAGGGGATCGTAATGTCGCCGAACTGCCGATAGAGCTTGGGAATGAGGTTTTCCCACTGCTTTTCGGAATACTTGCCCGCATTCTGCTGCATGTATTCCGAGAGCTTTTCGTCGAATATGGCATCAAAATCGATCAGCTTTTGCATGTTTCCCTCACATCAGATAGTCTAAGATCTCTTCCGTCACATAGCGGTTTGCGTCGAACATGTCGCAGATCTCCTTCAACGTCTGCACGCTGCCGGGGAGCCTTGCCTCGCGGTAGATGGCGGAAGAGAGTGCGGCACGTTCCTTCATGTAGTGCCATGCGGACGCCCCCTCAAGCGCGGCATAGATGTCCTCCGCCGCCCCGCAGAGCTTGCCCTCGCTGTCCTCCCCGAGGAGGCCGTATTTGGAATAGACGTCGGCAAAGGCGTCGAGAAATTCTTCCGCCCTCTTCGTGCCGATATTGATGGTATGCGTAAAAAATTCTCTGTACAGGTTGAGAAAGACGGTGCCGAAGGAGTTCCCCTCGTTGCGGACGGTGATCTCGTGCAGGATGGAGAACTTCACGAGGTCATTGCCCGTGTAGTCGAGGAGCTGTTCCCGCAAGAAGTCATCGCTGTGGGTGCGGGCGGCGACCTTGACTGCGATCATCTGTAAATTTTCATCCCGCCCCTCGAGCTCATCAAAGGCGGCGCGGAGGCAGTAATCGAGTTCGGGAAGCTCCGCAAGCATGCCGAGCGCATTTTCATCCGCTTTCAGGACGGCGAGGAGATAGTTCCCCACCCGTCTGTATTCCGCCTGCGGAAGCCGATAGATATAGTTCATCTCTATCTTCTCTTCCTCTCCGTCACGGATACGGCGGAGATGTTCGAGATAGTACTCTGCAATGACCCTGCGCGGGTAGATCGTCATAAACATTTCGAGGGAGGAGATCGCAGCCTCCACCTCGCCGACATGATAGGCCGCAACGGCGTGCAGGAAGAGGACGTTGTCGTCATAGGGGAGACGCTTTGCGAGCTCGGTGAGGACCTTGAAAGCGTCTGCGTCGAGGCCCGTCTCGCAGAGAGCCGTAGCGATGCGGTAGAGGTCATCCGTGGCGTCGGTGGGAATGTCTGCAAGGTGGGCCGCAGCCGCCTTTGCACGCTTTTTATCCCCGCGTGCGTCGAGCACGGCCACATAGGTCGTGAGCGCCTGAATGCTGTCGGGATATTTCGGCAGGAGCGCTTCACACTCCCTCTCCGCCGCCTCCTCTTCCCCCATCATGAGGAGACACATGGCCGCAAGGCCCGCCGCCGCGGGATAGTCGGGGCTGTCCTCATCGACGAGAAGAAAGCGCTCTCTCGCCTCCTTCAGCCGTCCCTCGCGCATGATTTCCACCCCCTCCTTCAATGCCTCGGGGTCGGCGTCCCCCACGATACGGAGCTCGGGGGGCTGTTCTGTCGGTTCATAGTTATCGAGGAACTCCACGAGGTCGTCCATCTCCTCGTCGGGGTCCCCGGGATAGGCGCGGCTGTAGTAGAACGCCGACTGCAGGTCGTTCCCCATGTTCATAAAGGCGACGGCAAGGCCCTCGTACCCTTCGGGGAAGTCTGCCTCGTTGCAGACGTCGAGAAAGCGGAACCAAGCGTCCGCGGCGAGCTGCCAGAGCTCAAGTTCCTCATAGATATCGGCATAGAGAGCCCATGCGTCCGCACTCGGCGGGTACAGCCCCGCCCGCTTGTTGAGCATTTTGAGCGCACCGAGATAGTCCCCGCTGTCCACGCGCTTTTCCGCGCTCTCGAGCAGGAACTCCTCGCTGAGATTCCAAGTCTGTACGCCGTCCTTCATGCTTCCTCCCCGAAAAGACGTTTGATATCCTCTTTGGTAAAAATATAGTCTGTATTGCAGTAGTGGCAGTGGACTGATATCTGCCCCTGTTCCTCGAGAAGGGCCTCTGCATCCCTCCTTCCGAGGGACAGGAGCGCCCCCTCTGCCCTCTTTTTGGAGCAGTGACAGCGGAAGAACAGCCGTCTTTCGTCATACGGCTCCTCCGTCAGCATGCGCAGCGTCCCCTCCGCCCCCTTCTCCTCGATGAGGGAAGAGAGATGGGTGAATCTTCCGATCTCCCGTTCGCAGAAGGAGACGGCCTCCTCGCCTGCCCCGGGAAGGGGCTGCAGGAAGACGCCTCCCGCGCCGAGCACCTTTCCGTCCTTGACCTTGACGCCGAGGGCGACCGCCGTGGGCCGCTGTTCACTCGTCAGAAAGTAGGCAGAGAAGTCCTCCGCGATCTCCCCCGAGATGAGGTTGCTTGTCCCCGTGAAGGGCAGGCCCGTGCCGTCGTCCGAGACCACGGTCATCGTCCCCTCCCCTCCGACGAACCCGCCCACGTCGAGCTTGCCGTCCGCACGGGGGGGAAGGTCCAAATCGGGGTGCTCCACGAATCCACGCATGCGGAGACTGCTGTCCCCCGCAACGCAGACCTTACCCCCGGGGCCGCCGCCGTTCACCGTGACCGAGAGGGAGCTGTTTTCCCCCTTCAGCCAACTGCAGAGATAGGCGGAAGCCGTCATGGTCCGCCCGAATGCCGCCGCCGCAACGGCCGTAAAGTGATGGCGGCGCATGGCCTCCTGCACGGCCTCTGTGCTGTCGATGACGGCGAGGGAGATGTTTCCCCCTTCGATCAGCGTCTTTAAGATGATACTTTTTCGCATATAAAATTCAGCCTGTCGCTTCCGTTCTTGTCTTTGCCGAGGTGCCCCTCCACTTCCGTGCGGAACCCCGCCGCGGACAGCGCCCCGCAGATTTGCTCTTCTGTGTGGAGATAGCAGACGTGCCGTTCGTCGTAGCGGCGGAAGAGTTCCCCCTCCCGCACGAACAGCGTGATATCCGTCTCCACCCTGTTCTCTTTGAGGGCGTTGAACTCGATATAGGTGACGTCCTCGCGGTCATCGCCGAACATATTATTTGCAACTTTTTCCCTTAGCTTGTATTCCGAGCTCACATCGAACCAAAAGAGCCCTCCCTTTTTGAGGCACTTTGCAATGTGACGGAAGGCGGAGGGAAGTTTTTCCTGCGGAAGATAGTTGATACAGTCGTTGGCGGAGAGAATGAAGTCGTACCGCTCCGCCGTCTTGAGGCGGGCGGCGTCGGCCTTTACGAAGGGGATCAAAAGTCCCTCCTCCCGTGCGAGGCGGACGGCCTTGGAGAGCATGGCGTCGGAGAGGTCCCCGCCCGTCATTTCGTATCCCGCGCGCTGCAATGCCCGTGAGAATGCCCCGCTGCCGCAGCCGAGCTCGAAGCCTCGCTTCCCCGCGCCCCGCGCTCTCAGCCCCTCAATAAAATACTGCGACCATGTTGGATAGTCGCAGTCATCATTTAAAAATTCAAACCAATCGGCAAGATGGTCGTATGCCTGCGTCATCTCTTATCGTTGCGCGACAGCATCTTGGGACGGCCCTGTTTCTTTTTCTTCTTTTTCTTGCCGCCGTCCTTGCCGCTCTCCTCTTCGCTCAGAGCCGCCTCCAACGCGTCGAATTCCCTGTTGTAGGCTACGTATTGTTCGTCGTCCTTGTGCTCTTCCTCATAGGCCTTGACGTCCCTTTCCATGGCCTCCCTGCTCTCGCGGAGCCTCTGCAGGTCCTCACGGGAGAAGGAATCGGGCAGCTGGTAGGGATCCTCGCCCTCGTCGATGGGCTTCACGGGCTTAGAGACGATCTTGCTCCTGCCGTTGATGACCATCTGCCGCCTGTACTCGCGGAGGGCTGCGCTCTGCGCCTCGGTCATGGTCGTGGGAGCGTTCATGGTGCCGCTCTCCTTGTTGTAGAGACCCCTGCCTGTGGCGATGCCGAGGTCGGGATTGATGAATTTATCGAATGCCCATTGGCTGTAGTCGAGCCATACGAGGCCCGAATAGGAGAAGCCGATGATGAGAAGGAACAGAATGCCGACCACGCCGAAGAAATTCAATCCCCCGAAGATGGCGAGGAAATAGGGCCAAAGGGCAAGCGCGGCAAAAAATACCGTCTGCGGGAAGGTCCCGATCGTCATGACAACGGCGTTGCGGAAGAGCGCCCACGGCCCCTGCTTATAGTTGATGCCGAGGGAGATCATCCACAGGCAGACGAGGAGCATGAAGGAGACGATGATATACCCTGCCACTTTGGAGGCGATCATCCATCCCGCCGCTGGGGCGTCGGTCGCGACGTAGAAGTCGGCAAGATCCCCCATCACGCGTGCCAAAAAGAGCACCACGGTGAAGATGAGAACGGCCTCCAACACATTCCAGAAATTGCGTTTGATGCCGCGGAGGAAGTCGTTTGCAACGAAGATCCCCTCCGTCCAGATGAGGTTGCGGATGATATAGAATCCGCCCGAGATCCCCAGCCCCGCGATGATCCCCGTAAGGATAAACAGGGAGAAGAAGACGATGTCGCTCTGAAGGACCATTGCCTCGGCATTCCCCGTGATATCGGGAACGAAGGGAAAGGACGGGCCGAGCCCCGCGCCGAACGGGCCTCCCATGCCCGACGCCCCAACCTGCAGATACCGCCATACGATGACAGCGATGACGGGAAGAGAGGTGAGGAGAATGAGGAGATTGACGAGCATGAGCCGCCCGAATCTCCCCTTCAGGATATCCCAGAACAACGCCCAGCGGCTCGTGGGAAGGGTCGAGCGTGCGTAGTCCTCACTGCGCTCCTTTCCGATGAGCCAACGGGCGACAAGCCCCTTTTTTTCTGTTTCAGCCATAGAGATGCTCCGAAATTTGCTTATCGTAAACGGCCGTATGATAGCCGTATGGATATTATACCGCAAACAGAAAAATTTTTCAACGGAAAAGGGTGGAATTCTTTGAAAAAGTTATTTTTTTCATACGCCTTTCATCCTGAGCGAAGCCCCTCGGCTCCCCTCGTAGGGGAGCTGTCACGC
>CANRDK010000061.1 GCA_947629345.1 uncultured Clostridia bacterium
ATGATATGCTAACTTATCCATACGACAATTATACCACACCAAACATGACAATACCTGTCACCATTATAAAATTTTCCGAAGAAATTTTAGCGGGCATACCCCATACCAAAAGTGCCACAAAATGGGCAATAAGACGATTGTCTAAGTAGGATAAGGAAAGTGCCACAACGCACTTTCGACCGTCAACAAGCGGGAAACCTGCCTTTTGTGTTTGCTCGGAAATTTTATGGTCGGAATAGGCGGCAAGTATATCGAAGCCCTTGACTTATGCGCCGAAAAATGCTAAAATAATGCTAACAAGATGTTAACTGGAGTATAAGATGACGTATTCTGAAAAAATCAAGAGTGCTCGCGAGAGATTATTGCTTACGCAGGAGGAATTTGCAGCAAAACTCGGGGTAAACTCTGTTACGGTTTGCAGATGGGAAACCGGAAAGTGCGAACCGACTTTGAGGGCGAAAAGACTGTTTCGAGATTTTTGCGCCGAACAAGGGCTTACTTTCGAGGACTGAACGATGCCAAAAACAAAAAGAGCAAATCCGGGTCGATATACCCAAAAGCTGACAATGCGGTGACGCGCCAACTGCGCAAAGGATAGCAACGCAAATATATATTATGAACAGATGCTTATATAACAACAGTTTTAGCGATTTTATTGAGACGGACAGCAGAGTGGTTTTGGGCGAACTGTGTGAGAATTACCACGGAGAAGCGCTCACCACGACGCGTGAGGCGTGGAGTGCCGAGATATCCATCATGAAGGGTGTCTTGCACCCTTTTTCGAGCGTGCATGGACAAATTATTTTTGAATATGATATTCCTCGGCTCGGCAAGCGGATTGACGTTGTTTTGTTGTTCAATGGTATCATATTTTGTCTTGAATTCAAAGTCGGCGAAACAAAAATTTTAGAGAGCGACATTGACCAGGTGCTTGACTATGCGCTTGATTTGAAAAATTTTCATAAGTTCAGTCATGACCATGTAATCGTGCCCATTTTAATCGCCACCGAACATCGCAACTCTTCTACGCAAATCAACATGTCAATATACGACGATCGAATCGTCAATCCTTTGATTTGCGGAAAAGCCGGGATTGTCGACTTAATAGAAAAAGTGCTTGCGCGTTTCCCCGGTGAACCGGATATCAACCCCAATTGGGTGATAAGTCCTTACGCACCTACTCCAACCATTATCGAGGCAGCAAGATCGCTGTATGAAAACCACAGCGTGGAGAATATAACTCGGCATGAGGCCGACAACGCTTCGACAGACAGGACGATAGCATATATACTCGGCGTAATTCGAAGCAGCAAAGAGCAGCGCAAAAAGAGTATATGCTTTGTCACAGGTGTACCGGGTGCCGGCAAGACTCTGGTCGGACTTGACGTCGCCATAAAGCAAACTTATCAAGGTGGCAACGAACCGGTCGAGGACGAGGGCGCTGTTTACCTATCTGGCAATGGCCCGTTGGTGGCAGTGTTGACGGAAGCGCTATCTCAAGATAATTATAAAAAATGCCAACAAAAAGGGGAAAGGAAAAAGCTGTCCGATTCCCGTCGCGAGATCGCGAAATCTATTCAGATAATCCACAGGTATCGCGATAATATGTTGGCAAAAATCAAAAATCCGGTAGAAAACGGAACCCTTGAAATAGACCCGGCAAAAGCCGTAAAAGCAGGCAATGCGGGATATGGTGAAGTCGAGCATGTGGCAATTTTCGACGAGGCGCAACGCTCCTGGACGCACAAAAGACTTGCCGATTATTTGAAACGCGGCGGCACATACGGCAACAAGCTAAAAGTGCCGAATTTTCCTTTGTCGGAAGCTGCATTTTTGATTTGGTCGCTCGATCAAAGGGAGGACTGGGCAACAATAATCTGCCTTGTAGGTGGCGGGCAGGAAATAAACACCGGCGAGGCTGGAATAACCGAATGGATTAAGGCCCTCAACGAAAAATTTACTGATTGGGGAATATATATTTCGCCGAAATTGACTGAACCTGAATACGCGGAAGGCAGGGTGAACGACCTGCTAAAAGATAATCCGAATGTTACATACGCGGAGGACTTGCATTTGGGCGTATCTCTGCGATCTTACCGCGCCGAAAAATTGTCCGCATTTGTGCACGCGGTTTTGTCGTTTGATAAATCCGCGGCGGCGATATATGCGGAAATCAAGGATAAGTACCCCATTGTCTTGACAAGAGACATGGCAAAAGCAAAAACCTGGCTTCACCAAAAAGCACGCGGCTCTGAGCGAACGGGAGTGTTGGTTACGAAGGAGTCGGCAAGATTCAAGCCGCTGTCTGTCCACTTACTGCCGTCCGGCGACGAGAACGCTGTGCACTGGTTTTTGGAGGACAAGACGGATGTGCGGTCGTCAAACTATCTGGAGGATGCTGCTACGGAGATCCAAGTTCAGGGACTTGAGCTTGATTATACTTGTGTGCTTTGGGACGCCGATATGCGGTGCATAGATAGTGAGTGGCACTTCTATCGCTTTAACGGTCAAACAAAATGGGTTGAACAGACGGCGAAAACCGAAAACAAGCAAGAACTCATGACATATATGTTAAACGCATATCGAGTTTTGCTGACACGCGCAAGAGCCGGAATGGTAATCTGCGTTCCTTACGGGAATGCAAACAAAACAGCCGGCGGTTTTTGGGAGGATAGCACTCGCTTGCCCGAATTTTACGACGGCACCTATCAATATTTGAGGAGTCTTGGGCTAGAAGAAATATAAATCACGTTCTGCAATAGTGAGGAATTAAAGAATTTGTATTAAGGAGATAAGGTGCTATGTCTAACAAGGAAATTACGGTAAAAGGACTGAACGTCAAATATAAGAAAGTAGACCAATCGGACTATATTTCACTTACGGACATTGCAAAGTTCAAAAACCCCACAGACCCGAGGTTTACGGTTTACACTTGGCTGCGAAGCAAGGAGACGTTGCGCTTTCTTGCCGTGTGGGAAGAACTCAACAACCCCGATTTTAACCGTGTCGAATTCGATACGGTTACAAAGGACGCCGGCACGAACGCCTTTATGATTACCCCTTCCCAATGGATCCAAAAATTGAACGGCATCGGACTGACCGTCTCCGCGGGCAAATACAACAGCGGCATCTATGCACATCAGGATATTGCGTTTGAATTTGCGAGTTGGGTGTCTGCGGAGTTCAAATTATATCTCATCAAAGAGTTCCAACGTCTGAAAATCTCCGAACAGAAAGAACTTGAATGGACGTCGAAGCGCGAACTTGCAAAAGTGAATTACCGCATCCATACCGACGCCATCAAGGAGAATATCGTTCCCACGCTCACCGAGGAACAACTCAAATATGTCTATGCGGACGAAGCCGATCTTTTGAACGTTGCCCTGTTCGGTAAGACCGCCGCTCAGTGGCGAAAAGAAAATCCGACCTTGAAGGGTAATATTCGGGATTATGCCACGATAGAACAACTGCTTGTGATTGCCAATATGGAAAGCTATAACGCTATTCTAATCGAGCAGAATGTCCTACAAGCAGAGCGTTTGCAACGCCTCAACGATATGGCTCGCTCTCAACTTCGAGTGTTGCAACAAAGCAATTCCCGTCTACTTACGGATGGGAGAAAAGGAAACTAATTAAAAGGATTGTGACATTATCATTATGAATGAATCGCAAAAAGAAGCTATTAAAATAGCATTAAAGCAACTTATAAAGGAAAATGATCCGCAAGCATATCTTGCAATTGACTTTATTGATAAATTTTTTGGTTGTGGAGAAGCATTTGGCAAGCTTCGTCCCGACATACAAAACGCTATCATGCAATGTTTTGCTACAATAACAGCTTGCTCGTTTCCGTTTATGTTTAATCCTAATGGTAGGTATTGATATGAATTATGAAACGTTTACATATCTCCATAGCGAGACCATTAAATATTGTCAGATTATCGAGGGCGATTTAAAGTGGATATACTCCTTTATGCACGTCGGAGATATTTATGAGACAAGAGATTCGCTTGACAGTTTAACCTTTGGACAAATTGTCAGGAAGCTGAAACAGTTGGATAATTCCGATGGAAATCCAGAACTTAGTGCATCGGATTATAATTTTTTAGGACAAATGGCACAAAAAAGGAACTATTGGTGTCATGAATGTTATAGGGACTTCGTCTATCAAAGCAATTGGCTGCATTCAACACAATACGCAAAAGTGTGTGATAAACTTCAACGGGATCATGACAAACTTGAAGTTGTATGCCGTAATGTTGAGAATCTCAAGCTGAAATTAAATCGCTCATAGGTTATTCTCAAAAGATCTCTTTTATAACCAAGTGGTGTCCGCATCTTAACAGTTCAAATTCGGGTGCGGACGTGCCGCCAAGTGGAACTCGTTTGGACTCACCAAGCGAGTTTTTTTCTGAATTTTCGCTGTCGAAGCTAATATACCCCACCGCCTCATTGTCTTGCAGGCAAGATCCTACAATCACAGCGGAGATGACAAAGCTGCCCTGCATGAGCAGCTCTTGGGTGGAATTTCTTAAAACCAATCTCCAAAATAGTCTTCATTTATTTGACAAGTTCGTTAAACCATGGTAAAATATGACATATTCAGACACAAGGCATCAAAGAAGAATTTGGTGACTGTGATGTCACAATAAATAAACTTAGTAGAGGATAATTTATGCTTAACAATGTAGAAAAAGCAACATCGGAAATTCTTTCGTGGCTTCAAAAGTACAAAGAACAGACAGATTGCCGCGGTGTCGTCCTCGGATTGAGCGGCGGTAAGGACAGCACAGTAGTGGCTATGCTGTGCAAGAAGGTATGGGGTGACAATTTCTATGCAGTCTTGATGCCGAACGGGCATCAGGCCGACCTTCAGGATGCAATCAATATCGCGCAAACGATTGGCATTCAATACCGCATCGTTGACATCGGCAAGGCATATAACGACCTCATATACGGCATCGAATACACAGAGCATATCGACAGCAACGGGCTTGCCGATCCGCGCAGAGACGGCGTTATCGTTACGGATAAATCAAAGACGAATATCCCTCCCCGCCTCCGCATGACGGTGTTGTATGCGATCGCCCAGTCCCTTGGGTTCCGCGTCGTCGGAACTGGTAACGCCTCTGAGGGATACATCGGATGGTGTACCAAGTGGGGCGATTGTGCACACGACTTCAACCCCATTGCTCACTTGACCTGCACGGAAGTAATTCAGGTCGGGCAATATCTTGCAAAAGAATTTGGGCTGGATGAGAAGTATATCGTAAAAACTCCTGCGGACGGCTTGTCGGGCAAGAGCGACGAGGACAACTTTGGGTTTAGCTACGAAACGCTTGACGGCTATATCAGCGGAGAAACACACCCCGATGCGGAAATCGTAGAAAAAATCGAAGCAATGCACACGGCAAGCGCTCATAAACGGACAATGCCGGCAACGGTTCAATGAGCCGTAACCGATTCCGTTTTCAAGCACACTATAATGAGCGGGCGATTTGAAGTTTCACTTCAAATCGCCCGCTCTTTTTTGGAATATTCGAAGTTCATTCGACGGAGTGAGGAGGTTTGCCTGTCATGCGGATGGTCTCGCCCGTGAAGTAGTACTTCTGCAAGAGCAAAACCAGAGTCACGATCGGCACCGAAATCACGACGCTTCCCGCACAGAAAGTCGGAAGATTGTCCTGAAGCGTCGAATCCATGATCCACTGCATCCCCTCTCCGACCGTAAACCCCGGCAAAACTGCGTCCACGATGGAGATATCGCTCCACGGCAGCAGAAATCCCATGAGCAGCGTATAGATGATGATCGGCTTTCCGATCGGCAGGAAAATTCTGTAGAAGATCTGCAGTTGCGTTGCGCCGTCCATCTGCGCCGCCTCGCTGATGGACGGGTCCACCGTGTCGTAATATCCCTTGATGATGGAATATCCCAGCCCCGAGCTCGCCGTGTAGACCAAAATCGACCCATACGGAGCGTTGGCGCCCGTCAGGTTCCACGCGTGCAGCCAGCCGTTCAGCACAATGAGTGTCAGAGAGCTCGGGAGAATGCCGAGCACACAGAGGAGGCACATCAAAAATTTTCTTCCCCGAAAGCGGAATCTCGAGAACGTGTACCCCACCGCCAGCTGAAAGGCCGTCTGGACGATCGCCGTCACCATGCCGACGAGCAGGGTGTTGCCGAACCATCTGAGGAACATTGTCTCACGAAAGAGCCTCACATAGTTGTCGAACCCCCAAGTGCGGACGATCCCAAGCGTTGGATCGGCGCCGCTGCAATGGAAAGATCCGATAACGATCCCAACGACAGGCAATACCCAGATAAGGCTGAGCACGGCGAGAAGGATCTGGATCGCTATATTGACGATCTTCTCCCTTGTTTTGCGCGATAAGTGCCGTTTTTTCTGCATTTGTGAAGGCCCCTTCTCCATCGTTTTTCTCTGATTTTTGCGGGCGTCAGAGTTGTTGAGTTTTGCGTCTGCGGAGAAGGAGGACAAAGACGATGGCGGCGAGGACGAGCACGGCGGCGGGAATGGTGATGCCGAGAATGAGGCCGAGGTCAGCTCCGCGTTCCCCCGCAACGGGTGAGGAAACAAACTCAATGTCGTAGTTCTCGCTTGTGAGGCCGCCGGGCGTCCCCATGCGCACGCCGTCCTCCTCGGTGTAGTTGACGTTGAGTTCACCCGAGAGAACGCTCTCATCCTCTCCCGCTACAAAGCCGCTGTAGACGGGGTCGCCCTCTTCATCGAGCGACACGGTGAGCTTTGCCCTCTGCACTTCGACGGTGATCTGCTCCTGCTGTCCCGTCTCTGCGAGCGCATAGTGTTCCCCTCCCTCAAATGTGAAGGTGAGCGCCGCCGTTCTCGTCCCCGCATTCTTGTCAGAGAGGACCGCCGTGACGTTGAGTTTGAACGCCTTACTGTATTCAGCATCGATGGGAAATCCCGTCGCTGCGTTGAGATAGACGAGGTTCGAGAGGTCGAGCTCCACATTCGTGGTTCCGTCATACGTCTTGGACTTTGCTGTGATGCCGCCGATCCTCACTTTGATGACGATGCCTGCCTCCCTCTCCGCTGTCTCCACGACGCGATCGAACGCGCTCTTTGCCCTCTCCACGATGGCAGAGACCTCCTCCGCATTCGCCGTATCCAATTCCGACTTCGCTTCCGCAGCGAGCCGATCGATCTCCGATAGGTAGGTCTCGCCGTTTTCCATTTGCTCGAGCGTCTTTTGGGCGAGGGAGACTGCGCTGTCGATATTGCCCTTGGCGGTGTTTCTGGCGGCGAGAAGTTCCGCCTCCGACCGAATCTCCGCAAGCGTTCCGTCGAAAGTTTCGATGGCTGTCTCCATCGCGGCGAGGGAATTTGCTCCGTCCAGCGCCGCAAGAACTTCCGTCAGGGCGAGATTGATCTCCGTGACGATTTCAGACTGCTCGTCGGGGGAGAGGTTGAACCCGCTCGCGCTGACGTAATCGATGAGCGACTGCGCCATTTCCTGTGCGAGAGCCCTCTTTTCCAGCCGCTGCAGGGCAAGCGCACGGTCCTCCTCGTCCACTGGCTCCGCTTCGGGCATCTTTTCCTGTCCCTCAACGTAGACGAGCAGATTGATCGTGATGTCCTCCGTGACGATGACCTTGTCGCCGATCATGATATTCATCTCCTGCACTCTTGTGAGGTCCTCAATGTCCTTGAGGGGGTCCACCGTCACGATCTGATAGCTGTTGAAGGAATACTGCTGATCGCCGAACTTCTCCTTCAGGAGGGTGTCCGTGGGGTCCTCGAGTATGATCTCGTCGCCGTATTCCTTGGGCTCCGACTTGAAAAACTCGCCGTTGATCTGATAGGTCACAATGTGCGTGTCCTTGGCGATCTTGGCATCGATGATGACAAAGGAGGTCTCGGTGAGGTCGATCTCGAGGCCGTTTTCCCCGCCCGGTGTGTAGAGTTCATTATCCTTGATGATCATCGTAGAAATGAGATGATAGCCCGTGGGAATGGCGAGCGGCGAGATGGTGTAGATAGAGCCGACGGGGGCCATCACCGTGACGGTATCATCAAAGATCTCGGTGTCCGTGGAGAAGGAATACATGATATAGACGGAGCGCTCCACGACGTCCGCAATGAGCGTGAGATCCGTCTGCACGGTATAGGTGTCAAAGTCGATGGCGGACGCAGTCGTGACACCGTTGCTGCGCGCGAAGAAGCCGTTGATATACCCCGCCTCGGGGATGAGGTCACGGTCGCGGCAGTTGACAAAGTTGAGCTTGGAACCGAAGGCGTAATATCTCGTCTCATAGACGTGCTCCACGTTCTCCTTGGAGATGGCATACTCCACGACGAGCTTTTTGGTGAGCCTTGCCGTATAGACGCAGCTATTCTCCGTTGTGGCCGTATCGTAGGCGGGATAGAGGGTGTCGCCGAGGTCCCAGCCGCTGAAGACATATTTGAGCGGATCGATGCGGGGTAGCGTGAAGGGCTCGGCGGGCATCACATAGTAGACGATGTCGTCGGTCTCCGCCGCCGCATCGACCTCGAATGTCACCGTGAGCTTATCTCTCACCTGCGCCGTGAGGGTCATATCCCTGTTGACCGAGATCTCCTCTCCCACTGCATGGAGGACATTTTGCTCGTCCGTCCATGCGGCGACATAGGTCGGCTGATCGAGCCCGCCGCCGCGCGCATCGAGGGTGATCTTGAAATCGGGCAGATAGTGGAATTCCTCCCTCTCGCTGCCGACGACAAAGGTAACGGTGAACGACTCCATCTCGAGCCAAATTTCCTTCCCGTTCTTAACGACGGCGTTGCCGCGGGAAGTTTCAAAGTAAGTCGCATCCCCCTCGCCGAGCGTGAAGTTGGCAGAGAAGAGCAGGAGGCTCGTCTCCGTTGCGTTGGTCAGCACCTCGATCTTTCCGCCTGCCGCTGCGGGAAGGGCGTCGAGAATGCCGACCGTCGCGCCCGCATCCTTAAAGATGGTCCCGCCGATCCTTCCGCCCTTCAGTTTGGAAGTCCCCCCGAACCAAATGGCGTACAGCGTGCGGTTGTCTTGAACGTCTGCCGTGAATTCGTCGGCATTGCCCGCAAGATAGACCGCCGACCCGCCGTCGCAGACGTTCCCTGCAATTTGAACGTTTGCGCTGTTCTTCTCGCTCGGCCTTATATGGAGCGCACGGGCGGAGTTCGAGGAGAGAATATAGAGCGCCGCCCCCTCCTCCGAAGCAGTGTTGTTCTCGATGGAGCCGCCGACGAGATCCATTCTGCCGTCCGCATAGAGGCCGCCGCCCCGTGCCGCACTGTTCTGCGTCCATGCGCAGTCGTAGAAGAAGATGACGCCGCCATTCAGATTGGCGACCCCGCCGCCTATATTTGCCGTGTTCTCTTCAAAAATACAGTCGGAGAACTTGACGCTCCCCCTGTTGTAGACCCCGCCGCCCTCGGTGGCAGTGTTGTTTTTGAAGGTGCAGGTCGTGAAATTGACGTCGAACACCTTCGTCTCCAAATTTCCCTTTGTGTTGGCGATATACACGCCGCCGCCGTACCCCGCCGCATTGTCCTCAAAAGTGCAGTTTGTGAGGTCTGCCTTTCCGCCGTCGATGCGGAGGGCCCCGCCGAGGGCCGTTCCCTGCTTGACGGTGTTGCCCGTAAAGAGACACTCCGTAGCATTCAGCGTGCCGCCCTGCAGGAGGAGCAGAGGGTTGTTCGTGGAGATCCTGCCGCCGTCGAGGGTGAGTTTCCCCGCAGGCCCGATGAGGGTGAGGGAGCCGACCGTCCCGCTTCCGTCCTCGCTCTGTTTTCCGACGGTGAAGATGGGCCGCGGCCCTCCCTTAGTGATCGTGCAGGCAGGATCTGCCTGTATCGTGATGTTCTTGTCGATGAGAATGCCCGTCTCAAAGGTATTCTTTAAGAGCTTGATGACGGCTCCGTCCCCCGCGGCAGAGACTGCCTCATAGAGGGAAGCATACTTCACGCCGTTCATCTCGCAGACGCCGTCCGCACTCGTCGCGGGACTCTTTTCCGCGCTCTCTTTGGTCGTCTTGAGGGCACGATCGTAGGCGACGACCTTATACTTAGGCGTCCTGTTGCCATATTCGGCGGCGTCGAGGTACATGGTGTCGTAGGTGAATCCGATGACCTTCCATTTCCCCGAGGAGCCCTCGAGGATCTCAAAGCCGAGGTGCGAATCCCTCTCTGCCCCATCCACGTCCATGATGAGGTTGTAGCCGTCCCCGCTCTTTGTGATGGATCTGATTTCGGGGACCTCCGTGCCGCGGTAGAGTTCACACTCTGTGGGGTCGGGATAGCGCATGCGCCACTCGGCGGCGTCGAGATACCAGAATTTGAGACCCGTGCTCTCCCTGATGAGTCCCTTTTCCTTGGCGTCCGTCATGAGTTTTTTGAAAGCGGCGGAGGTGTTTTCCCCGTTTGCCTTGAAGATATAGTCGTTCGTCGAGAGGTTGTATCCCCACCGCTCGAAGTAGTACGAAAGGTCCTCTTTCACGACGAGGGAGGAGAGATAGACCTGTTTCTCCGTGGCATTCATGACGCCAAGCTGCTTTTTCTCCTCTTCGGTGAAGTCCTTGTAGACATCTGTGTAGCGGTAGAGATTGTCGAGCCGAGCCCAAAAACCGGGGTAGTAGCTCTCGATGAGCCACCAAAAGATGAAGTTGCCGCGGTTGGTATTCCAATAGGAGGCGATATGGTCGTCGGGGGCGAGTGCATCCGTCGTCTTTGCGAAATCGCCGCGCTGGGCCGTCCCCTCGATGACCGTCTCGTGGAACTTGGAGATCATATTGTTGCTGCACTCGGACACCGTTCTCTCGCCGATGTCCATCATGTGGCCGATCTCGTGGGTGTACCCCCAGCCAAAGGCCTTGGTACTTGTCGCCCCGATCGCCGTCCCCTCCCAGCTGACCTGAATGCCGATATGCTCGACATGGGCATAGGCCGCGCCGTAGGGCTGTGCGAGGCGGATGTTGACGTTGAGCCAACGGTTCCTCTCGTCGTACTCCGCGCCGACGTCCTCGAGCTTCTCCCGAAGGGTCTGCTCGGTGTCATTCTCCCCCTTGAGGACGATGCCGTCGAACTGCAAAATGCCGTCAACGTATTTGTCCCAATTCTCCGTTGCGGTCTGCGGGCTGTA
>CANRDK010000062.1 GCA_947629345.1 uncultured Clostridia bacterium
TGCTCCTCGGCCTTCTCTATGAGAGCTACATTGCCCGTCGGCATCTCGAGACGGACGAGGCCTATCTCGGGGAGCTGGAAACGCTCATCCGCACCGTTCTCGCCTGCAAGATCGAGGATATCGACGTTGAAGGGGCCGCCCGCCTTGCCCTGCTCGACAAAAAGAACACAAAGGGGGATACCGTCACGCTCGCCGTGCCCGTCAAGAAGGGGGAATTTGCCATTTTAGAGCTCCCCTATGCGGACTATGCGAGGGAGTTATCCGAAATCAGGAGCACGCTATGCTGAAACTTGCAGTCATCGGCAAGGACGTGTCGCAGTCCGACAGTCCCGCCATCCACAATTTCATTCTGCACCGCTTTTCTGTGGAATGTTCCTACGAAAAGGTCAGCATTCCCCCCGAGGAGTTCAGCGGGCGGGCGGAGGAGCTCTTTTCCCGCTACGACGGCTTCAACGTCACCATTCCCTTCAAGGGGGAGATCATCCGCTATCTGAACGCATTGAAGGGGGACGCGGAGGTCTTTGGCGCAGTGAACACTGTCGTCGCGGGGAGTCGCCTCGGCTACAATACAGACGGCTACGGGTTCATGCTCATGCTCGAAAACGCGGGGCTCAACGTCAAAGATACGTCAGTCCTCGTGCTCGGCGCGGGCGGCGCGGGGCGGAGCTGTATCAAGAAGCTCACGGAGGCAGGCGCGGAAGTCTATGCCTATGAACGGGACGGGGCGCGGCTCAATGCTGTCTATGAGGAATTGGGCGGGTTCACCCCTTTAAAACAGGTCCCCGTGCGTCCCTTTGATATCATTCTGAACTGCACGGGCGTCGGCATGCACAATACGGTGGGAATGTTGCCGTCAGTCGCCTATGAGAGCGGTGAGACGGACACGGCCGATCGGCTCTTAAAGTTGTGCGGGGCGGCGGTCGATCTCATCTATGTTCCGCCGCAGTCTCAATTTTTGCGGGTGGCGGAGGCATACGGCAAACCCACGCTGAACGGCGCGGCCATGCTCTTCTATCAGGCCTATTTCGCCGATTGCATCTTTTTGAACAGAGAACCGAACAGCGAAGAGGCCAAAACTCTTTGGAAAGAATACAGCGAGGTGAAAAAATGAGATTCTTGGTGCTCAACGGCGTCAACCTCAATCTGACGGGGCGGCGCGAAAAGGACGTCTACGGCGGCGAAACACTCGAGGACATCAACAGGGAACTCGAGGCATTTGTCGAGGGCAAGGGCCACTTTGTGGATTTTATACAGAGCAACTTTGAGGGGGAGATCTGCACGCAGATCCAGCGCGCGGAGGGGGTGTACGACGGCATCGTTCTGAATGCAGGCGCATTCACCCACTACAGCTATGCCATCCGCGACGCGATCGCAAGCGTCTCCGTTCCCGTCGTTGAAGTCCATATGTCCAACGTGCATGCGCGGGAGGAGTTCCGCCATACCTCCGTGTTGACTGCGGTCTGCAAGGGGGAAATTTTGGGCTTCGGCAAAGATAGCTACATCTTGGCATTGGAGAGCTTTTTGTTATGAATATCGTACTCTGCGGCATGATGGGCGTCGGAAAGTCCAGCGTGGGGATCCGTATCGCCGAACAGACGGGGCGGAGATGGTATGATACAGATATCGTCATCACCGATCGCTATGGTAGGATCTCGGATATCTTCGAGTACTACGGGGAGGCACATTTCCGTGCGCTCGAAACGGATGTCGTCAAAGAACTTGCGGGAATGGACGGTCTCGTCATCTCCACGGGCGGCGGCCTCGTTCTCAAATATGAAAATACCGATCTTTTGAAGAAAAACGGCAGGATCTTCTTCATGCGGGCGAGCTTTGAGACCCTTCTCGGCCGTGTCCGTGCGGATGAGACGCGTCCGCTCCTCAAGGATAACGGCAAGATCGCCGAAAAGCTCGGTGAGCTCCTTGCGGAGCGCACACCCGTCTATGAGGCAGTTGCCGACTTCATCGTCGATACCGACAACAAATCGGTCGATGAGGTCGCGGATGAGATCATCCGCCTTGCGGGGGAGAGATGAGGGCGCTCGTCACGGGCGGAACGCGGGGGATCGGCCTCGCCGTCTGCCGTCTCCTGTCTGAGCGGGGGGAGAAGGTCACCGCGCTCTATTCCTCCGATGAAGCCGCGGCGGAACGGGCAAGACAGCTGCTCCCCGCCGTGGAGTTTCTGCGCGCAGACGTCTCAAACGAGGAGGCAGTGAAGAAAGTCTTTACAAGGTTCTCCTCTCTCGATCATCTCGTCAACAATGCGGGGATCCCGCTCTATGCACAGGTGCAGGACACGACCCTTTCTGCATGGGAGAGGGTGATGGCCGTCAATGCGGGCGGGACCTTTTTGTGTTGCAAACACGCCGTCAAAAAGATGCTCGGCCGCGGCGGGACCATCGTCAATATCTCCTCGGTGTGGGGGGAGGAGGGGGGGAGCTGCGAGAGCGCCTACTCTGCCTCCAAGGGGGCCGTCATCGCGTTCACCAAGGCGCTTGCGAGGGAACTCGCCCCCGCCGGGATCACGGTCAACTGCGTCACCCCGGGCGTCATCGACACCGCCATGAACGGTCACCTCAGCGAAGAGGAGAAAAGGGCCCTTGCAGAGGAGATCCCGCTCGGACGGTTCGGGACCCCCGAAGAGGTTGCCCGCGCCGTGCTGTTCCTTCTCGACAACTCCTACGTCACCGGCCAAGTCTTAGGCGTCAACGGCGGCTTTTGAAAAGCTACTGCCGCGCGCTCATCCTGAGCGCAGCGAAGGATCCCGTTAAACGCACGGGAGTAATTAAAAATTTAAAATTAAAAATTAAAAATTGTGGTGGGGGTGTGATTAGAACGACACCCCCTCAGTCACTGCACGACAGCTCCCCCTCGAAGGGGGAGCCAAGGCACGGCCGAACGGAGTCAAAGCCCCCTCCTTGGGGAGGGGGTAGGGGGCGGGGACATTCTGAATCACGCCGACCACATTCTCCCCTCATCCGTCACGGCAAGGGCAGCCGTGCCACCTTCCCCCCAAGGGGAAGGCTTGAGCCCCCTCAAATCCACAAAATTTACATTTTGCACAGTACTATGTCAGACATAAATGTTCAATTATGCCAGACATAATATTAAAAATCGAAGAATTTTTGAAAAAAATCTCTCAAAAAAGAGGATTTTTTTCTTTTTTTGCGAAATAACTTGTGATGAAAGAAAAATACGACATCAAGAAACAAATTTACGAAAGGGAAAAAATGTTCCTCTCTCCCTACGCGGTGCGGTCGGAAGATACGCGCGGACGGGAGCGGGAGGAGCCCCCTTGTCCCATGCGCACAGACTTCCAGCGCGACAGGGACCGCATCATCTATTCCAAGGCTTTCCTACGCCTCAAGAACAAGACGCAGGTATTTTTTGCGCCCGACGGCGACCACTACATGTCCCGTCTGACGCACACCTTGGACGTCTCCCAGATCGCCCGTTCCATCGCCCGCTGTCTCTCCCTCAACGAGGACCTTGCGGAGGCGATCGCGCTCGGGCATGACCTTGGGCACACACCGTTCGGCCACATCGGCGAGCGTGTCCTTGCCTCGCTGAATCCTGCGGGCTTCAAGCACAACGTGCAGTCGTTGCGCGTGGTGGACAAGCTCGAAAAGGACGGACGGGGGCTCAACCTCACCTACGAGGTGCGGAGCGGCATTCTCAACCATACCCCCGCGGGCAAGCCCGAGACGCTGGAGGCGGAAGTCGTGCGGTATGCCGATCTCATTGCCTATATCAACCACGACATCGAGGATGCGATCCGCGCGGGCTATCTCACGGCAGAGGAGCTTCCGAAGGACGCCGTGTCCAAGTTCGGGAGCCATACCTCCCAGCGCATCAACACCGCCATCACGGATATTTGCCGCGAGTCGGAGGGTCAGCCCTATGTGCGCATGTCCGAAGAGAAGGACAAGGCCCTTGCCGAGCTCCGTGCCTTCATGTTCGAGCACGTCTATGAACGGGCGAACAAGGTCATACAGGAGAGTGCGGAACGCATGCTGAGAGCTCTGTATACATATTTTATGGGCCGCCCCGAAGAGCTCCCCGCTCTCTATCTCGAAACGGCAAATACGGATCTGCCGCGGGCCGTGTGCGACTATCTCTCTTCCATGACGGACCGCTACGCCATCGAGCTCTTCAAGAGTCTGTTTGTGCCGCGGGAGGGGAGCGTATGAATCAGGATTATGCCTCTTTTTTGCAGACGCTCAAGGAAAAGAACGATATCGTTGACGTCATCAGCTCCTATATCAAGCTGGAGAGAAGAGGTTATAATTATTGGGCGTGCTGTCCTTTTCATCACGAAAAGACGCCGTCCTTTTCCGTCAACTCCGTGGACAAGTACTATCACTGCTTCGGCTGCGGGGTGAGCGGGAACGTCATCTCCTTCGTGGAGGAGTACGAGAACGTCGATTTCAGTCAGGCGGTGGAGATCCTTGCGAAGCGTGTCGGGCTCGAAGTTCCCGCCCGCGACGAGAGGTCGGCCGAACTTGCCGCCGAGCGGAAGAAGAAGCGGGACCGTCACGTCGCCCTCATGAAGGACGCCGCGCGGTTCTACCTCGGCAATCTGTACAGCGGCAGGGCGGATGAATACCTTGCCTATCTCTCGAAGCGCGGCATTTCACCCTCGGTCGCAAAGAAATTCGGCCTCGGCGCCTCGCTCGACTATGCGGGGCTCCCGTCCCATCTCCTTGCACTCGGCTATACCCCCGAGGAATGTACGGAGAGCGGGGCCTGCAGCATCTCGGAAGAGGACGGCAGACTGTACGACTTCGAGGGCACGAGGCTCATCATTCCCATCATCAACAATTTCGACGAAGTCATTGCCTTCGGCGGAAGAGCTCTGCAGCCCGGCAGTCGGGCAAAATACAAGAACACCCGCGAAACGCTCCTCTTCAACAAGAGCAAGAGTCTCTACAATGTCAATCTGGTCAAAAAGGAGAAGCGGGTGCGTGCGCTTCCCAACCTCATCATGGTGGAAGGGTACATGGACGCGATCTCTCTCTATGCGGCGGGCTTCAAAAACGTCGTCGCGAGCATGGGGACTTCCCTCACGACCGAACAGGTCCGCCTCGCCAAGCGGTATACCGATACTGTCCTCATCAGCTACGACGGGGACGCGGCGGGGCAATCGGCGAACCTCAGAGGGCTCAAACTTCTCGAAAACGAGGGGATGAAGCTCCGCGTCGTGCCCCTTCCCGAGGGACTCGACCCCGACGACGTCATCCGTCAACAGGGCGCGGAGGGGTATCAAAGGTGCCTCGACGCCGCCATGCCCCTCATCGATTTCCGCATCTATTCCGAGGAGAGAAAGTGCGATTTCTCAAAATCCGACGACGTCCGCGCATTCGTCCGCAGCGCACTCTCCATCGTGAGGGAGGCCGAAAGCGAGACGGAGCGGGAGGAGCTTTTAAAGAGCATTTCTTCAAAAGCCGGTATCAGCCTCGGCGCATTGCAGCGCGACCTCGAAAAGCTCCCCGCGCGGGAGGAGACATCGCCGGCGCCCCCCGCAAAGAGGGAGGCGCCCACGGGAAGCGATACGGCGGCCGCGCGGTTCGTGCTGTGTGCCTGCCTTTTGAGTAAGCCGTACGCCCTCGGTTTCGACCTCTCCTCCCTCGAATGGGAAACGGAGGATCACAGGGCCATTGCCGATTTCATTCTGCGCGAGCGGGAAAAGGGCAGGGTGCGGGCGAGCGGGATCTTCGACTATCTCGCCGAGGACGGTGAGATCGCCAACATTCTGAATCTCGACTTTGGCGACAATTTAGAGGGAGACCGTGCGGCGCAGTACTTCAACGACTGCGTCAAAACGCTCGAAAAGAGAATGTATAGCAGGAAGATCGCCGAGGAGCGCGATAAATTCCAACAGGCGCAATCTGCGGAGGAGCGCCGCGAATGCCTTCTCCGCATCGACACATACACAAAGAAAATGAAAAACATTGGAGGTACGACATGACCGTTTCCGAAGAACAACTCAATGAGCTCATCGAAAACTTATCCGCAGGCTATCGTATGAAGGGGAGCATTTCAACGAACCAGCTCTGCAACGAACTCGAAAAATATGACCTCACACCCCAGCAGTATGACCAGATCTACAAGTCCCTGCCCGACCTCGGCATCAGCATCTATGACGAGGACGAGAGAGACAAGGAACTTTTGGATCAGGCCCTCTCAGACATTGGCCTTGACGATCCCGTCAAAATGTATCTGAAGGACATCGGCCGTGTGCCTCTCCTTTCGGGCGACGAGGAGATCGAACTCGCCAAGCGCATGCAGGAGGGGGACGAGGAAGCCAAAAACCGTCTGTCGGAGGCCAATCTCCGCCTCGTTGTCTCCATTGCAAAGAGGTATGTGGGCCGCGGCATGCTCTTTTTGGACCTCATACAGGAGGGGAACCTCGGTCTCATGAAGGCCGTGGAGAAGTTTGACTACCAAAAGGGCTTTAAGTTTTCCACATATGCAACATGGTGGATCCGCCAGTCCATCACCCGTGCCATTGCAGATCAGGCGCGGACGATCAGGATCCCCGTCCACATGGTGGAGACCATCAATAAGCTCACCCGCGTCTCCCGCATGCTCTTGCAGGAGAACGGAAGGGAACCGACGCCCGAGGAGATCGCCGAGGCCATGTGTATCGACGTCCAGCGCGTCATGGAGATCCAAAAGATCGCACAGGACCCCGTCTCCCTCGAAACTCCCATCGGCGAGGAGGAAGATTCCCACCTCGGCGACTTCATCGAGGACGACAAGACGCAGACCCCGGGGGATTCCGTTGCATTCATCATGCTGAAGGAACAGCTCCTGAGCGTGCTCGATACGCTCACCCCCCGCGAGGAGAAGGTGCTCCGCCTCCGCTACGGCATCGACGACGGCAAGCCCCGCACCCTCGAAGAGGTGGGCAGGGAATTCAACGTCACGCGTGAACGCATCCGCCAGATCGAGGCGAAAGCGCTCAGAAAACTTCGCCATCCCTCGCGCAGCAAAAAGCTCCGCGACTTCCTCGATTGATGGAAAGAATTGTTCAACTTACTTCTCTTTTGGGGAAGTGCACCGTCTTTGCCGACATCGGCTGCGATCACGGCTATCTGACGGAATTTATGTTGAAACACGGCCTCTGCGAAAGAGCCTACATCACGGACATCAGTGCGAAATCGCTGCATAAGGCTGAAATTTTACTGAAGGACTATATCGAAGCGGGCAAATGCGTCCCCATTGTGGCGGACGGACTTGCAGGTGTTCCCCAAGCAGACTTTGTCCTCATTGCAGGCATGGGCGGGGAGGAGATCGTTAAGATTTTAGACAATGGTTACCTTCCGCCGCGCTTTCTCTTCCAGCCCATGAAAAACAGCGAAAAGCTCCGCCGCTACCTCGTGGAACGCGGCGCACGCATGGAACTTGATTTCACCTTTTCGGACGGAAAGAAGTACTACGATGTCATCAGGGGCGTTGCGGAGGGCAGAGATATCTATTCCGAACTTGAATTCCGCTTCGGGCGGGACAACCTCAACGGAAGTTCGCCCTATCCTTTCCTCTTCTATGCGAAAGAGGAACTTGAAAAGACAGAGGCGCGGCTTGCCCTCGCACGGGAGGAAAATGCACGCGCGACGCTCATGCAGCGCAAGAGAGAATTGGAGGAAGCCATCTATGAAGCTCAAAGACATCTATGAAATCATCGACGGGGCCGCGCCCTTCGTGCTCTCCAAGGAATACATAGAGAGGGGCATGCACGACAACAGCGGCCTCCTGCTCGACTGCGGGAGGGACATCAAGGGGGTGCTCTTCTCCCTCGACCTCTCGGTGAATGCTGTGGAGGAAGCGATAAAAAGGGGCGCAAACCTCATCGTCACCCATCATCCCGCCATCTGGGAGGGTGTCATGCGCATCACGCCGACCGATACGCCCGCGCTCTATGCGTGCGTGAAGGAGGGGATCTCCGTCATCTCGGCGCATCTCAATTTAGACGCCGCGAAGGGAGGCATCGACGAGAGCCTGATGCTCGGCCTCGGCGGAAAGGAGCCGATCGCCGTCATGGAAGAACTCTCCTGCGGCGGCTACGGGAGAGTGTACGACGTTTCTCCCGCCCCGCTCGGGGAGTTTGCTGCCCGTGCACGGGAGACCTTCGATACCGAACGGCTCGCCGTCTATGGGGAGAGGGAAGTGAGGCGGGTCGCAAGTTTCTGCGGCGGAGGATTCTCCTATGCCGCGATCGCGTTTGCGCTCAGACACGGGGCGGATACCCTCGTCACTTCGGACGGAAAGCATCACATCATCACGGAGGCGGTGGAGAAGGGGCTCAACGTCCTGCATTTCACCCACTATGCCTCCGAAAACTATGGATTTTCCCGCTTTGCGGAAAGAATTGAAAATAAAATCGGGCTGCCCTGTGTCTTTTACACGGACAGGCGGTACCTGTAAGGAGAAAACATATGGCTGTATTGCAAGATCTGTTGGAATATCAGAGGCTGGACGGCGAACTTCGCAAGATCGATCTGGAACTCAACGCCACAGAGGAAAAAAAGAAACTCAATCAGGCAAAGGTCGTCATGCGGAATGCAGAGGCGCGCATTGCCGCACAGGATAAGCGTGCGCTGGAGCTCAGGGCCCTGCGCGACAGTCTCATGGTCCGTGTGGACGAGATGAGCAAGGCGATCGCCGAATATTCGGAAGTCGAGGAACTCGTAGAGGGCGGCGGAGACGTCTCCTTCTACAAAAAGAATGCGCAACAGCTTCTCGAGAAGATCCGTTCCACGAAACAGGAGCTCAACAAGATGCTTGCCGAGGTTGAACAGCTCTCCGCGGAGTACAAAAAACTCATGGAGCAGGGCAAGCAGATGAACAAGCAACGGAAGGAATATACCGAAAAGTACAAGGAAGTGCAGGCCAAGTACGCAGGCCGCATCGAGGAGCTCACAAAGCAGATGGAGGAGGCTGCGCAAAAGATCCCTCCCGAAGTGCTCGAGCGGTACAAACTCAAGCGGAAAGAGAAGATCTTCCCCGTGATCATGCCGCTGAACGGCGACATGTGCGTGTGCGGCATGGACCTTCCTCTCGCCCAGCGGAACCGTCTCGCGGGCGGCAATATCATCGAATGCGAAAATTGCCACCGCTTTATCTACAAGCAGTAAAGGGACCTTATTCTGGGGGACCGCATACAATGATGCATGCAATCTTTACTTGCGGAGATCTCCCTTCCCGCCCTGCGCCACAACGCAAACTATTTTCGGGATCTCGCTTCCCGTCCGCTCATCGCCGTCGTCAAGGATGACGCCTACGGCCACGGTGCGGAGGAAGTTGCGCTCTCCCTTCACGGCATCGCCTCCTCCTTTGCGGTCGCAACCGTAGAGGAGGGGGTTTCTTTGCGCCTTGCGGGGGTGGGAGAGGACATTCTCGTCTTGACTCCTCCCATGACGCAAGAGGAGGCCGTGCGGCTGATTTTGTACCGCCTCACCCCGTCCGTCACATCCTTCCCCGCGCTCTCAGTGCTTTCGAGAGGGGTGGAAGCGGTGGGCAGGTCGCCGCGGGTGCATCTCGCCGTCAACACGGGCATGAACCGCTACGGCTTCCCTCCCGACGGGGCAAAGGCGGCGGCCCTTGCCCTGAAGGAGAGGGGATTTTTGGTCGAAGGGGTGTTCTCGCACTACTTTTCGGCAGAGAGCGACGGCTACAGACGGGGGCAGAACGAGCTCTTCCAAAGGGCCGTGTCCGAAGTGAAGGAGATTTTCCCCGACTGCATTTCACACATCGCCGCAACGGGCGGGACGCTGAAGGGGGAGATGGGTGATGAAGTCCGCGTCGGCCTCGGCCTCTATGGCTATCTCCCCGCGGGCGGCACGGGGCCTCTTCGGCCTGCCATGAAGCTGTACGCCTACGTCTCCAACAGCTGCAGACAGCTCGGCGAGGGGCTCGGTTATGCGCCCGCCGCGCACAATTTCTCCGCCGTGCACACCCTCCGCTGCGGCTATGGAGACGGCTTTTTCCGCGAGGGAATGACGGGCGTCGTGGGAAAGCTCTGCATGGACGCCGCGCTTGCAGAGGGGGAGGCAGCGTTCGGCGAAGAGGTCCTTCTCGTCTCCGATTTTGAAGAATATGCAAGGGAGCACGGGACCTCCGTCTACGAGGCCCTTGTCCGCCTCCCCGCAAAGGCCGTGAAGAGGTACCTCCGCTGAAGAACCTCCGCTCATCCTGCCCCGCTGCTCATAAAACCAACGGACGTTTCCCTCAGAATGACTTGACACTCATTTTTCAAACCGCTATAATGGAATATGGGCAGATATGTCCGCGGAGAGAAAAATGCTCAACGAAAAACCCAAAAAACAAAAGAATTATTCGGATCCGACGAAATGGCAGCTGTTTTGGCGGGTGCAGAGGGAATGTTGGCGGCGCATGGTCACGCCCTACCTCATGTATCTCTTCATGAGTCTGCTCCTGCTGTCTCTACAGGCAATGGTCCCCGAGGGGAACGAGGTCGTCGCGATCGTCCTCGGCTGCGTCTGTATCCTCGGCGGCGCCTTTTTCAATGCCCATTTGCTCTACAATACCGGCGTTTTTCATTACGATAACTACCTCACGGGCGCTGTCCACAGGAAGAATGCCGCGCTCGGGATCCAATCGGGTGGGGATCACCGTCCCGAACGGGAATTCCGTCCGTGGAAGGGATTCTTTATCGGTCTTCTCGTCGGCGTGCCTGTCATCATTTTGGCCGTGCTCGCGCATTATTTCTACGACGCCGCAAGTCTCTTTTTCATCATGTTTGCGGGCTGGGCGATCGCGCCCATCGCATGGTTTGGCACGAAGGAGGGGGGCGGACTGCTCGTCGATCCGCTTTGGTCGATGCTCTTTGTCCTCCTGCCCATTCTCGTCAGTGGCATTGCCTATCTCGTGGGCGCCTATATCGAGAAGAAGCGGAAGGAGAACACGGATGCCCGCGACGAAAAAGTCCGCAAGGCAGGCAAACAGAAATGAGGATCATTGCGGGAAAACATCGCGGGACGGTCCTTGCGCCGATCGTGGGGGACGTCCGCCCCACGCCCGACCGCGTGAAGGAGTCTGTCTTTCAGATCTTGTCGGGGAATCTTTTGGGCGCGAGGGTTCTCGATCTCTTTGCGGGGAGCGGTGCGCTCGGCCTCG
>CANRDK010000063.1 GCA_947629345.1 uncultured Clostridia bacterium
ATATAGAACGGATTGCAGAGTATCGAATGTCCTCTGTCGATCCTTACTTGATAGGGTTCTGTCGGTTTTTCGTCCCTCAAATTTTTAATTTCAATCGTCATTTTCGCAACTCCTGTAAATGAAATCATCGGTATGGATTTTTGTAAAAAGCGGACCATACTCAAAGTACAGTCCGTTTCTATCTTCGTATAGGTCATAGGTGATAACGCTTATCTTCCCGATATATGTAACAGCCACCGTGATCAGCCTTCGGTCGAGGTCGGCTGCTATTATATCGAATGTCGTGTAATCGTATCCGTCAAAGTGTTCGTATTCGTACATCTCCGTATCTCCTTAATCTGCGAGTTTGAACCAGATATAGTAGGTAATTTCGACTTCTCGCGTTTCGTAACCGGAACCGTTTCGTGTTTCAAATTCGACTTCCCGAAGTTCGTAGAACGTACCTTTGTATTCGTCGTGTTCATTTGCGTTTTTGTGGCAATACTTGATACAATCCTCAAATACCCGTATGTACGGCTTTCCCTTTTGGCTGATGGCAGGGATCAATAAATCCGTTTCCGTGATATAACCAACTCCGGACATTCTTTTCTCATTTCTTCCTGCCTTGATAACCGAAAACACTACTTTTTTCATCCTTCTTTTTTACTCCTTATTTTTTTATTTTTTGCCTTTCGGCAAGGTGGCTAAGTACCACCGAAGGAAGCACATATCCCGAAGCATTTGAGTACAGCCTCTCGGAAGTCAACGAACAGAAAAAAATATTGCATTCGACGGCTTAGATAATTTGAGTTTTCGAGCATAAGAAAAAAGCCGTACTCATTATCGAGTACGACCGTTTTTCCGTTCCGTATTTTAAGCAATAATTTTTTCCGTTGACTTGCCGCTTCATTCTGTGGTACAACGACACCTCGAAAGGCCAAAAAAATAAGTTCCTGTTTTTCCGATGTTTTACCTGTTTGTTTTCGATTTGAGTGTTCGGGCAGGGTTAAACAATGGTGCATTTAATAGGTGCAGTGAAATGACGAGCATTGTAATTCCCGACAGTGTGATTTCAATCGGTGCTTTTGCATTCAGTGATTGCAGCGGACTTAAAAGTATAACAATTGGTCTAAATTTGGCAACAATTAGAGAATGTGCTTTCTCAGGGTGCTCCTTTTTAAGAGTATATATCAAAGATCTTTCCGCATGGTGCAAAATCGATTTTGAACTCAATGTAGGGTCGTATCACTTTTATAGCAATCCTTTAGGCGGTGCTACACTTTATTTGAATAATAATGAAATCACATCACTTGTTATTCCTAACAACATTACTGAAATCAAACCGTGTGCCTTTATTGGCTACAAAGGAACTGAAATCCTGATTCCTAATAGTTTGACTTCTATTGGAGCCTATGCATTTTATAGCTGTAGTAGACTGACGAGTATCAACATTCCCAACAGCGTGACCTCGATTGGAGATTATGCGTTCTGTGGTTGCAATGGACTGACAAGCGTGAAGATTGGCAGTGGCATGATCTCAATCGGACATCATGTGTTCACCGATTGCAGTGGACTGACGAACATTATAATCCCCGATAGCGTGACATCAATTGAAGACTATGCGTTCTATCGTTGTATTGGGCTTAAAAACATTGAAATTCCCGACAGCGTGACCTCGATTGATTCGTATGCGTTTAAGGGTTGCAATAAACTAATACAAAAGGAGGGTAATGTACATTATGTGGATCAATGGGCCATAGATTGCGACAGCTCGGCAACAGAAGTAACGTTAAGGGTAGGCACAAAAGGAATTACCAATTCTGCATTTAGTGGTCGCACAAAGCTTAAAAGTGTCACGATTCCCGAGAGTGTCATGTGTATCGGGCGATATGCTTTTTCTGGCTGCACAGGAATAACAAGCATAACGATTCCCGAGAGTGTCACATATATCGGGCAATACGCCTTTCGGAATTGTCCGCTCGAAAGCGTAACGGTGCAGGGAAGTGCAAATTGGCAAGTTTCAAAAACAAGCGACTTTGCGAATGCGGAAACGTTGAATGCAGCGGATTCCGCCGACTATGTCGAATATTTCACATTCAAATATGCAGAATACTTTTGGAAAAGGAGTAAATGAAGATGAACCAAAAATCATGTTGTTACTGTGACAAAGAGCTCACCGCTTTGGGGAGATACTATGTTTGCAGCCACTGCAAAACAGTGGCATATACTAAGGATATTCCCTTTGAAGAAAAATGTAATGCCATCAATAATTTTTTAGATGATGTGCAAGAGAAAATCAATGCTCAACCTAAATGGTTTTCTGAATTAAATAAAAAGCATACGTTTGGGGAAGAACTTACCGCCGAGGAACAAGATGCTTGTGATAGATTGTGCGAATTTCAATCTTTACGTTCTGTACTGAAGCATGAAACGAAAGTTGCATGTAACGACAATAGTGGGGTGCCTTGCCGCAAAAAGCATGCTCTCCCTTGTAGTAGAAGTGGTGAATCGAAGGAAACGATCAAGAAAGCGCTTTATCGGCTTTTGATGATTTCCGATTGGCTCAAAGAAAAATTTGAAATTGAAGAATAAGGAAGCAGCGCCCGCGGACGAGAGTCCGCGGGCGCGATTGGAATGACGGGAGGTGCGCAAACGGCGGGTTCAAGGGAGAGCGAAACGAAGTTCCCCCTCCTTGGGGAGGGGGGAGGGGGCGGGGATGTTCTGAATAATGTTGACATTATCCCCTCATCCGTCACGGCAAGGGCAGCCGTGCCACCTTCCCCCCGAGGGGGAAGGCTTGGGCGGACTTCGTTTGAGGGCGTACCCCCACCCCTACCCCGCCCCCTGACGCAGGGGGCGGGCAAGAGGAGGGACAGGATGACGTCCCGCCCGCCGATGGCGGGCGGGGCGTCATTTTAGTTGACATTCGGTGGGGAGTTCGCTATAATAGAGAGACAAACGAGGAAAAACGCATATGAGAAGATTCTTTACGAGCGAAAGCGTCACCGAGGGGCATCCCGACAAGGTGTGCGACAACATCTCCGACGCCATTTTGGATGAACTTTTAAAGCAGGATCCCTACACCCGCGCGGCGGTCGAATGCTGTGCGGCCTACAATACCCTCATGATCATGGGGGAAGTCACCACGCGTGCAACCGTCGACTATGAGGCTGTCGCGCGGTCGGTCATTCAACGTATCGGCTACTATGCGGGGGATTTTGCCTACGATAAGTGCAAGGTCATCACCCTCATCCACGGCCAGTCGCCCGACATCGCCCTCGGCGTGGACGCGTCCATGGAGAAGAGGGGGGGCGGCGAGGAAGAGGACGAGATCGGCGCGGGGGACCAAGGCCTCATGTTCGGCTATGCCTGCCGCGAGACGGAGGAGCTCATGCCCCTTCCCATCGTTCTCGCCCATAAACTTGCCTATCGCCTCGCGGAGGTCCGCAAGAGTGGAATCGTTGACTATCTCCGTCCCGACGGAAAGACGCAGGTCACCGTGGAATATGACGGAAAAACGCCCGTGCGCATCGACACGGTGGTCATTTCCGCCCAGCACAACACCAAGGTTTCGCAGGAACAGATCTATGCCGACATGAAGAAGCTGGTCGCCGAGGCCGTTCTCCCCAAAGATCTTCTCGATGAGAACACCAAGTACTTCATCAACCCGACGGGGCGGTTTGAGATCGGCGGTCCCGAGGGGGATTCGGGGCTGACGGGGAGAAAGATCGTTGTCGATACATACGGCGGCAGGGCGCCCCACGGGGGCGGGTCCTTCTCGGGGAAAGACCCCACCAAAGTGGACAGAAGTGCAACGTACATGGCACGGTACATCTGCAAAAACGTCGTCGCGGCGGGGCTTGCGGATGAAATGGAGTTGCAGGTCGCCTATGCGATCGGCGTCGCACGGCCCGTTTCGGTGTTTGTGGACACCTTCGGCACGGGGAAACTGCCCGATGACGAGATCGCCGAAATTGTAAAGAGGGAATTTGATCTTCGGCCCGCGGCCATCATCAAGAAACTCGGTCTGCGCAGTCCCATCTACGGGCAGACGGCCTCCTACGGCCACTTCGGCCGCGACAGCTATCCGTGGGAACAGACGGACAGAGGGGACTTGGGGAAGTATTTGAATTAAAAATTAAAAATTAAAAATGAAAAATTGAGGTGGGGGATTCGGGAATCGTTGCCCACCCCCCTACCCCCCTCCTCGGGAGGGGGCATGGATTGCGGGCTCCTCGGGAGGGGGCATGGATTGCGGGCCTCTCGGGAGGGGGCATGGACTGCGTTCGGGGCACCACCTTGCTGCCCCTTGTAGGGGAAGTACCCCGAAGGGGGGAAGGGGTTCAAACCCCTCAGTCACTGCGTGACAGCTCCCCTAAGAGGGGAGCCAAGAGGGGTGCGGCGGGGCGGAAATCGTAACATAAGTTGCATTTTTTGGGAAATTTCGTATGAAAAATACTGCATCCAAACGTCTATACAGTGCGGCCCGCGAGGCCGCTTTGATTTCCGTTGGGGTCGCGCTCATCACTGTGTGCGCGTGGATCTCTCTGCCTATCGGAGAGGTTCCCTTCACCCTGCAGACCTTTGCAATTGCGGCGGTCGGAGGACTGTTGGGTGTGAGGCGTGGAACGGCGGCGGTTGCCGTCTACGTCCTCATGGGGCTTGTCGGGATCCCCGTGTTTGCGGGGTTCAAGGCGGGAGCGGCGGCGCTTTTCGGCGCGACGGGCGGTTATATTCTCGGCTTCGTGTTTGCGGCTCTCATTCCCGCAGCAGCGAAGCATATACCCGTCAAAAATCGATGGCTGAGATGTGGCATGCTGTATTTGGCCATGATCTTGGGACTCGCCGTGTGTTATTTTTTTGGAACTGTCTGGTTCCTCACCGTCTACAATCACGGTTCAACGGATCCGATGGGGGTGACGTCGGCGCTGATGCTCTGCGTGGTCCCCTACATTCTGCCCGACCTCATAAAACTGGCCGTTGCGGCATTCCTGACCGTAAAAATTGAAAGATATGTTTGAAAAAAGAGCGTTGCCGAGGTGGCAGCGCTCTTTTCCGAATAGGGCTTAGTCGTGGTCCATGACCCAGTAGCCGCCCTCATGCTGAAGGGGCGGGAAGGTCGTGCCCTTTTCGAGATAGGTCTTTTCGTCGTCATGGCTCTGGCCGTTCTTGTCGTACGCCTTGTAGTTGCAGGACATGGGAACGGTTTCGCCCGATCTGAACTTCTGCATAGAATACCTCCTGAGAATAGATTGCGCGGAGAAGGGAGAGTTATGCGGAGGAATTGGAAATTAAAAATTAAAAATTGAGCACCTTGCGCTCAGGATGAACGGGCTCACGTTCTCGGCAAGAACCCCTCAGTCGTCTGCGACGACAGCTCCCCTAAGAGGGGAGCCGAGGGGCGGGGCAGGGCGGCGTTGGGGCTCCTCAAGGAGGGTGGGGCGCTCAATATGTTTTTTTGGTGAAAATTCAAAAGGGCGGGCGGAAAAGTTGACGGTAATGATATAATATGGTATAATACTCAGGATAAGCGTAAATTCCTTGGAGTTTGCGCCCTTTTATTCGATTTCACGTTGTTTGGAGGTGATCGTTTGCTCAAAACACTTGCAAAATGTATCAGGGAGTATAAGCTCGTTTCCATCCTTTCTCCCATCTTCGTCACCTTTGAGGTCATTCTCGAATGTCTCATTCCCTTCGTCATCACCCTTCTCGGTGAGGCGATCGAGGGCGGTGCGGGGCTGTGGGCGAGCGGGGACGTGACCCTGAAGACGCTCGGCGTCGGCCAATATGCCTTGATCTTGGTCGGAATGGCCATTCTGTCGCTGATTTGCGGTGCGGCCGCGGGGGCAGTTTGCGCCAAGGCTTCCTGCGGATTCGCAAAGAATGTGCGGCAGGACCTTTACTACAAGATCCAAGAGTTTTCCTTCGAGAACATCGATAAGTTCTCCACACCTTCCCTCGTCACCCGCATGACGACGGATATCATGAACGTGCAGATGGCATTCATGATGATCATCCGCGTGGCCGTCAGAAGCCCCATGATGATGATCTTCTCCGTTGTGATGGCGTTTGTGATGGGCGGAAACCTCGCGTGGATCTTTATCGGCGTCATTCCGCCGCTTGCGGCGATCCTGTTCTTCATCATGTGGAGGACGATGCCCCTCTTCCGCCGCGTCTTTAAAAAGTACGATAACCTGAATGAATCGGTGCAGGAGAATATTTCTGGCATCCGCGTCGTGAAGTCGTATGTCCGCGAGGACTACGAAAAGGAGAAGTTCGACCGTGCCGCCACCGACGTCCAGAAGGACTTCACCAAGGCGGAGCGCATCTTGGCTTGGAACAACCCCGTCATGCAGCTCTTCTTCTACGGCGTCCTCTCTACCGTGCTCTTCTTGGGCTCCTATCTCATTCTCAGGGAGACGAATGTGGCGCAGGTCCTTGCCGAAACGGGCTCGCCGCTCACGGTTTGGTCGGTGTCCCAGCTCGTCGTCTACGGCATGCAGATCTTGTCCTCGCTCATGATGTTCTCCATGGTGTTTGCGATGATCACGATGTCCATCGAGAGCGCAAGGCGTATCTGCGAGATCCTGAACGAAGAATCCACCCTGCATTCCCCTGAGAATGCGCTCACCGAAGTCGCGGACGGCTCCATCGACTTTGAAGACGTCTCCTTTAAATATTCCGCCACGGCAGAAAAGAACGTGCTCGAGGATATCGACCTCCACATCAAATCGGGGGAGACGATCGGCATCATCGGCGGCACGGGTTCCTCAAAAACTTCCCTCGTGAACCTCATCTCCCGTCTCTATGACGTGACGGAGGGGAGCGTGAAGGTGGGAGGACACGACGTGAGAGAGTACGACCTCGAGGCGCTTCGCAATCAAGTGGCCGTCGTTCTGCAGAAGAACGTGCTCTTCTCGGGCACCATCAAGGAGAACCTCCGCTGGGGGAACCCCGACGCCACGGACGAGGAGATGGAGGAGGCCTGCCGCCTCGCACAGGCGGATGAGTTCATCCAGACCTTCCCCAAAAAGTACGATACATACATTGAACAGGGGGGCACCAATGTCTCGGGCGGACAGAAACAGCGTCTCTGCATTGCCCGCGCTCTCCTGAAAAAGCCCAAGATTTTGATTTTGGACGACTCGACGTCCGCCGTCGATACGCACACGGATGCCCTCATCCGCAAGGCCTTTAAGGACTTTATCCCCACGACGACGAAGATCATCATCGCCCAGCGCACCTCCTCCGTGGAGGACGCCGACCGCATCATCATCATGGACAACGGCCATATCGACGCCGTCGGCACCCATGAGGAGCTCCTCGGGACGAATGCCATCTACACCGAGGTCTACACGACGCAGAACAAGGGCGGAAAGGCTGTTTCGTCGTTTGGGGAGATGGGGGAGCCCACCCCCCTACCCCCCTCCAGTGGAGGGGGCGAGAACCCCTCAGTCACCTGCGGTGACAGCTCCCCTACAAGGGGAGCCGAGGGCTCTGCCGATGGTGACAGCTCCCCTATGAGGGGAGCCAAGGGCTCTGCCGATGGTGACAGCTCCCCTGAGAGGGGAGCCAATGGAGAAGGAGGTGAGGAAAATGCCTAACATGAGAATGAAGGGCGGGCCGAGAGCCTCCGCGCCCAAGGGAACGTTCAAGCGGATCCTCAAATCCGTCTATCACTTCTATCCGAGGATGCTCGTCATCGCACTCGTCCTCATCGTCTGCAACGCTGTCATCTCTTCGCTTCCGTCCATCTTCATGCAGAGGATCTTCACGGTGGTGGAAGAGGCGTTGACGTACGCAAAGGAGACGCCCTCCGAAATCGGCATGCTCTGGTCGCTCTACGGCAGGGAGATCTGCCTGTTCATGTTCACCCTCATCGGGCTGTATGTCGTCTCCCTCGTTGCGGGGGCGGTGGATAAACAGCTCATGGCGATCCTGACGCAGGGCTATCTCAAGAACATGCGAGAGGCAATGTTCAACGGCATGCAGGAGCTCCCCGTCAAGTACTTCGATACGCACAGCCACGGCGATATCATGAGTTATTACACCAACGATATCGATACGCTCCGCCAGCTCATCTCGCAGTCGCTGCCGCAGCTGTTGACATCGGGCATCATGGTGCTCACGCTGTTCTTCATCATGATCTGGTACAGCGTGTATCTCACCCTCATCGTGCTCGGCTGCGTCTTGCTCATTCTCCTTGTGACGAAGGTCGTCGGCGGGGGAGCGGGCAGGTTCTTCCTCGGACAGCAGAGGGCCGTTGCGCAGACAGAGGGCTTCATCGAGGAGATGATGAACGGCCAAAAGGTCGTCAAGGTGTTCTGCCATGAAGAGGCCGCCAAGGCCGACTTCGACAGAGTCAACGGGAACCTCTGCGAACAGTCCACCAAGGCCAACACCTATGCCAACATGCTCATGCCCATCTTAGGGAATATCGGGCATGTGCTCTATGTCATCATTGCGGTCGTCGGCGCAGTGTTCATCATCGGGGGGACCCAAAATTGGGGGATCGGCGTGTATGCCGACGCGGCGCTCAAGGTGTTCGACGTCGCGCTCATCGTCTCCTTCCTGCAGATGACGCGGCAGTTCTCCAACAATATCAACCAAGTTTCCAACCAGGTGAACGCCGTCGTCATGGGGCTTGCGGGTGCGGCCCGTATCTTTGCCCTCATCGACGAAAAGCCTGAAGAGGATGAGGGATATGTCACCCTCGTCAACGCCAAGGAGGGCCCCGACGGGACACTTACCGAGTGCGAGGAGCGCACGGGCGTCTGGGCATGGCGGCATCCCCACAAGGAGGACGGCACCGTCACCTATACCAAGCTTGAGGGGGACATCCGCATGTTCAATGTTGACTTCGGCTACGACCCCGAAAAGATCGTGTTGCACGACATCTCCCTCTATGCAAAACCCGGGCAGAAAGTGGCCTTTGTCGGCGCAACGGGCGCAGGCAAGACGACGATCACCAACCTTCTCACCCGCTTCTACGACATTGCGGACGGGAAGATCCGCTATGACGGGATCAACGTCAATAAAATCAAGAAGGGGGAACTCCGCCGCGCGATCGGCATGGTCTTGCAGGACACCAACCTCTTCACGGGGACGGTCATGGACAACATTCGCTACGGCAAGCTCGACGCCACGGACGAGGACTGCATCGCGGCTGCCAAACTTGCGGGCGCGGACGACTTCATACGGAGACTCCCCGAGGGCTATCAGACGATGCTCCACCAGAACGGGGCGAACCTTTCGCAGGGGCAGAGACAGCTCCTCTCCATCGCGAGGGCGGCCGTTGCAGACCCGCCCGTGATGATCTTGGACGAGGCAACTTCCTCCATCGATACGCGCACCGAGGCCATCGTCCAGCGGGGCATGGATAAGCTGATGGAGGGCAGAACGGTGTTCGTCATCGCGCACAGGCTCTCTACGGTCAAGAATTCCAACGCCATCATGGTGCTGGAGAAGGGACGGATCATCGAGCGCGGCACGCACGAACAGCTCATCGAACAGAAGGGCAAGTATTACCAGCTCTACACTGGCGCGTTTGAGCTGGAATGAGGATGAAAATTCAAAAAATCGGCACATATGTGCCGATTTTTTGATTGTGCCCCGTGCGCTCATCCTGAGCGCAGCGAAGGATCCCATTAGACTTACGGAGCAGGGTTCAATGGGATTCTTCGGTCGCTTTGCTCCCTCAGAATGAGCGGTCGGTGCGGCGTCCTGCCTTGCTGTTCCAAATCACGTCATCCTGAGCTCCGTCGAAGGATCACCGCAGCAAAATAAGGTGATGGTTCGACTGCGCTCACCATGACGTAATTAGAACAGCGGGGTAGGCCGCTACAGGCTTCCGTTGGTTTCATGGGATCCTTCGCTGCGCTCAGGATGAGCGCGCGGGTCAGGATGAGCGAATGCTATTGACAAGAGGTGGGGCGGTGGTATACAATAATAGTATGAATCTTGATCCACGCGAAAAGAGCGCGGCCGTGCTGTGCGGCGTCGGGCTCCTCTGCAATCTCCTCCTCTCGGCAGGAAAGATCGCAGCAGGGCTCATCTTCGGCTTCGTCTCCGTCACGGCAGACGGCTTCAACAACCTGAGCGACTGCGGCAGCGGCATCGTTGCCCTCGTCTCCTTCTTCATCGCCGCAAAGCCCGCCGATAAGGAACATCCCTACGGCCACCGCCGAGCGGAGTACATTGCCTCGATGATCACGGGGCTCATTGTGCTCATTCTGGCGGCAGAGCTCCTCCGCGGCTCCATTGTGAGCATTGCAGAGGGGAGTGGGTCGGAGATCTCCCTCGTCATCTATATCATTCTCGGCGTGTCCATTCTTGTGAAAGCGGGCATGTCCTTGCTCTACCGCATGGGGGCGAAGCGGGCGGATTCGGACACATTGCGGGCGGCATCGATCGACAGCCTCTGCGACTGCCTTGCAACGCTTGCCGTCATTGCGGGCGCCGCGCTCTCCGAACTCTTTGCCGCCGCGGACGGCATTGCGGGCATTGTGGTCTCCCTCTTCATCGTGTGGCAGGGGGCGAAAATTCTGCTCGAGGCCGTATCGAAACTGCTTGGGCGGGCTCCCGACCCTGCTCTTTCCCAAAAGATCATGGACATGAGCCTCACCACGGAGGGTGTGCTGGGCGTGCACGACCTCAAAATTTACACCTACGGCAAGGGGGTGTTCTTCGCGACCCTCCATGTGGAGATGGACGCAAGTACATCCACGCTTGACGCCCATACCGTCATCGATGGGCTGGAGATGCGGGTCAAGAGGGAGACGGGGGTCTCTCTCACCATCCACCTCGACCCCGTGGATCTCACCAACCGCGAGGAGTCGAGCTTGAAGCTCAAGATCTGGGAGAGGGTGCGGGAGATTGCCGACGGGGCGGAGATGCACGATTTTCGGCTGATCCCCAACAGCAATAAGGTGGAATTCGACGTCGGCGTGCCCTATGGCTGCAAATTGACGGAAGTGGAAATTTTAGAGGAGCTGGTCGGCATTGTGAAGTCCTTC